>CAZWJH010000096.1:0-8355 GCA_964634755.1 uncultured Clostridia bacterium
GGCTGTTCGGCTTTCAAGTTTCGGATAACTGTGTATTGATATTATTTAAAATCTCGGTTATTATATTTTTCTTGAATAGAAAAACGGAGGAAAGATGAGATACGGTAAAAAGATTTTTTTTATTATTGTTTTTATTCTATTATTGGTAATTTCTCTGGGGTTTTTGTATTTAAAAGGAACGGCACCTGATTATAATGGTCTTTTGATATGTCCATCTGTTAACAAAAAAATTATTATAGAAAGAAACAAATGGGGGGTGCCTAAAATTGAGGCAGAAAGTTTGAAAGATCTGTTTTTTGCGATAGGTTTTGTTCATGCTCAGGACAGATTGTTTCAAATGGATCTTGCAAGAAGACTTGCAGAGGGAAGACTTTCGGAAATTTTCGGAAAGATTGCATTTGAGTCTGATAAAATTCATAAAGAGCTTTTGATAGAGGAATCTATGGAAAAATCATATAAATATGTGGCTGAAAATCCTGAGATTTACTTACTTTTAAAAAGCTATTGTGATGGGGTGAATTTTTTTATCAAGAGAGGGAAACTTCCGATTGAGTTTAAGATTCTAAAGTATAAACCTGAGAAGTGGGAAGTCAGAGATATTCTGACAATCCTTAAAAATATGGAGATGATTTTAGAAGATTCCGGCTCCGAACTCAGAAATATGAATCTTGTAAGAATTTTGGGAAAGGAAAGGGCGGCGGAGCTGATTTACGGAAATTTCGGAAGCTCAATAGTGAATGAGAAAGAGTATGAAAAAATCTATGATGATAAAAAGATAGAGTTTTTGATGAATATGGAGAAAAATATAGAAGATATGAAGGTTGGAAGTGATAATTGGGTTGTTTCCGGGAAAAGAACAATAAGTGGCTTTCCACTCCTTGCAAATGATCCCCATCTTCCTAACAGATTTCCTGGGTATTTTTATCAGCTCATAGGGAAGGTAAAAGGCACTGATATTGAACTTTCCGGAAATACAATAGCAGGGACTCCTTTTATTGTAATAGGAAGAAACAGGTATGTTGGCTGGGGATTTACGAATGTCGGAACAGATGTAATAGATTATTATATTTTAAAAATAAATCCTGAAAACAAAAATCAGTATTTTGTTGATGGAAAATGGAAAGAATTTAAAATCATTGAAAAAAAAGTAAAAGTAAAGGGAGAGGGGGAGAGAGTTGTAAAGGTAAAGATATCTGTCTTTGGTCCTGTTATTGAGAGCAATGAAATAATAATGGCAAGGCACTCTGTTTTTCTTTATCCTTCTGAGATTTTCAAAGCTCTTTATGGTATGAATTTTGCAAAAAATATTGATGAATTCATAAAGGCTGTTTCACACTTTACTGCTCCCGCTCAAAATATTATTTTTGCTGATACAAAGGGTAACATAGGTTATTATCCTTCCGGTGTTATTCCGATAAGAGCAAAAGGGGACGGAAGTTTGCCGGTTGAGGTTACGAAAACAGAGGAAAGCTGGAAAGGTTTTTATAATGAAAAGTATAAACCAATTGTCTTAAATCCGGACAAAGGATACATAGCAACTGCAAACAACCCTGTTTTACCTGAAAGCAAACTGCCAAATTTTTCAAAGCATTCCATTATCTCCTTTAGAGCTGATACAATCAAAGAGTTTTTTGATAAAAAGGAAAAATTTTCAATTGAAGATATGAAAAAACTTCAGCTTAGTCCTTACTCAAAAGCTGCCGAATTTTTAATAAATTCCATAAAGGGTTTTAAATTTAAAGATAAAAAGGCGCTTTTTGTTTTTAATAAGTTAACTGATTGGAATTTTAACATGGATAAGGGTATAACACCTTATCTTTTTTACAAATTTGAAAAAGAACTCTCAAATGAGATTTTTTCCGATGAAATAAAGGGTAAAAAAGACAAAAGATTCATTTCGGTTTTCTGGATTTACAGAATTATGAAATATCCGAAATTCGAAGAGGATGAAAGTTTTAAAGATTGGGTGGATGATAAAAATACTGAAAAGAAAGAAAGTTTTAAAGAGATTGTGAAAAGAGCTCTTATTAAGACCTATGAAATTTACAAAAAGGATAGTGAGAAGGAAAATCTGAGATGGGAAAACATTCACAAGGTTTTTTATCTTCATCCACTCGGAAGGGTTAAATTTTTGGGATACTTTTTTAACAGAGGACCATTTTATATGGCGGGAGGAAGATCAACTATTTTAAGGGCTGATTTTAATCCGAGGAAGAATTTTAATGTAACGCATTTTTCAACTTTCAGAATAATCCTTGATTTCTCCGATTTTTCCAAATCCCTGATGATTAATTCAACGGGACAATCTGGCAATTTTTTAAGTAAGTTTTATGATGACCAGCTTTTCCCCTATATCACTCTTAATTATAATAAGATGGAAGATTTTTCAAAGATTAAATACAAAATAGAGATTATCCCGGAGAGGTAAAAAATGAAAAAACGGAGATTGATGTTAATTTTAATTTTATTTACCTCCTCCCTTTTTTCCGGAGGCAGGATAAGGGATTATGGGATAAAGATAGGTGTTTTGAAAACAGGAGAGTGTAATGCAATTACCGATGTGAAAGGAGTTTTGGTAGGTCATAAGACAATAATAAGGGGAGAGGATATAAGAACAGGCATTACGGCAATTCTTCCGCACAGTGGTAATATTTTTACGGAAAAAGTGCCGGCTGCAATATATGTGGGAAATGGCTTTGGTAAACTTGCAGGTTATACTCAGGTAAGGGAATTGGGAAATATTGAAACTCCCATTATCCTGACAAATACATTAAGTGTGCCCACCGCTGCCGATGCTCTGATTGATTATACTCTTTCATTTTCGGAAAATAAAAGTGTTCGCTCAATAAATCCTGTTGTAGGAGAAACCAATGATGGCTGGCTGAATAATATACAGAAAAGAGCCGTTAAAAAAAGTGATGTGATATATGCAATAAAAAATGCAAAAAGCGGAAAGGTAAAAGAGGGGAATGTGGGAGCAGGGACAGGTACTATCTGTTTTGGTTTTAAAGGAGGGATAGGGACATCTTCAAGGGTTTTGCCAAAAAATCTCGGAGGCTATGCTGTTGGAGTTCTGGTTCAGACAAATTTCGGTGGTATTCTTCAAATAAAGGGAATTCCTGTTGGAATCCTTCTTAATAAGTATTATCTTAATGGTAAGTTAAACTATTCTCCCGATGGCTCATGTATGATAATTGTTGCCACGGACGCTCCTTTAACTTACAGAAATCTTTTAAGACTTGCTAAAAGGGCTATGTTAGGCTTTGCGAGGACAGGGGGAATAAGTTCCAATGGAAGTGGAGATTATGTGATTGCTTTTTCAACTGCAAAAAATTTGAGAATAAGATACAGGTCAAAATTAAAATTGCGAAAGATAGAAGTTCTTAGAAATGGTGCAATGAGTCCTCTTTTTGAAGCTGTAATAGAAGCAACCGAGGAGGCAATTTTAAATTCGCTTTTTGAAGCAGAGACAATGAAAGGTTTTAAGGGGCACAGAGTGGATTCTCTTCCGGTAAAAAAAGTATTAAGCTTTCTTAAAAATCATTAAGCCCGGAGCCTGTCTTGTTCGGAAATTTCTTGACATCTTATAATTGTAAAGCTATATTAATAACAGGAGGAATAAATAATGTTAAGAAATGAAGAAGATATTTTAACCGAAAAAAAGCTAAAAAAAATAATGAAAGAAGTGCTTGAGGAATACTTTGATCCTGACTATGGTTTGGAAGTGAGAGAAGAGTTTCATCAAGTATTAAAGAAAAGCAAAGAGGAAGAAGAAAACGGAGATTTATTTTCCATTGAAGATATGAAAAAAGAGATTGAATAAATTGATATACGACATAAATTTCACAAAAACAGCAAAAGAAAGCTTATTGAAAATAGATAAAAGTGTAATAAAAAGAATTCTTTCAAAAATTGAATGGCTCGGGGAAAATTTTGATTTTATAAAACCTTTAGCTTTGAAGGCTAACTTGGGAGAATTTTATAAATTAAGAGTTGGGGATTACAGGGTTATCTATACTGTTGATAAGAGACTACTAAAAATCACAATTCATTTTGTAGGTCATAGAAGAGAGATTTATAATATAGTTAAAAGTTGAAAGTAAAGAAGTTGAAAGTAAAAAGTTAAAAGTCGAAAGTTGCTGCTCAGCTGTTCGGCTTAGATGCTCGGAAGCTTTCGGGCTTATAAGATTTGATAAAAAAAATACCTTTTGTTATACTAAATCCACTTGGAGGTTAATATGGAAATATCAGCCATAAATGAGATGATCAAGGAAAAATCAGCTTTTGTTTCTGTACTTAAAACAGAAGTTAAAAAGAGGATAGTCGGACAGGACTATATGATAGAAAGAATACTTGTTGCGATTTTTACAAATGGGCATATCCTTCTGGAGGGAGTGCCGGGTCTGGCAAAAACTCTTGCTGTTCGTACTATTGCCGATGCGATGGAGCTTGATTTTAAAAGGATTCAATTTACACCGGATCTTTTACCCTCAGATCTTACCGGAAGTTTGATTTTTGATCATAAAAGCGGGGAATTTTATCCTAAAAAGGGTCCCATATTTACGAATGTTTTACTTGCTGATGAGGTTAACAGAGCTCCGGCAAAAGTTCAATCGGCAATGCTTGAAGCAATGCAGGAAAGACAGGTTACCATAGGAGATGAGACCCACAAGCTTTCTGAACCATTTTTTGTTATGGCAACTCAAAATCCGATAGAGCAGGAAGGAACATATCCTTTGCCTGAAGCTCAAACGGACAGGTTTATGTTAAAATTAAAAGTTGATTATCCTACGATGGAAGAAGAGAGAAAGATTCTTGAACTTTATGAGAAAGATACAAAAATTGAGATAAACAGGGTAATAAAGGCAAGTGAAATTTTGGGAGTCAGGAAAACAATTGAGCAGATATATGTTGATGAAGGGATTAAGGATTATATATTGAGGATTGTTTTTGCCACAAGGAATCCTCAGGATTACAAGCTTGAAAATCTTAAAAAGTACATTGATTTCGGAGCATCGCCAAGAGCTTCTCTATATCTTTTAAAGGGAGCAAAAGCTCTCGCTTTTCTTAAAGGTCGTGGGTTTGTGATTCCCGATGATATTAAGGATATTGGCTATGATGTTTTAAGGCACAGGATAATTCCCACTTTTGAAGCAGAAGCTGAGAATCTTTCAACTGATGATATTATCAAAGAGATATTTGCCGGTGTTGAAGTTCCTTAAAAAACAGCTTGAGAGAAAGAGGGGATTCTGATATAGTTTTTATATTATAAAAAATAAAGGAGTGTGAAATGAAAAAGATTTTTCTTGTTTTTGTTGCATTTACTTTTATCTTTGCATCCTTCGGATGTAAAAAAGTAAAAAATGAAAAAAAGGTATCTCTTGAAACCACGGCAGCCAAAAGAGGCTATGCAATGGGATACAATTTTGGAAACAATATAAAAAGCTTATCCTCTGATATTGATAAGGAAGCTTTGATAAAGGGTGTTAGGGATGCAATTGAAGGTAAAAAATCAATGATGAGTGAAAAGGAAGTAGGAGAGATATTATCTTCTTTTCAGAAAGAGCTTATTCAAAAAAACATGGAAAAAAGGAAAGCCGAAGCAGAGGCAAATCTTGCTGAGGAAAAAAACTTTCTTGAGAAAAATAAAAACAAACCCGGCATAAAGGTTACGGTAAGTGGTCTTCAATATGAAGTATTAAAAGAGGGGACAGGACCTTCCCCAAAGCCAGAGGATGTCGTTATTGTTCATTACAAAGGAACTTTTCTTAATGGAAAGGAGTTTGATAGCTCCTATAAAAGAAACCAACCTGCCAAATTTCAGCTTAACAAAGTAATTCCCGGATGGACTGAGGGTCTTCAGCTTATGAAAGTGGGGTCAAAATACAAATTTTATATCCCTTCCCAACTTGCCTATGGCCAAAGAGGAGCAGGGAATGTTATTGGTCCCAACAAGCTTTTGGTTTTTGAGGTTGAACTTCTTGGAATAGAGAAAAGTAAAAAATAATTCCTTTTTTTTGTTTAATGGGGAGGCATTACCTAACTTTCCAGTATAAAGTTCCTCTGAAATAGTATTCTCTCCAGTAAGTTTCCCCATTTTTCGTGTGAACATAATAATTAATTGTTTCTTGCCCTCCGTTGGTATAAGTTAGAATAAGAACTCCCTGTCTTCTGTTTCCCCTCACTGTCCATTTGCCCGAAGAGTTTTCATCACCTGCGGCTCCCCAACCTCCGTTGGTTCCACTGTAAGCACTTGAGTACCTCATTGAAAATCTTCCGTTCGGGTAAAGAACAGCTATTGTTTCCGTGTTTTTTGTAACGGTTTTCCATGTGCCTGCGAAGTATTGTATAAGATTGGTGTTTTGTGTTTTGTTATATGTTATTCTCTTTGTAAGCAGAAGAGCTGCTGAAACAAGCTCTTTCCCGTATTTATCAGGAGTTGTAATGGCAATGATAAAAGCTCCTTCACCATGGGGTGAAAGCGTTCCGTATCCTTTTGCTTTAACAGGAGTACCATTCAGTGTTCCGCTGTAATCTCCGGAGAGTATGTTATTTGAGACGGAAACTATGTTTCCCGAAAGATAAAGTCTCATACTTTCATTTGAAATTCCCTGAGCAAGATTATTTCTCACCTGTGAAATATTGTTTAATATGTGGGGAAAAACAAAAATGGCGCCGGCTATTCTGTCGTGTCCCAATATAATTGCATTTGCTCCTTTTTTAAACTTCCATCCACTTGAAACTTTAACATTAAAGCCCCACGAAGGATTTGAAATAGTTTTTGATGAAAGATTTTCACTATAGTTTTCTCCGGAAAGATTCCTGTTTACTTTTGTATTTTCTGTATTTTCCAAATCATTTTTGTTGGGCAATGTATTTTGGGGGATAATTTTATTTGCAATTTCAGTACCTTCTGGTTTTTTTGTAAATGCAAGTCTTTTTGTCTTTGAATAATCCGGTTTATTGTTTTTTCTCGGTTCTATAAAATCAAGAATTAATTGATTATCTTTGAGCTTTGCTTCAAAAAATAGTTTCAAACCTCTTCCTTTACATTTTCCTTCTGCTGTCTCTCCTTTGGCTATCCCTTCAAGAGTGAAGCTCACTCCATTGTTTCCGGAGAGAGTTCCCTTTAATAAACCATTACTATCTTCACTGAAAGTTAATTTTAATATTGTGTTTCCTGAATTAAGCTCATATTCTCCTGAAAATTTGCCTTGAGAGTTTCCGCAGTATACGAAGAGTGATACTAAAACAAGAACAAAAAATAATTTTGAAAAAAGAAAATTCTCTCTTTTCCCTGCCATTTCCTTTTTCCTCCTTTTTTATTTCATATTAGTAGAAAAAAATTGTGTGTAAATATAATGAATTTGTAATTGTAATAATTTGACAACCAGCCTCTTTTGATTGACAAACTTACCTCTTTATCATAAAATTTCCTACTTTTGGGCGGTTAGCTCAGTTGGGAGAGCGTGGCGTTCGCAACGCCAAGGTCGGGGGTTCAAATCCCCTACCGTCCAATATTAGGAGGTAAGATGAGAGTATCCGTAATAGGCGTCGGATATGTAGGCATAATCACTGCTGTTTCCCTTGCAGAATTGGGACATAATGTTGTTGGAATGGATGATAATAAGGAGAAAGTTGAATACTATAAAAAAGGAAAATCTCCGATATATGAGGAAGGACTTGAGGAAGCTCTTAAAAGAAATATTAAAAACGGCAGATTGTCATTTACTTTTGACATAAAAGAAGCAATAAAGCATGGAGAGATTATTTTTATCTGTGTTGGAACACCTTCAAGAACTGATGGAAAAGCTGATTTAAGCTATGTTGAAAGAGTTGCAAGAGAAATAGCAAAAAATGCAAAAGATTATAAACTTATAGTGGAAAAATCCACTGTTCCCGTGAAAACTTCCCAACAGATAATTAAGACAATTAATCTTTACAATAAACATGATGTGGAGCTTGAAGTTGCTTCCAATCCTGAGTTTTTGAGAGAAGGTACAGCCCTTTATGATTTTTTCAATGCTGACAGAATAGTTATAGGAGTGAGTAGTAAAAAGGCAGAAAATATGTTAAGGGAACTTTACAAAGGTATAGATGCGCCCTTTGTCGTTACTGACCCCAATACAGCTGAAATTATAAAGCATGCCTCAAACTCCTTTCTTGCAATGAAAATTTCATATATAAATATGGTAGCGGATTTGTGTGAAGCAACAGGTGCTGATGTTGAAAAAGTAGCAGAAGGTATGGGGTATGATAAGAGAATAGGTAAGGATTTTTTAAGGGCTGGAATAGGCTATGGTGGGAGCTGTTTCCCAAAGGATGTTAGAGCTTTTAGCCAGATAGGAAAAGAAA
>CAZWJH010000097.1:0-8298 GCA_964634755.1 uncultured Clostridia bacterium
ACCAATAAAAAGCCTGCTTCAAATCTTTTTGTACGCCCTCCCCATTTAAATACATCAAAGCTATATTATATTGAGCTTTTGCATCTCCCAGCTCAGCACTCTTTTTATACCAATAAAAAGCCTTTTTTTTATCTTTTAGTATCCCTATCAATTCAAGATAAACTTGAGCGTCTATATTACCCTGTTTTGCACTCTTTTTATACCAGTAAAGAGCCCTCTTTTTGTCTTTCGGTATCCCTTCTCCGTTGTCGTACATCGACGCAAGACTATATTGAGCGTCAGAATTTCCCTGTTCAGCACTCTTTTTATACCAATAAAAAGCTTGTTTTAAATCCTTTAATGTTCCTACCCCATAGTGGTACATTAATGCAAGGTTATATTGAGCTTCCGCATCCCCCTGTTCCGCTTTCTTTTTTATTTCATTAAAGTATTCTGAAAATAATTGGGAAAGGAATAATATTATAATAAAGAAAATTAATGATAACTTTTTCATTTTTACCTCTCTTTAACATATATAATTAAAACTAAATATTTAAATAAAAAATTTTGCTTTTTATAAATATCTATTTTCTTTTTGGTTTTATTTCCTTTTCCCACTCTCTTCATTTTTCATTCCTATTGTCAAAAATTATCATACCAAAATTTTGTTGTCAAGAGAAATTTTATTTGTTTTTAAATAAGAAAAAGGTCAACTATTTTATATAAGAATATTGTGATAAATAACCATAATGAATGTATATACTTGCAAGATACAAAGAAAAAAGTTATATTAAAAACATGAAAGGGGAAAGAATGAGAAAAGATGAGATAAATAAAAAATTAAAAAAAGAAAATTTCCCAAGAATTAGTGATTTTATAAAAGCTTTATTTGTTTTTCTAAAAAAAGAACAATTTCTTTTAAAAAAAGGAGTAAATGAGAGATCGATTACACACAAACTTGCAGAATATTTACAAAGAGAATTTCAAGATTATTATGTGGATTGCGAATATAATAGAATGCTAAAAGATGAAATCTACATAACAAAAAACTTAAAATTGGAAATAAAAGACACTAAATCTACGGATTTAAAACAAACAACAGTTTATCCCGATATTATAATTCACAAAAGAGGAAATAATGAAGATAATTTACTCGTTATTGAGGTTAAAAAAGAAGAAAATAATTCTTCTAAAAAATATGATATAAAAAAATTAGAAGCATTTACTAATCAATTAAATTATAAATTTGGTTTTTACATTGAATTTAATAATGAATCTGTTTCTGATTTTGAAATTTGTAAAAAGGGGGTAAAATGCCAATTAAAAACTTAAAACAAAAATATTTGCTTTCAATTCTGTTTTTTTCAGTAATTGAACTTTTGTCAATGTTTTTACCATATTTTGAAGTTTATGAATCTAAAAAATACGGTTTCAGCGGCGTAAAAAAAATTATTAATGATCCAGTTAAGTTTTTTAAATTTAATTATTATACTTTTTTATTCTTAATATTTTTTAGTCTTTTATGGATATGTTACCTCATTATTAAAGAATTATTAGACAATGATCCCTATTTGAAAATTTTCAGAGATTTATTAACAATTACAATTCCTTTATTGATAATTTCCCTGATTATCCTTCCTATTGCTATAATTGATTATTACTCTTTTTATAATGTTAAATGGAAGGTAGGTATTTTGATATTAATATTCTTTTTGTTTCTTTCAGTTAGGCTTTCTTTCTTGGGTTTAAAGAGGATTAATAGAAAAGAAATAGAAAGAATATTAAAAAAACAAGAGCAAGAAAAACAAGAGCAAATAAAGAAAAAAGAAAAAAATAAAGTTTTAATTGAACAAAAAAGTGGAGAAGAAATTTTAGCTTTAATAAAAAAGCTGAAAGAGCTTAAAGATTCAGGTATCATTAGTGAAGAAGAATTTGAACAAAAGAAAAAAGAATTGCTTGATAAATTGTAATATTAATATGGAAAGACTATTTATTTTAAATTTTAGAAATATAACTTACTCTAAAAATTTTTATTGATATTTCCACAGATCATATTTATCCCATAATAATTTGGCTTTTTCTTCTCCATTTTCATAGGCTTTTTTAATCCAGTATGCTGCTTGTTTTTTATTCTTTAATGTCCCTATTCCAAAATAATACATAACACCAAGGAATACTTGAGCCCTTGCAACTCCCCCCTCTGAACTCTTTTTCATCCAATAAAATGTTTTATTTATATCTTTAAATGTTCCTCTACCTTTGAAATACATTAACGCTACATTATATTGGGCTAATTTATTCCCATTTTCAGCGCTTTTTTCATACCAATAAAATGTTTGTTTTTCATTCTTCGGTATTCCCATGCCCTTCTCATACATCAAAGCAAGGTTAAATTGAGCTTTGTCCAAACCTTGCTCAGCACTCTTTTTTATCCAATAAAACGCTCGCTTAAAATTTATAGAAGTACCTTTACCTTCCAAATACATTACACCTAAATTGTATTGTGCTTCTGCGACTCCTTGTTCAGCGCTCTTTTTGTACCAAAAAAGAGCCTTTTTTAGATCTCTTTTTATCCCTTTTCCCTTGTAATACATAAGAGCAAGATTATATTGGGCTTTATCATACCCTTGTTCAGCACTCTTTTTCATCCAATAAAAAGCTTTCATTAGATTTTTCTCTGTTCCCTTCCCCTTGTAATACATAATAGCAAGAAAAAACTGAGCAGCTGCATAGCCTTGTTCAGCGCTCTTCTTAAACCAATAAAAAGCTTCTCTGAAGTCTTTCTCTGTTGCAATTCCTTCATAATACATGGAAGCAACAAAATATTGTGCTACTCCATGCCCTTGTTCAGCACTCTTCTTAAACCAATAGAAGGCTCGTTTTAAATTTTTAAGAGTCCCTTTCCCATAAAAATACATTAGAGCAAGGTTATATTGTGAGTCGATATCCCCCTTTTCCGCTTTCTTTTTTATTTCTTCAAATGATTGAGAAAAAAGCTGGAGACAAAATAAAATTATAATTAAAAACAAAGATAATCTTTTCATAATCTTCCCCTTTTTAATTTATAATTATCAATATAACAAGGCTTATTTACCCCATTTTTTCTCCTTGGTTTAAAATTATCAAATTTATTTTTTGCTGTCAATAATACTTTTACATGAAAATTTTGCGCAAAAATTATTATTCTCTTCTAAATCCAAAATTCATATTAACCTGTTTAGGAGAAGATAGAAAGCCTAAATTACTGCGAGCCAAAAGAGACGGAGTGTAGCGGGGTTGTCTAAAGATGCTTGACTGATAATGAGAAACTAATCCCTAATTATGAAGCTTTATTGTGAGCTAATTACCGGCTACCAACTATGAGGCTTTATTGGAAACCAATTACTGGTTACAAACTATGAGGCTTTATTGTAAGCTAATCACCGATTACTACCTATGAAGCTTTACCATGAGCTAATCACCAATCACCAACTATAAGATGCTTCCTATCCCACTCTCTCTCTTAATAGCTTCTCAATATCAACCCCATACTCTTTAACCTTATTTCTCAAAGTTCGCTCTGAGATTCCCAAAATCTCAGCCGCCTTTTTTCTATTGCCAAGTGTCCTTTTCAATGCCATAATTATCATTCTTCTTTCCATCTCATCCAATCTCAAAAGTTCATCTGAAAGCTTTATCTTGTTACTTTTCTCCGTAATAAACAAATCCTCTGGCTTTATCTCTTTTCCCTCGGCAAAGATTACAGCCCTTTGAATTATATTTTGCAATTCTCTTACATTTCCGGGCCAATTGTATTCTTTAAGAAGGCTTATCGTTTTAGCTCCCATCTTTAAATCTGTTTTTCCGCTTTCCTCTTTGTAGAGATTAAGAAAATAACTTGCCAGATACTCTATATCCTCAGGTCTTTCCCTCAAAGGAGGAATTTCTATGGGGATAACATTTATTCTGAAAAACAAATCTTCCCTGAATTTTCCTTCATCTATCAAAGTTTCAATCTCTTTGTTTGTTATTGAGATTAATCTTACATCAACAGGGATTGTCTTTATCCCGCCCAATCTGTCAACCTCGCCCTCCTGAAGCACCCTTAAAAGTTTTGATTGTAATGAGGGATGAAGTTCACTGATTTCATCCAAAACTAAGGTCCCTCCGTCAGCAAGTTCAAATTTCCCCGGTTTGGAGCTAACAGCCCCTGTGAAAGCTCCTTTTTCATAACCAAAAAGCTCTGATTCAAGAAGATTTTCAGGTATTGCAGCACAGTTCACAGCTATATAAGGTTTATCTTTTCTTGAACTTTTATTGTGAATGTATCTTGCAAGCATCTCTTTTCCTGTTCCGCTTTCCCCTCTTATAAGAACAGGAGCAACTGTTGTCGCAGCCTTTTCAGCAAGATTCATAACCTTCTCCATACTTTTGCTCTTGTATGCAAGCTCCTTTATCCTTACAGGTGAAAAATCCGCAGGAAAATATCTTTTTACTGTTTGCTGAAGTTTTTCAGCTGAAAAGGGTTTTAATATGTAATCCGATGCTCCTTCTTTCATAACTTCAACAGCATCCTTAACGGTTCCGTAAGCTGTGACCAAAATAACGGCGGTTTTTGGGGAAAGCTTTTTTATTTTCTTTAAAAGTTCCTTTCCGCTCATCTTTTCCATTCTGACATCACTTACGACAACTTTGTAAATATTCTTATCAAAAAGTTCAAGAGCCTCTCCTGCGGAATGGACAACATCTGTTTCATAATCAAGTCTTTTCAAAGCCTCTGCCATAGCCTTTGCCATACTAACTTCATCATCAACAATTAAAATATCCTTTATCACCTTAACCCTCCTTAATTTCAATGATTATTTCAGTACCTTTTCTCGGTTCACTTTTTACCGAAATTTTACCATCATGAGCCCTTACAATTCTGTAAACAACACTAAGACCGAGTCCGCTTCCTTTTGCCTTTGTCGTAAAAAAGGGGTTGAAAATTTTGTCAAGAATCTCCCTGTCCATCCCCTTTCCATTATCCTTAACCACAAAAATCTGATTCCTCTTTTCTTTGTAAAATTTTATGGAAATTTCCGGGGAGGAAATCCCTTTTAAAGCATGAATTGAATTTAACAAAAGATTGTAAAATACTCTTTCAAAAAGCTCAGGATCAAAAAAGGCTGTTTTTTCCTTTGTGTTAAATGAAATTTTTATATCATCAGAATTTGCAAGAGGTTTAATAAGATTTAATATGTTTTTAATATAATTTTTAACATTAACCTCTGTTTTTGAAACAGCAATATCCCTTGTAAAAAGTAAAATATTGGTCACAAGAGAATTTAGCTTTTTAATCTCCTCTCTTATGAATTTAATATAATCAGTGCTAAGTTTTGCAGATTTCAGATCTTCCTCCAGCATGGAAGCATAAAGCTCTATGGAACCAAGTGGGTTTCGGATTTCGTGGGCAAGTTCAGCTGCCATCTCCCCCATGGCTCTCAATCTGTTTGCCCGGGAAATCTCCTTTTCAAGCTCCTTCATATCACTAATATCTTTCAATATTATGTAATAACCTATTTTCCTCTTTTTACCTTTAAGCTTTCCGAAAGAGAGAAGATAGATTTTTCCAGAAAAAACTATCTCTTTTTCAAAATCTTCTCCATTTTCCACTGCTTGCATAAGCTCTTCGGTAATACTGTTTTTATCAAGCTCTTTTATATTCTTATCCTTATCAATACAAGGAATTATTCCCTCTATTTTTTTATTAAAAAGAGTAATCTTACCTCTGTTGTCAAGTATTAAAATACCCAAGCTTATTCCTTCAATTATATTGCTTAAATAAGAGGATAGTTTTTCCTTTTCCTTAAGGCTTTTCTTCAGCTTTCTGTTAACAACCTTAAGCTCAAGCTCCAGATTTTTCGCTCTCTCTTTAAGTTCATTATAAGAGGATTGAAGTTCTCCTGAGGCTTTGACAAATTTTTCAAATGCTTCCTTTAAAAGTTTAAGCTCTTCATCCTTCTTCATTTTTTATCTCAAATCTGTATTTTGCTCCTAAATCTTCATGGGTTTTTATCATTTTCTTATATATATCATCATTTGCAAGTTTTTCAAGGGGGAAAACACCTTTTTCGGTTATTTCACCATTTGCTATCATCTCAATCATAACAAAAGCTGTTATTGCGACAGAATTAACAAGAGCGGATACTCTGTTTTCATTATCATACTCCATCAAATAAGTATGAATCTCTTTTTTACCATCACTACTTACTAAAATCTCCATTAAAAATATATCCTCTTCAGGAAGTTTTTTAAACCTGTTTTCAAAAAGATAGGCCAAAAATTCCGAAGGGATTAAATCAAAATTATCCGTTTCAATCCTTTCATTGGTTAAAAAACCTGTTACTTCAAGAGCTTTCATAAAATCAAGATGCCCCTTGTACCTCAAAGTTCTCTCCTCAACTTCCGGAATTTCAGGGAATGAAGTAAAAAATGATCTTACTCCATCAGTATAAAAGGATTCAAGTTCCATTTCCAACACCTTTTCCTTAAAAATTTTAGAAAGAGGTCTTATATTTACAAATTTTCCATTATTTTTAATCTTGGCATCCCTTATGTACTCCTGTATGAGATCAAAGGCTGACCATGTTATATTATGATTAAATGGAGGAACCGGCTCTTTCGGAATAGCTCCAACTTTCATAATAACACTTTTGGGGTTTTTAAGCCTTTTCGCAGAATAGCCTGCCAAAAGATGGGAAAGTCCGGGAGCTGCTCCGCAATCCGGGATTATTAAGGCCCCTTTACTCTTAGCATCTCCATCAAATTTTATAAAATCCTCTTCAAGGTATGAAACACTTACCATCTTTTTGCCGGATTCAACAACTTTTTTCATTAATCCATAAGAATGTACGGAAGGAAGAGCATCCACAATAATATCAAAGGGTTTTAAGAAAGAGTTAAAATCAGGAGTTTTAAGTTCAGGCACATTGTTCAAAACCTCAACGGAATTTTCATATTTTTTTTCAATATATTTTAATCTTCTAACCGATTTGTCAAAAACAGAAACTTCATATTTATCAGTTGAAACCAAAAGCTCCAAAATCCTTTCACCCTGCCTACCGACTCCAAAAACAATAACTTTCATTCTCCCCTCCTTAAAATAATAAGAGGAAGCTCATTTTCGGAAAAAAGCCTCATCGGAGGGCCCCATGTGGAAATACCTGAAGTAGTATAAATGTAAGACTTTTTAAGCTTAAAAAGTCCATAATGATATTTGTAAACAGCAGAAACTATAAAATTAATGGGGAAAATCTGTCCATTGTGGGTATGTCCACTTAGCTGAAGGTTAATTCCCAAACTCACGGCCTTTTCAAATTTTTCCGGTCTATGATAAAGAAAAATTTTGAATCTTTCATCAGAGCAATTCTTGATAATATCCTCAAGTTCAATATCTTTCTTCAAAAAAGCCCTGAGCTCAGGATCATCCATCCCCAGAATTTCAAGATGCTCATTAATTTTTACACACTTATTGCTTATTTTATTTATTCCCGTTTCCTCGGTTAATTTAAGAAAAAGATTGTAGTTTGAATAAAA
The DNA here is from genome assembly GCA_964634755.1 of uncultured Clostridia bacterium. GTDB lineage: Bacteria > Acidobacteriota > Aminicenantia > JAMOAD01 > JAMOAD01 > JALXDT01. Next base: position 7,537 of record CAZWJH010000097.1, read on the forward strand.
CTCATGATTTCCTGTAACAGCGTATATTCCCTCTTTGGCTTTAAGTTTTTTTAGTTCATAAAAACCCTCTCTAATATGACCGGCTCCCCTATCAATAAGATCTCCTGTGACCAAAATAAGGTCAGGATTAAGAGAATCCACAATTTTAACAATTTTCTTACTCCATCCTCTTGCTTTAACACTTCCCAAATGCAAATCGGAAAGATGAACTATTTTATAGCCATCGAGAGCAGGTGGAAGGTCTTTATACACAATTTCAATCTTTTTCACCTCAGGCAATTTAAGCCCGTTTTTAACAGAAATAATCATTAAAATTAAAACCAAAAATAGTGTAAAAAAACCAAAAACTTTAGCATAAGGCAAACCTATTAAGTCCCACACCCAAATCAAAATAAAAAATACAAAGGAAAGTGTTATAAAACCCATCCATACAGAGGAATAATACTGCAAAAATCCCAATCTGAAAAATTTAACCGAAATCTCATAGATAAAAAAGCTTAAACCGGAAAAAGCTATAAAAATTTCTAAAATAACTTTTAATTTAATACTATTAATACCAAAAATCAAAATAATATCCTTAAAAATCAAATAGTGAGCAAAAATATAAACCCCAAAAATCCCTAAAAATAATACAATTACTAAAAACTTACTCATTTTAAAAGTTTAGCATCATAAAAAGCTAAGTTCAAGGGAAAGGGAGCAGAGCTATTACTGTCCCGAAAAATTTTGTGCTTGAAAAGGGTAATAAAATCAAGTATTTCG
>CAZWJH010000098.1:0-8242 GCA_964634755.1 uncultured Clostridia bacterium
GGAGAATACTCAAGCCATCCCTCTTTCCCATCACCCAATTTTAACTTAACATTATTAATACATAGCTCTTCCAATCTCTTTTTTGCTGATTCATAAAGCTCTATTATTCTTTCAACCGAAAAAACTTCCTTTGCAAGGTGAGAGAGAATTGCTGTCTGAAACCCGGAACCGGTTCCAATTTCAAGTACTCTGTCTTCAGGTTTAATTTCTAATTTTTCTGTCATATAAGCAACAATGTAAGGCTGTGAGATTGTCTGGGAATGCCCGATTGGGAGAGGGGAATTCTGGTAAGAAAAATTCTTGACATCTTTTGAGACAAATAGCTCTCTCGGATATTTTTCAAATGCTTCAAGAATCCTTTGATCCTTTATTCCGTCTCTTTTTAATTCTTCTATTAATTCTTTGAGATTATTCAATTTTTTAATAAGATTTTGCAAAAAAAGGCACGAATTTTGCGGGTTTTCCGCATACTATACACTTCTGGACTTCCTTTGCTTCCTCTCCAATTGTTCTTATTGTGGCAGTGGTTTCCTCTTTTATCTTAAGTTCACACTTTTCATCTCCACACCAAGGTGCCTTAATAAAGCCTCTTCCCTCTTTCATATAATTTTTGAATTCTTCAATATTTTCCGTGCTTTTTGTATGCTCGTCCCTGAATTTTTTAGCTTTTTCAAAAAGACCATTTTGGATATCATCTAAAAATTTCTTAACTTCATCCACGAGCTTATCTATGGATATAAACCTTTTTTCTCTGTTAACTCTGCTTACTAAAACAGCCTGATTTTTTTCTATATCCTTTGGCCCTATCTCAATTCTTAGAGGTACTCCTCTCATTTCCCATTCGGAAAATTTCCATCCGGGGGTGTACTCTTCTCTTTCGTCAAGTTTTACTCTAATATTTTCTTTTTCAAGTGTTTCTTTTACCTTTTCCGCTACCGGAAGAACAGTCTCTTTCCAGTTTCCTCTTGAGATTGGTATTATAATAACCTGAGTAGGAGCAACTTTAGGAGGGACAACGAGACCATTGTCATCTCCATGTGTTAATACAAGGCCTCCTATGAGCCTTGTTGAGACTCCCCATGATGTTTGGTGTACATACTTTAGTGTGTTATCTTTATCTTCATATTTAATGTCAAATGCCTTTGAAAAGTTTTCTCCGAGATAGTGAGATGTGCCAGCCTGAAGAGCTTTGCCATCAGGCATAAGAGCCTCAACTGTATATGTTTCAACAGCACCGGCAAATCTCTCTTTGTCGGATTTTTTACCCATAATTACAGGAATTGCCAGCACATTTTCAATAAAATCTTTGTATATGTTTATTATTCTTAATGTTTCTTCCATTGCCTCTTCTTTATTCCTGTGAGCCGTATGTCCTTCCTGCCACAAAAACTCTGTTGTTCTTAAAAATGGTCTTGTTATCTTTTCCCATCTGAGAACATTAACCCATTGATTGATAAGAACAGGAAGATCTCTCCATGACATTATCCATTTTGAATACATAGAGCAAATTATTGATTCTGATGTAGGCCTTATTGCAAGTCTTTCTTCAAGCTCTTCGGAACCTCCCATTGTAACCCACGCCACTTCAGGGCTGAAGCCTTCCACATGTTCAGCTTCTTTGTTTAAAAGTGATTCTGGAATAAGAAGAGGAAAATAAGCGTTTGTGTGGCCAGTCTTTTTAAATTCTTTATCTAAAATTTTTTGAATATTTTCCCAAATTGCATAACCTGAAGGCTTTATGACCATCATTCCCTTTACGGGAGCATAGTCAACGAGATCAGCTTTTCGTATTACACTTATATACCATTTTGATATATCTTTATTTTTAGGCGGAATTTCTTTTACAAATTTTTCACTCATTTTTTCCCCTCATAAAAATAAAAAAAAACGCCCCCGACGGGACTTGAACCCGTGCTGCCGCCTTGAAAGGGCGATGTCCTAACCTGGCTAGACGACAGGGGCGTGGTGAGCCGTGCAGGGATCGAACCTGCGACACCCGGCTTAAAAGGCCGGTGCTCTGCCGACTGAGCTAACGGCCCAAAAAGTTATCGTATTATATCAGCCTTATTTTCCTCTGTCAACAACTAATTAGCTAAGAGGCTCAAATTTAAAAATTATCCATCTTCCGTTCTGGGTTCTATTCCCAAGATCGAGAAGATATCTGACAAAGATAACCTTAAAATCTTTTGCTCCTGAAGCACTGTTTACTGTTATGATAACATCTTTAAATTGTTTTTTGATATTTGCATTTTCGAGTTCAACTCTTTCGCCTAAAGATTTCTTTATTATTGTTACTACTGCATCAAGATGCTCTTTTGCAGCCTGTTTTTCTTTTTGAAGTTCTTTATACTGATTAAAAAGACCATCCTTTTTCTTCTGAAGCTCTTCCACTTTTTTCTTCAATTCTTTTTTCTTTCTAAAAGATCTTACCTTTGCAAGGTCAGCTTTTGCAGCCTCAAGTTCATCATTAGTATCTAAAACCTGAGGTTTTAAATCCTCAAGCTTTTTTGTTATTTCCTGATATTTTTTTACAGCTTCTGCGAACTCTGTTTCTCCTTCCTGGAGTTCTCCTATTGTTTTTACTTTAAAAGTAAAGGGTTTGGCAAATGAAACAGGCTCAACAGCCATAGCTGCCATAGTATCCTTATCCTGCATCTGGACTGCATTAAAATACTTTTTCAAGAAAACCTCTTCTGGCTTGCTGCAGGAAATCACAAAGACCATTGAAAAAACTAAAACTGCCGCTAATAAATACTTCTTCTTCATACTCAAAACCTCCTAATAATTTTATTCTCAAATTTTATCTCATTTTCATAGAAATTAGCAAGGCTTAAGAGATTTCTCTCTCTCAAATAATTGCTTACTATTTGAAATCCTATCGGAAGATTGCTCTCTTTTCCTATTTTAAAGGGAACATTTATTGCAGGAAATCCTCCAAGACTTGGGGGTATGGTGAAATAGTCTGAATAGTACATGCTAATAGGGTCTTCTGCTTTTTCTCCTATTTTAAAGGCTGTCTCCGGTGTGGTAGGAAGTATGAGATAATCAAATTTCTCAAATATGTTTTTTATTTCGAAGGCTATTTTATTTCTAACACTAACTGCTTTCATGTAGTATTCATCATAAAAGCCTGAGCTTAGTGAAAAGGTTCCTAACAGAATTCTTCTTTTAACCTCATTCCCGAATCCTTCACTTCTGCTTTTAAGATAAAGGTCTCTGATACTATCAGCTTTTGCTCTTCTCCCATATCTCACGCCATCATACCTTGCCAAATTTGCGCTTGCTTCCGAAGATGCTATTATGTAATATACATAAAGACCGTATTCCCAGAGTTCTATATTAACCTCTTCTAAGATAAAGCCATTCTTTTCGAAAAATGAGATGAACTCTTTATAGGCACTTTTTATTTCAGGTGATAATGATCTTTCTGGTACTTTTAAGACTGCTATTTTTGTATCTTTGGGATTAATTTCATAAAAATTACTGTATTTTTCAGTATCTTTTTCCGATGATGTTGCATCATTCTGATCTTTTCCTGCTATTATCTCTAAAACAATTGCAATATCTTCTGGATTTCTTGCAAATACACCAATCTGATCAAGGCTTGATGCGAATGCAACAAGGCCGAATCTTGATATTCTTCCGTATGTGGCTTTTATCCCATAGACGCCACAAAAAGCGGCAGGTTGTCTTACAGAGCCTCCAGTGTCAGAACCTAAAGCGACAGGAACTTCAAGAGAAGCAACTGCTGCTGATGAGCCTCCGCTTGAACCTCCCGGAACTCTTTCCAGATCCCATGGATTTTTTGTTGTAAAAAAAGCAGAATTTTCGGTAGATGATCCCATTGCAAACTCATCTAAATTTGTTTTGCCTATTATTGAAAAACCGGAATCCTTTAATCTCTTTACAACAGTGGCATCGTAAGGAGGAACAAAGTTTTCCAAAAATTTTGAGGCACAAGTTGTTTTAATTCCCTTTGTTATAATATTATCTTTTATTGCAATCGGAACTCCTTTAATATAACCGTTCTTATTATAAATAAGTTTTTCCTCTTTTGTTATAAAAGCGTTAATTTTTTTCTCTTTTTCATCAATTCTATTAAGAAAAGTAGAATACATTTCCTCAGGGGAAATCTCATTTTTATCTAAAAGATTTAAAAGCTCTTTTAAATTCTTCTTATAAAGCTCATCCATTTTTTACTACCCTTGGAACCACAAAAAAATTATCCTTTTTTTCAGGTATGTTTGATAATAAGCATTCCTTTTCATCAAACTTTTTTCTTGTATCTTTTCTTAAAATCATGATATTTGAATAAACTTCAGGAGGTTTTATATCTTCTGTACTAACCTCTTTTAATTTTTCAATCCAATTTACAATTTTTTCAAAGTCTTTCTCTACTTCGGAATTTGAAGATACTTCAAGGTTGGCAAGTTCAAATATTTTATTAAAATCCTTCATATAAGATTATAAATAAGATAAAAGATAAAATCAACTGAAAATATCCTTAATGAAAAGGTGTTAAATTAATTTTATCCCGAGATAATTGGATACAGTTGCAATATCCGAGAGATATATTTTAATGGAAATTTCTTTGTTAGTGCTTGAGTTTTTATTCCTTATAAGGTATGAAGGGTTTGCTGTTTTTATCTCTATAAAGTTTCCTATAAGAAGGGCTTTCCCTGTGGAAATAGAAAAATCTTTTGCATCTCTTGGTAATTTTAAAACAGGTTTTTTAAAGGCAAAGATATATATATTTTTATCTGTTATCACAAAAGCGCCTATTAGTGTTTTGTTATTATATCCGTATTTTATTTGATAATTTATTCCCTCTTCAGAGTATATGACATATTCTCCACTAAAGTATTCATTAGAAGGGAGCTTTCCTCCTAAAGAGAGGATAAAGTTTATTAAAAGAAAGATTAAGAGAGTAAAAACACTCACAAAAACAACAATCCCTTTTGGGGATTGACACAAAAGGTAAAAGGATTGAAAGCAGAGAGATGATAACTCCTTTTCAAAAGCTTTTTTTGTTAATGCTCTTTTTATATTTTTGTCTGAAGATTCTATTGATAAAAGAATCTTATCAAAAATTTTTTTGTAAGTACTCAACGTTGATGAGGTGTTAAAATCGAGCCAGTATAAATTATTCCCAACTATAAAAAAATATGTATATATTATTCTCTTTCCCTTTTTTCTTATGGCATAAACTCCATTATTAAAGAGAGGGATTTCTTTTATAAACATTAATCTTTTTCCAAGAGTTAGTTTTTTCCCTGATTTGGGAAACTCCTTAATTCTAAAGTATTTTGCTGTAAGGTATTTAAAATTAGGGTTTTTACCCGTAGCTTTGGAAAATCTGAAAATCCCTATTCCTCTCCAATAATATCTTTTTACAATCCAGCCTTTATCAAGATAGACCTTTTCATCTTTTGGGCCATGTAATAAAGGGAGTTCAAAGCTTAGCTTATCAATGAAGATTCTTTTTGTGAGATATTTTTTAAGGGCAGGCTCTTGAGTATTGCTAACTGTTTTTATAGTTGCATAGGTAATGCCAACAATAAGAATTAATGTAATGATAAATATTTTTTTATAATACTTCATAATATATTATAGTAAGCTCTATTTATTCTTGCAAACAAATAACAAATTTTAACATTTTAAAATTGACTAAAAATACTTTTTAAGTTAAAATAATATCACATTAAGAGAGGAAAAAATGAAAGAAATACCATATGAGGAGATACCATTAATGGAAGAGGAAATAAAAATTTATAAAATTGGGGATGATATTTTAAGGGAAGAGGCTGAAGAGGTTAAAAATATTGACGGAAAGTTGGTGGATTTTGTAAAAAAGATGTTTTACACCATGTACAATAATAGGGGGATAGGACTTGCTGCAACACAGGTTGGTTCAAAAAAAAGGTTTTTTATAGTTGACCTTACTTTGAACCAGGAACCCGGGAAAAAATTAGTTATAATAAACCCTGTAATAGTTGAATCAGAAGGAGAGGAAATAGGAGAAGAGGGCTGTTTGAGTGTTCCCGGTGTTACGGAAAATGTGAAAAGAAAGGAAAGAATTCTTTTAAAGGGTATTTCTCTTGATGAAAAAGAAATTGAGATAGAAGCAAGCGGACTATTGGCAAGAGTTTTTCAGCATGAGATAGACCACCTTAAGGGTAAACTTTTTATTGATTATTTATCTCCTATTAAAAAAGCTCTTATTATTAAAAGATTGAAAAAACAGAAAAAAAAGGAAGGATGGTAAAGAAAGTAGCCTTTTGGGGAAGTTCTAAAGATTCCCTTCCTGCTCTTGAATCAATTTTTAAAAAATTTGAAATTTCCTTAGTTATAACTTCTCCCGATAAACCCAAAGGGAGGGGTAAAAAAGTTTTGCCATCAGTCGTTAAAGAAAGAGCTCTTGAACTTGGAATAAAAGATGTCCTGACTCCAGAAAAATTAACTACTGATTTTAAGGAAATTTATTTTTCAAAAGAAATAGATGTGGCAGTGGTTGTTTCTTATGGCAAAATTATTCCGGAATCAATTTTAGATTTCCCTAAATATAAGACTCTTAATATTCATTTTTCCCTACTCCCGAAGTGGAGAGGAGCATCACCCGTTGAGAGAGCAATTTTAACTGGAGATAAGGAAATTGGGGTTTCAATAATTAGACTTGTAAAAAAATTGGATGCAGGACCGATTTATTCAAAAATTTCAGTTCCCCTTGATAAAAGTAAATTTGCATATGAATTAAGAGATGAGCTGGCAAATTTAGGGGCTAAAGAGATAGTAAGAATTTTAAAAAATATAGGTAAGATCAAGCCTCAAAAGCAGGATGAGAAGGAAGTATCCTATGCTCCCAAAATTACAAAAGAGGAGGGAGCTTTTAAGTGGAATTTTCCAGCTTTAAAGATATATAGGATGATAAAAGCATTTACTCCATGGCCCTCTGTTTACACCTTTTATAAAGGTAAAAGGCTTATTTTAACTGATGTTGAAATTTCCGAAGAAAGAGAAGGAAAGATCGGACAAATTTTTAAAATTACAAAAGAGGGGATAGGAGTGATATGTGGGCAAAACACATCTATAATTTTAAAAGAAGTAAAACCTGAAGGTAAGAAAAATATGAGTGCTTATGATTTTTCCAATGGAGCAAGGTTAAAGATAGGGGATTTTTTATCTGAATAGTTTATTTCCCTTTTTTAGTAAAATAAAAATCGCAGCCCACTTTCCCCCAATCAAATTTTAACCACAATGATTCATCTAGAAAATTAAAACTAAGATTCTTAACATCTTTCTTTTTAGAGATGAAATTTATTATTTCCATTATTTTGCTCTCCACTTCAATGCTTTTATATTCATCAGGAATTACAAAATCAAATCTCTTTTCAGGGAAAAATTCTGTTATAAGCTTTTCTATGTGATCTGGGTTTCCCAAGAAGAACGTTATTTTATACTCCGGTAAAAGTTCATTGAAAAATGATATTAATAATCTTAAATCCGTTGGGTCCGAAATTACAATATTTATAAACTTGTCTTTATGATTTACTATTAAAGGGAAAATATTAAATTCAAATATTATTTCTTTTGGTATTATTTGATCCGGGATATTGATCTCTTTTAAATTTTCAACATTTATGAATGAGATTCCATATTGTTTGGAGAGTGCGGAAAGAAGCTCCTGCTCATTTATATAACCATTTTTTAATAATATATAACCAATTTTTTTCCCTGTTTGGCTTTGCTCTTTTAAAGCTATCTGAAGCTGCATAGGGGTTATAACGCCTTTATCAAGCAAAACCATTCCTAATTTCATTCTGCTCTCCGAGATATATTCTCTTGAATGGTGCTTATTTATTGTTTCATCAATTAACCATTCTTTGAAACACTTTTCAGAGCAGAACCAGTTACCATTCTTTTCTATGCCTTTCAAAGAGGAGGAAAAAATAGTTTTAATAAAGAATGGTTTTTCCTTTCCACATTTTTTATTGGCACATTTTGTCATAATATAATTAAGTTAAACTAAAAAGGTACAATTGTCAAATTTTTATGAAAAATTTCTGCATAGATACAGTAGTAGCCAAATTTTCTTTACTTTTGGATTACAAAGATTTTCGGAAGATGACTGTCGTTTTGACAGGTCTCAGCCTTTTGTATATAATTTTTCCTGAAAAAGGATAAGCTATAAGGAGGAGAGTATGAAGCTTACAATGGTAATTCCTACATATTGGGGAAGAGAAAA
>CAZWJH010000099.1:0-8196 GCA_964634755.1 uncultured Clostridia bacterium
AACAGCAATTATTAAACATATTAATCAGGATAATAGACGGACAACTCAGAGGAACAATGACCGAACCGAATTTGGTTTTAATTACTGACAAAGAGGTGGTTTTTGTTGAGTGTAAATTAAATCAAAATGTTAATACTTCTCCTTGGAAAGCTCAAAGGGAAGGAGCGGAGAAGAGATGGAGAACTTATGTAGGAAAAGCTGATGAAATAAAAAACTATGTGGATAACAATATATTTCCTGAGTTGGAAGAGATTAATAATTGGCGAGATGTATATCAATTAATTCGTCAGTATGTTTACGCAAGTTCAATGAGTAAGTACCTCGGAAAAAAAGCTATTGTAATTCCATTGATAAACGGAAAACATAAGGAGATACTTTCAAAATATTACTCTATTTTAAAGGATAGTGAAATAAACAAAGACGGAATATTTCGCGATTTTGTTACATGGCAGGACATCCTCGAGTCGCTTTCAGGTTCGAATTTGCTTAATAAAGAAAGAATTATAAAAAAAATTGACGAGGCTTTATTCAGTGTAAAATAAATGTTGGTTTTATCTTACAGTAAAAACCTGCACAAATTTGATTCTAAAACTTTCCCTTCTTGCAAAAACCCATTTTTTCTGATAATTTAAAAGATGTTGAAAAGGGGGGCTTTTCGGCGGTGAAGTATAAAAATAGTTTTTGTTTTTTGTATATAATTTGTGAAAGGGTTTTGGAGGTGAAAAGTGAGTAATAATTTAGAATTAAGGACAATCTATGATTTACTTGGCGAGAAATTTTTGGTTCCATCGTATCAAAGAGGATATAGATGGGGGAAAACACAAGTGGAGCAACTATTAGAAGATATATGGGAATTTGCTAAGAAACCAAACAAAAATGAAAGTGAATTTTATTGCTTGCAGCCAATTATTGTTAGGAAAAGGAATGGGGATAAGTGGGAACTAATAGATGGTCAGCAGAGGTTGACAACTATTTTTCTAATCTTGAAATTTATTGAAGAGAAACATTTGAGAAGGCCATTGAAAGAAGCATATAAAAAAGAAATTTTTGAAATAGATTACGAAGTAAGAGGAAGTTTTATAAGTTTTATTAATAATACTCATAATAAAAAAGATGAAAATATTGATTTTTACTACATAGACAATGCCATGAATTCAATAAAAGGATGGTTTGAGGATAAACAATTTGATTTTAATAGTTATAACAAATTTCTGTCTTATTTTTTGGCTAAAAAGGACGGAGACAATCCTGTAAAAGTTATCTGGTATGAAGTTGATGAGAGTGCTGATGGTGTAGAGATCTTTACACGATTAAATATTGGTAAAATTCCTCTAACTAATGCCGAACTTATAAGGGCTTTATTCCTTCATAAAATAAATCCAGATAGCCAAAGACCTACTCCAAAACAACTTCAAATAGCTTCAGAATGGGATGAAATAGAAAATACCCTACAAAAAGATGAATTTTGGTATTTTATTTTTAATACAGAAAAAAAATCGTTATCTTATAGAAAATATGACACAAGAATTGAATACATATTTGATTTAATGAAGGAAGGACCAAAAGACGCAGAAGATTATTATACATTTTATGAATTTTACAAAGACCTTCAAAATAAAAGTATTGAGACTTTATGGAAAGAGATTAAAAAATATTTTTATACATTTAAAGAGTGGTATGAAAACAATGAATTTTATCATCTTATTGGATATCTAATAGCAACTGGCAGTGACATTGCAACAATAAAAAAAGAGTATGACAAGAAAACAAAAACAGAATTCAAGGAATTTTTGAAAAAAGGGATAAAAAAAACAATAAATAATAACACTATCACAGAGGAGGTTATAGAAGAAATAAAAAATATGCAATATGGAGACAGGAATGTTACAAAAGTCCTTCTCCTGTTTAACATTTTAATTTTGTTAAACAATAAAGGGGCTAGTATGAGATTCCCATTTGATAGATATAAAAGAGAAAAATGGGATATTGAACATGTTTTTTCACAAACTGAAATTGAACTCAAAGGTAAAGCCTTAAAGGAATATATAAAGCTTATACTTGAGTTTTGGACTGGTGATAAAATCAAAAAAGATAAATTAGAAGATGATAAGAAAAAAGAGTTAAGGAAAAAGTTAGACCCAACTAATAATGAAATACAGCAACTTTTTGATAATTTAATTGCTATATTTAACGGAGAAGAAAAAAAACTTAAAGATAGTATAATAAAGAAACTAATATCTGTTTTCAAAGAAACGGAAATCAAGAATCGAAATCTTATTTATAATCTTGTTTTACTTGACTCTGCGACTAATAGGGCATATAAAAACGCTTTTTTCCCGATAAAAAGGAAGATAATTTTGGATAAAATAAAAAATGGCAGCTTTGTTCCTATTGGTACTCAAAATGTTTTCCTTAAAGCATATAGCAAAAGATTTGATAATATAATGGATTGGACCGAAGATGATGCTAAAGATTATCTAAATGCAGTAGTAGAAGCCTTTAGAAAATTTTTTGACAGTAAAATAGGAGGCTTATTATGAATATTAATTTTGTAAATCTCTTTAATAGCTATAATCAAATCAAAATACCAATTATCCAGAGAGATTATGCACAGGGTAGAGATTCTGCAAAAGAGATTAGAAAAAATTTTCTTAATACTATTGAAAATCATTTGTCAGAGATTAAGAAATTACATCTTGACTTTGTTTATGGTTCTGTAATTGAAGAAAATAATGAAAAAATTTTAGTACTTCTTGATGGACAACAACGAATAACAACCCTCTTTTTGTTGTTTTGGTATGCTGCAGTTAAAGAGAGTAGGATAAACGATTTTAGAGGGAAATTTTGCTTTAAAGATGATGATACTACCAAGTCAAAATTAAGATATGAAGTGAGGCCAAGTTCAGAAGATTTCTTAGATTACCTTGTTTCGGAAACAATTAAGTTAGATGATAATATAGACCCATCAAAAGTTATTAAAGATAAAAATTGGTTTTATTTAGGATGGATACATGACCCTACAGTTTCAGGAATTTTAAATATGCTTGATGAAATTCATAGCACATTTAAAAAAAGAGAGCATCTATTCGATGAGTTGTTAAGAAATCAGGAAATTAGTTTTGATTTTCTAGAACTTAATAGTTTTGGATTGACCGATGATTTGTATATCAAAATGAATTCCAGAGGTAAACTTTTAACTCTTTATGAAAATTTTAAAGCAAAACTTGAAAAAATAATAAAAGATAAAAAAGAACAAGAGTTTTTTGAAATTGCAGAAAAATTTGATGGAGAATATTTGGACTTCTTTTGGAACATTGCTAAAGAAGAAGCCAATAAAAGTTCATCAAAGAAACTATATTTACTAACCGATTCTTATATGTATAATTTTTTTTATAATATGACCTTAAATTTGTATGCCCTAACTGATAATAATGTTTTGTTGGAATATACTAAATATACTAAATTAGGTGATTTTATAAAAGATAATTCTTTAATTTCTTTTTATGAGAAGGTTTATAAGAGTGGAAATAACTTAGGGAATTTAATAAAATTTGTAGATAAAATAATAACTTCACAGAACAATTCACAAAAGGACATAATCAGGATTGCTATAAAAGATGAATTAACTTTATGGGATAGAGTTAGGTTTTATGCCTATTATTTAGGTGTCCTATTTCATAACGAGGATGAACATTGGAACAGAGTACTAAGAAATCTTATCAACAACACAAGGATTGATGCACTAAGCGAGTATTTAAGTGCTTTAAAAGAAATTAAAGCCCTAAGTGAAAACCTGAGGAAGCACAACATAAAAATTTTGGAGTTTATAAGGAATACTAGTAAAAACGGTAAAGGAAAATTTATTGGGTTTTTCTCAGAAAATCAGCGAAAAGAAGAAAAATTAAAAGCAGAATTAATTCTAACAGATACTAATTGGAGAGAAGAAATTATCAAAGCTGAAAAAAATTGGTATTTAGATGGGAAAATTGGATTTCTTATTGAATTCAGCTATACAAAGGGCACCTACAATTTAGATAGTTTTAAAAAATATAGAGATAAGTTTATAAAAGTTTGGGATTTTGCCAAGGAGAATAATAATAATCAGATTTTATTATATCAAGCCCTCCTTACAAAAGGAGATTATTTGCCTAAAATAGGGCAAAATAAAACTTTTTGCTCCTTTGAAACAGGATTAAGAGCAAAGTCAGAAAGTTGGCATAATGTTTTCGAAAATGAGAGCAAACAGTATCTAAAGGATTTGCTTGATGATATTAATATTGATTCGGACGAGAACATAGAAACTCAATTAAAGCAAATTATAAAAAATCCTCATATTTTGGATTGGAGAAAATACTTTATAGAGAATCCAGATTATATTGAATATTGCAACAAATTATTTCTGAGATTTGAAGGAGATAAAGTTTACTTGCTAAGACATAGACAGATGAATGGCCAACATGTGGAACTTCATAGTTGGGATCTATTTAATAAATGTTTTTGGTTGAAACCTGAGAATGAACGAAAGAAAAAGTGGAAATTAGAAGGTAAAAAACCATTTGAACCTTTTAAGTATGTTGAGTATGTACCATCTGTATCTTACGATGAACCTTTTATTTGCTTAAAAGAAGATGAAAATAGTGAATGTGTAGTCAAAATAGAGTATAGTGATAATAAATTTGTAATTAGAAAGGGCGAAACCAAGAGAGAAGTTGAATGTCTGGATGATTTGGATAAATATTGTGAAAACATTAAAAACATTGTTAATAATTGAAAATTAAGGAAAGATAAATTAGAAGTAAATGCTATCTTCCCACTTCGGAGGTGGGAATTTGGTATTTTTTTTTGATTTTGTGGTTGTTTTGCGGGAAATTGAGCTTTTTTATGACAAGACAAAGACAATGTTTTGCTCATAGCTCAGTGCTCAAGGCTATTTTAGTACAAAGCAAGATAAAGGTTTTATGGAATTTGATTGATTATGTTTTTTATTTTCCCCGCAAAGTATAAAGGTAAATTTATTGTTCCGTCTTTATGAAAAGCAGGTTTTTTTGAGGAAAGTTTTATTGCAATTTTTGGTTTGTACTTTTTCTTATAAATTGTAAAACTTTTTGCTCTGAGATTATCTTCGGATTTAACCTCCAAAGGAATTATTTCACCTTTGTATTGGAATAAAAATTCAATTTCTGATTCCCTTCCGTGCCATGCGTAAGGGTTTTCAAATCCGGAAGATACAAGTTCTTGTATTACAAAATTTTCAGCAAAATAACCCTTATAATTCCCAAAATCCATTCTGATTATTACGCTGGGCTCAAGTCCTGAAAGAAATCCAAGAAGACCTATATCAAATAGATATAATTTAAACATATTTTCCCTTATTTGAGCTTCCAAAGGATATTGAGCATTTTTTACGATATGCTCTTTTAAAACAAGACCGGAATTTATTAACCAATCAATTATTGAAGAAAGTGAGGAATAAGTTTTTTTACCCGGAATAACTCCCTTGAATTTGTATCTTCTAAGAGACCCATTTATCTCTTTTGAAAGTTGAGAGGGAATATTTTTTAAAATTCTTATTACATTCATTGAGTTAATTCTTCCCGAATATTTTGCTATATCTGACTCATATCCAAGCAATATGTTTCTTTGGAGCTCTCTGATTGTTTCAAATGTTTCATAATCATAATTTTTATTTTTTGAGAAAAATAAAACGATTTCCGGAAGTCCTCCGATGATAAAATAGTTTTTGAGTGCATTCCATAATTTTTTATGAACAAAATCGGATACCTTATCTTCTATTTTAAATGTATCATATATCTCAGCAATCTCCTTAGATTCTGTTTCAGATACGAATTCGTAAAAATTCATTGGATACATATCTAAAAATTCAACTTTACCCACAGGAAAAGAGGAAATTTTCTCCTTTATTTTTATCCCAAGCAGTGAACCTGCTGAAATTATGTATGAGTTTGGGAATTTTTCAAAAAAGTATTTTAGTGAGGTTAAAGCTTTTGGGGAAAATTGAATTTCATCAAATATGATTAAATCTTTTTCAATCTCAATTTTTTCTTCTTTTAAAAGAGAAAGCTCTTTTATTATTCTTTCAGGGTTAAAATCCGGTTCAAAAATATCATTTAATTCCTGAGATTCTTCAAAATTGAAATAGTGAAAGTTTTTAAAATGTTTTTTACCGAATTCAATAAGAGAATAAGTTTTTCCAACCTGTCTTGCGCCTTTGAGGATAAGAGGTTTTCTGTTGGTTTTTCTCTTCCACTTTAAAAGTTTTTCTTCAATAATCCTTTTCATATTGAAATTTATATCACAAATATTAACTTTTTACAAGTAAAAAATACCAAAATATAGAATTTTTTACAAGTAAAAAGTGCACAAAACGATAACTTTTTACAGGTAAAGTAAAAAAGGGAATTGATTAAATTAAAGATTTTTATAAATTCTGGTGTGAAGGTCTTTACAGGAGGTAAACATGTTTCCCGAATATCTTAAAACAGCCATTAAGCCTAAAGCCCCCAAGCCTCGAAGCTAAAGTGTCTTGTCTGTCTTGTCCTAAAATAGGTTGACAGTTTTTCAGAGTAAATTTTAGTATTTTAACCTCGCTTATTCGAATTTGTGAAGAAAAAAGAATTTTGGAGTTGCGATAAAATATGTTAAAATAAATAAAAAAACCTTACCGTAGGAGGTAATTATGAGAGAGAACAATACTCTCGTTGAAGAAAATGATAGAAGGCTAAAGGAAATTATAAAGGATGCAGTGCGGGAAGTGATAGAAGAGGAGTTTATGAAATTAAGATTGTCTATTATTTCTTATATATCAGAGTCTGAACAAAAGGAAATAGAGGAAAAATACGGAAAGCCTTCAGATGAATTTGTCAGAAAAATTGAGCTTAATTAATATTTGATTCAAAAACAATTTTTGTTGATAGAATAGATTTTCGTGGAAGTACGTATAAGTAAAAATAATTAAAAATAGTTATGAGAAATGATAAGAGATGCTTCTTTGAATTTAAAATATATGCGTTAAAGTGCAGCAACTTCTAACCATTAAAAAAATGAAATCATTATATAGATATGAGAAAATTAAATTTAATTGTTATTAAAATAAATTAAAGGGGGTAGTAATGTCAATAGAAGCTGGTTTTATTTCTTTGGTTATACCTATTGAGAAGATTAATGAGGTATATCCGGGTGGTTTTGAGAAATTTAAAGAGGATAGGAAAACAAAAAATGGATATTCAATCATCTTTGATGATTATATCGTTATTGAAGGCTCAATGTCACCCGGGGATATGGAAATGAAAGTTAAATATTGGGAAAATATGGGATTAAAAACAATCTCTTACAAAGATGGGGTAAAAAAATGGGAAGATGTTTGTGTTGTGGATTACCTTAGTGGCCCAACTTTACCTTGTGATTGGTTGATTGTTAAGGATGGAATAATAAGTCATGTTAATGATAAGTCGGGTAAAATAGTGTGATTTGTAAAAAATTATTTTTGATTTTTAGGGTGAAGATCGAACCATTGCTCCTTAAAATTATTTTTGATAATATGAAAGAGTGAAAAAGAGGAGGTAAATAATGGGCTCGCTTTTGGCTGAGTTTTATACAAAGATAAGAGGTTCTCAAGAGGATATTGCATCTTTGGGAATTGCCCGTATTCTGAACAAGTCTTTAAAAGCAAGAAAGACTTTCTCTTTTCTTTTAAGCCAAATAAGTGGTGATGATTTCTCGGAGTTGAAATATATTG
The DNA here is from genome assembly GCA_964634755.1 of uncultured Clostridia bacterium. GTDB lineage: Bacteria > Acidobacteriota > Aminicenantia > JAMOAD01 > JAMOAD01 > JALXDT01. Next base: position 7,757 of record CAZWJH010000099.1, read on the forward strand.
GTCAAAAAGTTAATAAAGACAAGGAAAGACCTGATATAGTGGGAATTGATGAGGATGGGAAAGAGAAAGTTATTATTGAGACAAAATTCTGGTCATCTCTTACTGAAAATCAGCCAAACAAATATCTAAAGGATCTTACGAATAACGGAATTTTGATGTTTATAGTACCCTCTCTAAGAAAGAGAATTATTTTTACCGAATTAATAAGAAAAGCTGAGAATGAATTTGAAATAAAAACTGATTCTGAAAAAGATGATCTTATTTTTGTTAAAGAGGGAAATAAATATATACTGATAAAAACATGGGAAGAGGTTTTCAACCTTTTAAAACAAGCTCTGATAGAGGAGAATAATACTGAGCTTATTTCGGATGTTGATCAATTAATTGGTTTTTATGAAGTTGTTGAGACAGAATCTTTTAAACCTGTGAGCGATGAGGAT
>CAZWJH010000100.1:0-8123 GCA_964634755.1 uncultured Clostridia bacterium
TTTTTGTATCAAAATTATAATTGTACTCTCCTTCTGAGCTTATGAAAGGTAGAAAGCCCCAGTTTCCGTAAAATCCGTAAAATTGTTGTCCTCCGTTTTCCATACCTCCGTGAAGTGCTAATTCTGTGGAATAAGAACTTACGGGGGAAATAAAAAACAATACAATTCCTAAAAATACAAAGAAACTTCTCCTCATCATATATAAAAATATCAGTATTTTTAATATATGTAAATTATTTATTCAGGATTAATTCGGCAACTTTCTTTCCAGATAGAAGCATTCCTCCAAAAATAGGTCCCATTCTGGGTGAACCAAATGTTGCATTTGCTGCCATCCCGCACACGAATAAATGAGGGTAAACTTCTTTTGTGTTTTCTTCAATTATGTTTTCTGCAACATCTGCCCACATTGATTTTTCTCCCATTATTCTCCCTGTGGGAGTTAACAGCTTACCCTCTGTTTTTCTTTCCACTATTTTTACGATTTCAGTATCATGTCCTGTAGCATCAATGAGGTACTTTGATCTCATTGTTATGGGATCTATGTTAAGGTGTGCCATTTCAACAGCAGTCCAATTAATAACCGCACCGGTTATCTCCTCTCCTCTTATCATCACATCTTCCACCATTATTAAATTAAATATTTTTGCTCCGGATTTTATGGCTTTTGCGGTAAGTTGAGCCGTAGCTTCCACTGAGGATGCTACATAGTATCCTTTTTCATATTCAATGTAATCTATTTCAAATTCATCGAGAATAAATTTAGAAGATTCCTGAACAACTATTTTGTTGAACATTATACCGCCCCCGGGCATTCCCCCTCCGATTTTCAGGGCTCTCTCCAAAAGAACTACCTTTTTGCCACCTTTTGCAAGATAATATGCTGCTGTTAAACCAGAAGGGCCTCCTCCCACTATGATTACATCACTTTCAAGGCTTTCCATTAAATCCTTAAAATAAAGCTCAACTATTGCTTTTGAAATTTTAATCTCGTCTAACTTCATTTTTTCTCCTAAACTAAATTAAATCCCAAATCAAGAGCTTTAAGGTTCATATCTTCTGTTCCTTTGGGGACAGAAGCTAAAACAACTTCTCTTAATTCATCTTTTGTGAAAAGTCCTGAAAGTTTTGAAACTACTGCAAGAGATACTACTGAGACCACAACCATATTCCCTATCTCTTTTGCTGTTGCTTCGGTTAGAGGAATTTTGTATATTTTATGGGTGTCATTTTCTGGAAGTTTTGTAACTAAATCCGAGTCTATTACTATGATGGCATCATCCTTTATATTCCTGTAGTAGAGATCAAAAGGTTTTTGAGCAGTTGCAAAATAAAGGTCAATACTTACTGCTTGAGGAAAAACGATTGGTTTTGAATCTATTATAACATCAACTTTTGTTGGTCCACCTCTTACCTGGGATGTATATGTAGGACTCTGTGTTGCATAAAGATTTTTTTTATTAATTGCTGTTCTTGCTAAGAGTGCTCCAGCTGTTATAAGTCCCTGCCCACCAACAGCGGCTAATCTTACTTCATATCTTTCCTTCATTTTTTGTCACCTCCTGCCTTTTTTACGACAAGATCCTCGTAAAGTGAGAGATAATCAGGTCTGTGTCTATGCACAAATTCTCCTACGACATACTTATACTCAAGCTCTTCTTCACTCATATCCTTTGCTTTTGAGAGAGGTATTGTATTTTCTTCAATCCACTTAAGCATTGGTAATGGATGTTTTAACTTATTTCTTCTCCCGAGATTTATGTGGCAGTTTGAAACTATTTCTACTACTGAAAAACCTGCGTGATTAAAAGATTTTTCAATTACTTTGAGCATTTGTCTTGGTCTGTTAACCGTTTCCCGTGCCACATAAGTTGCTCCGGCAGCTTTTGCCAATTCCACAGTATCAAAATGAGGTTCAGTGTTTCCATAGGGAGTGGTTGTTGTTACAAAACCTGTGGGTGTTGTGGGAGACACTTGCCCCCCTGTCATTCCGTAAATATTATTATTAATGACAATTAATTTTATATTAAGATTTCTTCGGCAGGCGTGGATAAAATGATTTCCTCCAATAGCAAGAGCATCGCCATCTCCTGAAAATACGACAACATGTTTGTCTGGATTTGAGAGTTTAATGCCAGTGGCAAAGGTTAACGCTCTTCCATGGGTCGTATGAAGTGTGTTTGTGTTGAAATATGTTGAAAGTCTTCCCGAGCAGCCTATCCCTGATACTACAGCAATATCATTGGGGTTCCATTTGAGTTTTGCAAATGCTGTGACAACAGCTTTAAATATCGTGCCAATCCCGCATCCCGGACACCATGGCACGGGAAATGTTCTGTATCTTAAATATTTCTCATAATCAAGCATTTTTAATCTCCTTTATCTTTTCTATGATTTCATCCGGCCTTATGGGCATACCGGTCATTTTCAAGAGGCTGTGAATTTTATTGGTCTTTAATACTCTTTCAACTTCATATACCAATTGTCCCCAGTTTAATTCAACGACCAAAACATCTCTGTCCCCAACTTCTTTTTTCAGCTGCTCTTCCGGGAATGGCCATATTGTAATTGGTTGAAAAAGACCTATCTTCGGACCGCCCTCTCTTCTTAGAATTTCAATAGCTTCAAGTGCTGATCTTGCCATTGAGCCAAAAGCAAATATTACCAACTCTGCATCATCCATATAATGAGTTTTGTATCTGATAATTTCATTCTTGTGCTTTTCTATCTTCTCAAGCCTTCTTCTCTGCTGAACTTCAACTATTTCCGGATTTGTGGTTGGATAGCCATAATCGTTATGCTCAAGAGATTCAATGTGAATCGGATATCCCATAAAGAAATCGGGCCTTAGAGGAGGCCCCCCCATCTCTCTCTTATAAATTTCAAGAGTTTCAAGCTTTTCTGGATATTTTCTGTTTACAATTTCGTACTCATTGGGACCTGGAAGCTCTACCGGTTCGTGAGAATGGCCCACTAATTCATCTAAGAGTAAGATAACTGGTGTCATAAATTTTTCAGCAAGGTTAAAAGCATCAATTGTTGTGAGAAAGACCTCTTTTGGAAAAGCAGGTGCCAATGCAATAACAGGATGGTCTCCATGTGTTCCCCATCTTGCTTGCATTACATCTCCCTGGGCTCCTCTTGTTGGGAGGCCTGTACTTGGTCCTCCTCTCATAACGTTAACTATAACTACAGGAACTTCTGCAATAAGAGCAACCCCGAGATTTTCCTGTTTAAGAGAAAATCCTGGTCCACTGGTAGCTGTCATAACCTTTTTCCCTCCGAGCGAAGCACCTATGACTGCTCCTATGGAAGCAAGCTCATCTTCCATCTGAATAAAGATTCCGTGAACCTTGGGAAGCTCTCTTGACATTCCCTCTGCAATTTCTGAGGAGGGAGTTATAGGATAGCCGGCAAAAAAGTTACATCCTGCAGCTATTGCCCCTTCAACAACAAGTTCATTCCCTGATCTGATTTTTACATTGTTCATTCGGTGCCTCCTCTCTTTTCCGGGTCTACAATAATTGCAAAATCAGGACAGTGGAGTTCACATAACATGCATCCGATGCAATAATCCGGTTCCTCGATTTTTGCGATTAATCCAAATACACTTTTTGAGGTTTCTTCTATTACAAGTACTCCCGTGGGACAAACACTAACACAAATAGAGCAACCTTTGCAGTATTGCTCCTTAATTAAAACTGTGTGAGGTCGAGGAGCTGATTTTTTCCTTCTTTTCCTCGCCTCTTCATTAGTTCTTTGTTCAATAATATCCATATATTACTCCTTTATAAAAGTAATTAAAAGTTATTATATATAAAATGAATTTAGAAGTCAAAAAATGAAAATGACGACTTAAAGTTTTTGGATATTTAAGATATAATTATTTATTTGGTAAGAGAAGGAGGCGGATTTGAAAAAAAAGTTTTTGTTTTTAGTTGTTTTTCCGGTAATTGTCTTTTTTTTCACTTTTTGCGGGAAAAAGTATGATGATGTTAAATTCGGTATTTCCCTGATTCCGAAAGAAACCGAAACATTTTTTGTTTTTAATGCCAAAAGAGCAAGAGATAATGGTTTGTTTGAAGTTCTTAATAGCTTGAAAATCACTAATAATCCTTCGTTAAAAACCGGGAAAAAGGAACTTTCCGAATTTTTCAAAGAAACCGGGATTGATTTTAAGAAATCATTGAATTACTTGATAGTCACAGATATCTCCCATCAAGGATTTATTTTAAGCCTGACTTATCAGGAAGAAAGGCTTGTTTCATATTTGAAGGAGAAAAAGCTTTTAAAAGATAAATCGAGTTATAATGAGTATAATATTTACGCACTTCAGAACTTTGGTCCGAATTTTAATGATCAGCATATTATTTTTATTGAAGATAGTATCATTACCATTGGAAGCGATGTCTTTGTCAAAAAAGTTACGGATAATTTTGAAGGGAAAGGAGACAATATTTTAAGTAAAGAAAACATGAAGAATAATTTAAAGAAAATAGATGACAGGTCAATTTTATGGGGAATTGCGGATTTTCAACAAAATTATGAAAAAATAGCAAAAGATTTTAAGATAAGCTCTCCTCTTAATACCGACGATTTTAGAAAATTTCTCTTTTACATTGATCTGCAAAATAGTTTGATAAAGGGTCAGTTTATACTTGTTTCAAAAGATTCTTCAAATAATAAGAATATTGTTGATATGTTAAACGGATTTAAAGCAATATTATCATCAGGAAAAAAGGAGCTTTCGAAAATACTTGATAATATTAATTTTAACTCTAAAAAAGATGAGATTATTATGGACTTTTCCATACCTCACAATGATTTCAGGAAAATAGTCCTTTCCAAAGTAAATAAATACAAATAATATTTTAATCAGTGCTTATTACACAATTAACTCTCTCAACAAAATCATTAATTAATTTTTATTTGTTCAGGCGTTTCCTCTTATCTCATCCCAGATTTCCTTTATCGTATGTTTTATCTCTCTCTTTCTGTTTTTATAATGAGTGTGTAATAATTTATGAGACTTTTCAGAAAGAGGTTTTCCGAGAAATTTTTCATAAAGTTTTTTAATCAACGGATTATTGTGTGATTGTCTTATTTCTTTCTCTTTGTCTATCTTATAGATTGCTTTTTTTCTTGCTTCGAGTATCTCCTTGTAATTCTTTTTATGCCTCGGTTGTCCTCCTCCTCCGAGACAACCTCCCGGACATGCCATAACTTCTATAAAATGATAGGAGGCTTCTCCGTTCTTTATTTTTTCAATTATTTCTTTTGCCGCCTTCAGCCCATTAGCGACGGCTATTTTAATCTTGCCAAAGTCTCCTAATGATATTTCAGCTTCTTTGATACTCTTAAAACCTCTTACGGGTTTGAAATCAATATCTTTAAGTTCCTTACCTTTCACAAGAAAGTGAACTGTTCTTACGGCGGCCTCCATAACACCTCCGGTTGCCCCGAAAATTTCCGCTGCTCCGCTATACATCCCCATCCAGGGATTATCAAATTGTCCCTTTTCCAATTTGTTTAGTTCGATTCCTTCTCTTTTAAGAAGATGGGCAAACTCCCGTGTTGTTAAAACAACATCAACATCATAGGAACCATCATTGTAAAATTCATCTCTTTTTGCCTCTTCTTTTTTTGCTGTACACGGCATAATTGAGATTACTCTCATCTTTTCTTTCGGGATTTTCATCATTTCTGAAAGATAGTTTTTTGCAATTGCTCCGAAGCATTGTTGCGGAGATTTTACACTTGAAATATTTTCTATGAATTCCGGATAGTATTTTTCAACATAATTTATCCAACCGGGTGAACATGATGTCATAAGAGGAAGTTTTTTGCCTTTTTTCAATCTTTCCAGAAATTCCGACCCCTCTTCCATAATTACCAAGTCAGCGGCAAAATTTGTATCAAGAACAATATCAGCTCCCAGTTTTTTTAAAGCTGTTATTATCTCTCCTTCAACATTCGTTCCCGGCTCCATCCCGAACTCTTCCCCGAGAGCAACTCTAACCGCAGGAGCAAACTGGAAAACAGTTATGATATCCTTATCGTAAAGATAATCTATAACTTCCTCCGTGTCATCTCTTTCAGCTATTGCGCCAACAGGGCAAACCAGTGTGCACTGCCCGCAGCTTACGCAATCCGAATTTTTTAAATCAAGACTGTCCCTTACGGAAACTTCGGACTCAAGTCCTGTTCCTGAGAATACCAACACATCCGTTCCCTGTACCTCTCGACATACTGTAATGCACCTGTTACATCTTATACATTTACTCATGTCTCTTACTATAGAAAAAGCCGAATTATCCTTTGTTCTTCTCTGATAAAATTCAGGATATGTGTATCTTTTGTTTTTTAGCCCTACAAATTGAGCTATATCCTGAAGTTCACAATCTCCGTGTCTGACACAGGTTGCACAATCTTCATCATGATCGGCAAGTATTAATTCCACTTGAAGCCTTTGATGTTCCCTTACCTTTTTTGTTCTCGTGAAAACTTCCATACCCTCTTCCATAGGGGTATTACAAGATGTAACAAGGTAGCTCTTATCATCATCTTTCATTTTTATTTCAACAAGACAGACCCTGCATGTTCCCGGGGCATGGTTGATTTCTCCCAATTCACAAAGAGTGGGAATAAAAAAACCATTCCTTCTCGCTACTTCGAGAATTGTTTCTCCTTTTTCAAATTCAACAGGTTTATTGTTAATATATCCTTTCATTTTATACCTCCTTAATGTTCTGTTACTACTGAATAAATCCTGTAGCATCTCATACATCTTTCAGCTTCTCTGTAAGCTTCTTCCACGGAGATGGGCTTTTCCACTTCTTCGAAAAGTTTTTTTCTTATTTCAGGATCAAGTTCTCTTATTTTCACTCTGTATTGGTTTTTTAAAGGAAGTTTTACATCATCAGTGGAAATTTTTCTTATGTGGGATAATAATTCACTCATCCTGTTTTCTTTTTTGAATTTAACTCTTCCGTAAGTAAGATAATCATCTATCGAATTAGCAGCTTTTTCTCCCTGGGCCATTGCTTCTATTAAAGTTGCGGGTCCTGTCACGCAATCTCCTCCGGCAAAAACTCCTCTTCTTTTTGTCATAAGATTTTTATCCACCTCAATATTTCCCCATTTGTTTAATGTAATACCATCATTCTCGGATAAGAAAGAGGTATCAACTGTTTGCCCTATTGCCACAACTATAAAATCTGCATCTATTGTGTATTTTGAGCCTTCTATCGGGGTTACTCTTCTCCTTCTCGTCTCATCTGGCTCCTCCAATTTCATTCTTATCAATTCTATCCCTTTGACTTTTCCGTTTTCAGTTATTATTTTTGTCGGCTGACTAAGAAAATTAAAAATGACTCCCTCTTTTTCAGCAGCTTCAACCTCTTCTTTATCCGCTGGCATCTCATTTTTTGACCTTCTGTAAACAAGATGAACCTCCTCGACACCCATTCGTAAGGCTGATCTAACGCAATCCATTGCGACATTACCTCCTCCTACAACGACCATCTTTTTTCCCAGATTCATCTCAAGTCCCATGTTTATGTAATAATGATTAATAAAGAGTAAGAACCTGACACCAGTTATGTAACCTGAGAGGGATCTGTCTTCACCTGGTATATTCATCATCTTTCCTTTGTGAAGACCGAGCCCGAGAAAAACAGCTTTATATCCTTTTTTAAATAGGTCATCAAGTGTAAAATCCACTCCCATCCTTTTGTTATAATGGATTTTCCCACCAAGTTTTTCAATAATGCTTATCTCTTTTTTTAAAATCTCATCTTTTGGTAATCTGTAATTCGGAATTCCTACTGCAGCCATACCTCCTGCTTCTGTCATTGCTTCAAAAATATCCACAGGATAGCCTCTTAGTAATAAATGGTATGCAGCGGAGATACCTGCTGGCCCCGCACCGATTACAGCCACTTTTAGCTCCGGATCCTTCTTTTTGGGAATCAAATCTTCCGAAAACCAATTGTCAGTAACATACTTTTCTCTATCTGCCACAAACCTTTTCAAAACCTTTATTCCGACGGCTTCATCTACCATAGTTCTTCTGCATGCTGCCTCACAAAATCTCACGCAAACTCTACCGCAAGTTGCTGCCA
>CAZWJH010000101.1:0-8021 GCA_964634755.1 uncultured Clostridia bacterium
TTTTTTTGATGAAACATTCCTCTTTCGGTTAGATTATTTTTGAAGAAAAAAGTATGCTTGAACAAAACATAAACTTATTATAAAATACTAAGGATTTGGTGAGTGTAGCTCAATGGCAGAGCATCGGACTGTGGATCCGAATGTTGGGGGTTCAAGTCCCCTCACTCACCCCATTTTTTAAAGATATTAACCCTGACCTTTAAGCTAATCTCTATCTTGTGCCGATTTTGTGCCAAAGTTATTCATTCTCCTGTTCTGAAATAAACAAAAAAATGTATTTTTTCATTCACTTCGAAAAGCTTTCTGGAAAAGTTTTATAAAAAATGTTAATCTAAATAAATGGGAAAAGATACAAAGAATAAAATTTCTTTATCAGTATTAGTAATCTTCTCCGTAATTTTGACAATCTATCTTTTGTTTCTTAATTATACAATGTTTTTGATTATTCCCCTGATGAAAGCATTATATCTATTATTCTCTTTTTTTACCATAGGTTATTTTATTTCTTTTCTATCAGGTAAAAATTTTAATATTCTTGAGAAAATAGGGATAGGCCTTATTTTTACATCTTTTTATTTTTATTTGGTTTCTTACCTTAGGATTTTAAATACCTATACAATAGGAATCTATTATTCTTTCGGAGTAATTTCTTTTTATTTCGTCTACAAAAAAAACAAATTAAGAGAATTCTTTTCAATTTCAACCTTCTTTTACAGAAAGTCCTCAGAACTTTTAATCTTTATTATACCTTTCGTTTACGCTTCCTTACCTTCAACCTTTTATGATACTCTTGTTTATCATCTAGGAATCCCAAACTTATATCTAAGAAACGGAGGTTTTATTAAAACACCATTTTTTTTATATGCAAATACTTCAATTTATTATGAACTATCTTTAATACCTGCAGTATACACCGGTGATTTTGTTCCTCGTTTATTTCATTTTTTTCTTTCTACAGTTTTTATTCTATCTTTTGCTGATTTTTCTGAAAAATACTTTAACTTAAAAAGAAAAAACTATCTTCTTTTCTTGATAATTTCTATGACAGTATCACTCTTTCTTTTGTCCACTGTGAAAAATGACATCATCGCTGCGATGTTTATCTTTTTAGGAATTTCAAACTATTTAAAAAAAAGATATTCTTTATCTGGAGTTTTTTGGGGTTTCTCAATAGGAATAAAATATTTTAGCCTTTTAATTATATCTATCTTTCTTATCTTTGAATTCATCCCATTGAATCAGAGAAAAATAAAAAAATTCTTTTTAATTGGAATTACTTCTTTAATTATTTTAATGCCACTTTTTATAAAAAACTATAAATTCACATCAAACCCTGTATATCCCTTTTTTAATAAAGTGTTTAAAAATTCCAATTGGGACGCTAACAGAAATTACTATTTGAAAAAAGATGTAGGAAAAATATTTCACAATTATAAAGACGTTCTAAAATCTTTTTATTCTCTCTCTTTTAAAAATCATGGTTCTTTGGGACGAATAGGTCCTATTTTTCTTATTTTTTTACCCTTCATTGCTATTTTTGGAACAAATAGATTAAAACTCGTTCTTTTTGCTCTCATTTCTATCTTTATTAGCTGTTTTTTCACAGGAAGTATAAGGTTCTTTTACATTTCAATTCTTTTCTTAACCCCTTTTGTAATTGAAATTCTTGAAAAGGTAAACTTAAAATTATTAAGAATAATCTTTTTTATTGTTATCATGACAAATCTTCTTACATCTATTTCCATCATGGAGAGAATTTACTCTTTTCATTCTTTATACTCATGGAATAATTCTATTTACACCTACAAAGTAAAGTACTTCCCTCCTTATAAAATATATTCATTCATTAATCGCCATACTCCTCCCAAAAGCAAATTTCTCATAGTCGGAGAAGCAAGAAACTTCTATTTTAAAAGAACTTATGCTGTTTCTTCAGCCATTGATTACTCCCTACTAAAACCTTATCTTAACCGCAGCCAGACACCGGAAGAATTCTTTAAAAATATAAAAAATGATGGCTTTAGCTATATTTTCCTTTCCTTGGGAGAATTTATCAGGCTACAAAAAGAATATAAACGATTAAACAAAAAAGAAATGAAGAAATTTAATTATTTCTTCTCCACAAGAAAACCTATCTTTAAAAATAAGATGTATTTCATTTATAAATTATGATATTAATTTGGATATTGCTATCATCTTTGTACTCTACCTCTCTCTTTTTAAAAGGAAAACTCTTTTAAAAGTAAATTTAAAAGACCAATTATCTTTTATTTTAAATTCCCCTTTTTAACTGTTATAATAAAATATGGGAAAAAAGCTTAGCATTATAATGCCTGTTTATAATGAAGAAAAGACTGTGGAAAAGATAGTGGAAACAGCATTAAATGTTAAACTTCCGATTAAAAAAGAGTTAATAATAGTAGATGATTTTTCAACAGACAAGAGCTATCAAATCCTTTCATCCCTTAAAGAAAAACACAGGGAAATAAAGCTTTTCAAAAATGAAAAAAACATGGGGAAAGGCTATTCATTACAAAAAGGGATAGAAGAGGCAACTGGAGATATAATAATAATTCAGGATGCTGATTTGGAGTATGATCCGAATGAATATAATAAATTGATAAAACCCATATTAGAAAACAGGGCTGATGTTGTTTATGGATCAAGGTTCATAACAACAGAGGCAAGAAGAGTTCTTTACTTCTGGCACTATATAGGGAATAAAATCTTAACACTTTTCTCAAATATGCTATCAAATTTAAATCTCTCTGACATGGAGACCTGCTATAAAGTTTTCAGAGCCGATATTATAAAAAAGATAAAACTTACTGAAAACAGATTCGGATTTGAACCTGAAGTAACATTCAAATTATCAAAGATAAAGGGAATTAAAGTATATGAAATTGGGATTTCTTATCATGGGAGAACTTACGAAGAGGGAAAGAAAATTAATTGGAAAGACGGAGTAAGGGCATTTTATGTTTTGATAAAAAACTTTATTCTCTATATCTTTAAAGGTAAAAAAATTATTTTCAAATAATGAATAAATATAAAATCAGAGACCTTAAAACCGATGATATTGAAAGACTTGTTGAAATAGATGAAATTTGCTTCCCTGATGAAATCGTTTTTGACAAGGATTTTTTTGAATACCTTTTGACAGATCCGAGAGAAAAAGCTGCAATTGCAATTACTGAAAGTGAAAAAATCATTGGCTTTATAATTACACTTATTTTTGAAGAAATTGCTGAGATAGCAACAATAGATATCCTTCCTGAGTTCAGAAGAAAAGGCCTTGGAAAACTCTTGATGGAAGAGACGGAAAAAAGATTAAAAAACAAAGAGGTCCAAATGATTCTACTTCAGGTTGCTGAAAATAATACCGGAGCAATTGAATTTTATGAGAATTTAGGGTACATAAAAGTTGAAAAAATTCCCGATTATTATCCTCCGAATATTTCCGCCTTTGTTATGATAAAAGAGGTCGGAGCTTAAATTTTTTCCCTCCTTTTATCCTTATCTAAAATCACAAAACTTACCTTTGCACCGCACTCTTTTTCAAGCAAATTCTTCATCTCCTCTCCTGTCTCTTTTATCAAATCCTTTGAAATCTTCCCTATCCCATCAATATTTATAACAGCTCTCTTTGTCTTTTTTGCCATCTTTGAAAAATCACCATTTCTCCAATTCCATTTTCTGCACATAACTTTATCTGTTTTATCATCATAATAAATAACTTCACCTTTATCGGGAGTCTCCTCTTTGTCACTTCCCAGGGGAATAAATTTTTCATCCCCTCTTGCAAAACCCAGAACCAAATTCCCTTCAATTTTATCAGTATCATCTCCTCCGCAGGGAATAATATATTTTAATGATATATAGTTAAAAAGAGCCACCAGGTTATTTATAAACGGGATTGGCTTCCCTTTGGAAGCCCTTTTTATTAAAGATTTTACAGATGGAGGATATTTATTGGGATTAGAGCCAAACTTTCTGTGGGCATTATCCCACTCCTCAATATTCTCATGAGAAGTAAACCCTTCCTTTGCTTTCAGCTCTTTTGCCAAAAGTTCTCCAATTAAAGAACTATCCTCTTCATTATTAACATTCTCGCAGATAAGAACTCCCCTTTTAAAATCAGGGAATTTTTCAAAAAGTTCATCTTTGATAATGATTTCTTTCATATTGGCCTCCTAAAAATCCGAAATAGAAAAAAGAAAAAGATTTTTTATCTTTAATCCATAATTTAACAACTCCTTTTTAAAACCTTTTTTTGAAAAGATAACATAATATTTTTCATAATTTTCATATTCCTCAACCAATTTGCTTTTCTCAATTAACTCATCCAGAACCTTTTTCCCTACCCTGTTTTCTGAATATTTACATTCTCCGAACAATATTTTATTTTCCCCTATTCCTACTATGTCTATTTCATTGTTTTTATTCCACCATCTCCCTATCTTCATAAATTCAAAAGGAATTCTGTTTTTAATTAAAAATTCTGTCGATACTTTTTCAAAATTTCTTGAAACATAGTTGTTAAAAGACTTGTTTACTTTATCCACTACAAATTTAATATTATCCATTTCAATATAAGATTGAAAAGGAAAAACAAAGGTAAACCAGAATTTAATAAAATTATCCTTTATAAAATAAAGTCCCTTTTTACTCTTGGAAGGATTCTCCTCGGTCACAGGAACTTCTCTTTCAATCAATTCGACCAAAATTAATTTATCAATAAATGAAGATAAATTGTTAACTTTAACTTTTAATCTTTTTGAAATATTCCCTATTTTATGCTTTCCCGATGATATAGCCTCCATAATGGAAAAATAGTTAGTGAGATTATTAAAATCCTCATTCAAAAGAAATTTGGGCTCAAAGTATAAAAATTCCGATTTATTTAGAATTTTATTCTCTATATTCCACTTCAATGATTTTTTCAAATTAAGCAATTCAATATATTTTGGGATTCCTCCGATAACAGAATAAAATTCAAAAATTTTTATTAAGTCCTGATCATTAAAAAACTTTTTAAATTCAAAAAATCCCATTGGTTTCAAATGTATTTGCAGTGTTCTTCTTCCGTATAAGGGACTATTGTAATTTAAAACCGATTGATACATCATACTCACGGAAGATCCGGAAATAATAAACATCACATTACTCTTGCTCAAAATATCATCCCAAATTCTCTGAAATATACTCGGGATCGAAGGATTAACTCTTACTAAATACTGAAATTCATCTATCACTATAATTAGTTTTTTATCTTTTTTATTTGCTCTATTTTTAATGAAGAAGGCAAACAATCCGTCCCAACTATTAAATTCCGTATCAAAAAGATTTATATCTTTGTATTTTTCCGAAAAAATGCTTTTAAATCTCTGAATTTGTAATACCTCATTTTGTAAATCAGCTTGAAAGTATATATAATCCTTATTTTTAACAAACTCCTTTATCAGTGTGGTTTTACCTACTCTTCTCCTTCCAAAAATCACCACAAAAGAACTTCTTTTTTTCCTGTATTCATCATTCAAATTTTTCAATTCACTTTCTCTGTTTACAAACATACTTACCTCAAGTTCGTTTTCAAATTATAATAATTTAAAAACGAACTTTTGTCAAATGAAGCCTCTCACACCTTAATTAAAATCCCATTTTTAAGTAAAAATCAATCTTAACAGATTCTAAATATTCCTATTATAATAAAGAATTATAGTTCAGTTCTATCTTGCTTTTTTCTTCATAGAATCAACAATTTTCTGCCAAAGATTTCTAGCAGGCTTAAGATATTCGGTATCAAAGTCAGCCACAATACCATTGCAAAGATTTCTGAGGTCTCCCGGAGCTCCAACGCGTAGCCAATGACCTTTAGGATAATAATATAAATTTGATGTAAGTAAAACACACATTTGCCTATCTGTTTTATCAACCAGAAGAGTCTTAACCAAGCCATTATCAAAAGGCTCCAGAATAATTACAGATAATACCACACCAGACTTATAACCACCTTTTGTTAATAGTTCCATTGCAACAATATTAAGTATCCAGCGAGGATTACTATCTGTTACAATAATGTCTCCCAAGCTGCGAAGTTCTCTGCTAATATAACTCTCAATTTCTCCTTTAATATTTTCATTAGCAGAGACATATACACCAACCCGGCCCGAAAAAGACTGTGTCTTTTGTGCGAAGCAGATTAATGGTAATAAAAACAGAAAAAAAATGACATAATAACCTTTTTTCATAGCATACGTTTCCTCCTTTAAACCCCTTTACAAATAATGATTAATAATAATTGTACTATCTTTTGTTTTTTTGAACTTATATTGCTATCTTTAATTAATTCTTTATACACAATAAATTATGTACAATATAGCAAAACTTGTAAACTTTTCTTTATCACATTTACACTTCCTGTTTTGTTTTTTCTTTGGGCTTTTTTGTCTGTTTTTTAGTTCTTTACAACATTTTATAAAGTAAATAAAAAAAATATTGACAAAAATAAAAAAGAGGTTTAAATTATAAAATAAAGGGGAAAATGGAAGAAAACGAGATAATTGAAAGATTAAAGAAAGAAAATTTTCCGAGAATTGATGATTTTATAAAAGCTTTATTTGATTTTTTAAAAAGAGAAAAATTTCTCTTGGAAAAAGGAGTGAACGAAAGATCTATCACACATAAACTTGCAGAATATTTGCAAAGAGAATTTCAAGATTATTATGTGGATTGCGAATATAATAGAATGCTAAAAGATGAAATCTACATAACAAAAAACTTAAAATTGGAAATAAAAGACACTAAATCTACGGATTTAAAACAAACAACAGTTTATCCCGATATTATAATTCACAAAAGAGGAAATAATGAAGATAATTTACTCGTTATTGAGGTTAAAAAAGAAGAAAATAATTCTTCTAAGGATTATGATACAAATAAATTAAAAGCATTTACTAATCAATTAAACTATAAATTTGGTTTTTTCATTGAATTTAATAATGAATTTGTATCTGATTTTGATATTTATAAAAAGGGAGTAGTAAAATGAAACTTAATGATCTTAAATCAAGGCTTTTATTACCATTGTTCCTTCTTTTAGTTGTAGGTTTGCTCTCATTCCTTTTACCAGTTTATCATTATTACTATGAGTTTAAATATAATGGCGTTTTTTCCGAGTATTCCTCTACCACATCTTCTGAAGAAGAATTCTATGGTGTTAAAAGTTTATGGGATTTTATATTTCATATTAATTTTGATTCCAAGCATCTAATTTTTTTATCATTTTTATCGGATTGATACTTATAATCTACCTTATCTATACGGAACACAAAGGGAAAAAACCTAAATATGAAATTTTCTCTATTATATTTATTATTTCTGTTTTTCTAAATTCTATTTTATTGTTCTTTGTATTAAAATTAAATAGTTATTCTTTGTCAATTATAAAAAACAAAAATTATAAATATGGTGGTTTTAGTTGGAAAATAGGGATATATTTGTTATTTACATCATTAATTTTTATCACAATAATATCATTTGTGGCATTTTTAAAGTTTTCTTTTACCAAAGGAAATAAAAATGTAGAAGATAGAGGGGATAATAATACAAAAGAACTAAAAATCATAAATAAAAACAATGAAAATATAATTGATCTTATAAAAAAATTAAAAGAGCTTAAAGACTCAGGTATTATTAGTGAGGAAGAATTTGAACAAAAGAAAAAAGAATTGCTTGATAAATTATAATTTTAGCTTGAGAATAACTGTTTATTTCTATTTTAAAGTATGAACTTTTTTAACAAACCTTATTTATATTTCCACAAATCGTGTTCATCCCAAAACTTCTTTGCTTCTTCATAGCCATTTTCATAAGCCTTTTTTATCCAATAAGCAGCTTGTTTTTTATCTTCTAATGTTCCTATTCCATAATAATAAGCTACCCCAAGCATGAATTGACCTATAGCGTTTCCTTGCTCTGCACTCTTTTTATACCAATAAAAAGCCTGCTTCAAATCTTTT
>CAZWJH010000102.1:0-7882 GCA_964634755.1 uncultured Clostridia bacterium
AGGTAAACCTTAGTATTGTACAAAGAAAAAATTGCCATTAATTTTGCATTTCTAAAATCCTCTTTAAAATAATTGCTAATTATTGAAAGCTCATCGGCAAATTTTCCCTTCGCAAGAATAATATATTTTACCTTATTCCTTCTTAAAAAATCCTTATCACTATTTGCAAAACCCGGCCATGTATAAAAAGTCTTGTGAAGAGTGCCAATACACAAAATTGAAGCCCAATTACCAGCTATATTAGAAGGAGGAATAACTTTTGAAAGTAAATTGGATATATGTTTTATTTTATACTCTACATTCTTATTCCAGTGGTACAAAAACTTTAAATTAAAAAAAATAGAAGATAAAATCAAAATAATAGTAAGGAAAATCTTTAATTTCCTTTCACTTTTTTTAAGAAATCCTGATAATAGGAAAAAAACTATAATTAACAGAAGAAAAAATACTAAATTTTCAATTTCACATTTATCAATAAAATAGAAACCTCCTCCTACATAAAAAATTAAAGGGTAAATTATAAGAAAATAAAAAATGTAGTTTTTCCTCACTACAACTTTGCTCTCTAAAAAATCTTTTAAGAAGAAAGACAATATTAATAAATAAGAAATAATTAAAATAATGTAAAATCGAGTAGGTCTATAATTGACTATCCCATTAGCAACCAAGCCTATCCCTAACCAAGCTATACTTAATTCAATAACTTCCCCAAGCTTCTCTCTTAAAAAAATCTTTTTATAAAGATAGTAAGCAATCCCTATAAAAGAGAATAAA
This sequence comes from uncultured Clostridia bacterium, assembly GCA_964634755.1. Classification (GTDB taxonomy): domain Bacteria; phylum Acidobacteriota; class Aminicenantia; order JAMOAD01; family JAMOAD01; genus JALXDT01. The sequence goes on from CAZWJH010000102.1 coordinate 775, forward strand.
ATTAACAACCAATCATTTCTCATTAGAAGCAAAAATGGAGACGCCCATAAATTAAGTAATCCTTCTTTTATCCCATCAATTCCTCTTACCATTAAATTATTTTTATAAAAAAGAGCAAAAAAATTCTTGTTTAGGGAAAATACAAAAAGATACCATCCTAAGAAAAAAACCATTAAAGTAAAAAAGAAAATAAAAGCATTAATAACCCTAATTCTCTTTTCTACTAACCATAACCCTCCTATTATGACAAAAACACTTACAAGGTACAAAATGGAACCTTTTGATAAATAGGCAATTCCAAAAAATAGAGCCGAAACAAAGAATAAGGTATTACTTTTTTTCTTAGCTGCCAAAGAAAAAAAGTAAATTGAAACTACAAAAAAGAAAATCATAGGGAATTCTCTATTTGCTATTTTTGAGTAGATTATTGAAGGATAATTGAAAGAATAGAAAATTGAGAAAAACAATGCTAATAAGTAATCCTCCTTATACAAAATAAAAAAAACAATAAAAATAAGAGTAAGAGAAGAAAAAATAAAAGGTATTAATCTATGCGCAAAAAGAGATATACCAAAAATTTTATAAAGATAATAATTTAGATATACAATTGCAGGAGAAAGCCACTGTGTTTTCCAGCCCTCAATAGCCCATACATCAAAAAGTATTTTATTCCTTGCCGGTAAAGAATACTGTCCCGGATCTCCCACTACTCCACCACTTATGGTTATATTTTTCGGAGGGTCTGCTGTTAAGTAAACAAATCTAAAAAATATCCCTATAAAAACAAAAAAAACTAATATACCTATTTTAATCCTTTTACTTTCTAACATTTTTAAGCATCCCAATTATTTATGTTATAATATTATATATGAAAAATGAGTTTTATCAAATTTATAAAACACTCTTTGGTAGCGAGGAAATAGAAAAAATTAGTGATTTTCAATCTCTTTATTCAAAATTGTTTTCAGACTCTAAGAGTATTGATAAAAAAATTGATTTAGAAGCTTTGGAATTTTTTTCCAGAATAACTAAATGTGGACAAGAAATTGAGCTAACAAAAAAATTCATATTCACCTCCTTTATAGGCGAGTTTTCTCCAAAAAATTATAAAGTGTTTCATAATGAAAAAAACACACCTATATTAAAATCAATGGGAATTCTAATTCTTACATTCTTTTACTCACTTCTTAAATTTTTCAAAGGTGCTTTTATCTGTTTATATTTAAGATTGTGGAAAAAATTATGAATTTTGAAAAAAATCTTATAGAGGTAATTATTGTTGGTTCAGGCCCTTCTGCATTAGGAGCTTTAGAAGCCTTTATTGAAAAAGGGATAAAACCGACAATATTAGATGTTGGGTTTTCACCATCCAAGACCTTAAATAGTGAGGATAACTTTTATGACTTAAAAAAGAGAGAACCAATATCAAAAGAACTGATCTCAAATTCAACTCCCCAAGTAATAGAAAGAACACTATTGAATCAAGAACTTTCTCCAAAATTAACTGTTCCGTTAATGGAATATGCAACTCGCTTACCTGATTTTATAAATATATATCCCAAAAATTTCAAGCCCATAATAAGTTATGGAAGAGGAGGATTAGCAGCTGCATGGGGAGCAGGAGTATATAAGCTTACAAAAATAGATGAGCATATTTTACCATTTTCTGTAAATGAATTAGAAAAATACTACAAAAAGCTTGAAAAGAAAATCCCTATAACAGGGGGAAATGATGATCTTACCAGATTTTTTGGGAAACTTAACGAAGAATCAAAAGCTTATACTCTTCCCCTATCCCCAAAAGCAAAAATTTTAAGAATGAATTATATAAAAAAAAGGAAAAAATTGAATGAGAAAGGATTTTACTTAGGAGCTCCAAGACTTGCTGTGGACATAAACTCTCTCACAAACCAAGATGGGAAATTTAAAGCTGATGAGTTGGTAAATCCTGAACAAAAGGGTGTTTACAATCCCTTTTCAACAATAGAAAAATATATAAAAGAGGGAAAAGTCCAGTATTTATCAGGAATATTTGTTGAGAGCTTTGAGGAGAAAAATGATTATGTCATTATAAGAGCTAAGAGCGTAAAAGATAAAAGAAAGCTTACCCTCAAGACAAGGTATCTGATATTAGCTGCCGGCACTATAAACACATCAGCTATTGTATTAAGAAGCAGGAAAGATTATAAGAAAGAACTCAGATTAATAGACAACCCTTTAATTCAATTCCCTTTAATTTTTCCAAAATTTATTAGCTCAAAAATTGATAAATACTCCTTCGGCATGACACAATTAAATTTTATTTACGAAAATAAAAAATACAATTATATTCAGGGAAGCATCATAGAATTAAATTTCCCAATAAGGTCATATTTCTTATCTATCTTCCCCCTTTCAATGAAAGCAAATGTACAATTGGTAAAATATTTTCTTACTTCAATGCTTGCTGTTTTTGCTTTTCTTCCGGTAAAAGAATCTTCTTCCATGGCTAAACTGAGATTAGGTGCAAAAGATGAAATAATTATAGAATTCAACAGCTTAATTGATTATCCAAGAGAATTAAATAAAGTTTTTTCTCTATTCAGAAGCTTGGGCGCTTTTACCACCAAGTTTTTCTCCAGAATTCCCCTATTAGGAAGTGGTATTCATTATGCAGGAACTTTACCTTCAAGAAGAAAATCCGATGATCCTTACTCGACAGATATTAACGGGAAATTAAATAAAACAAAAAGGATATTCATAGTTGATGGATCAATTATACCTGCTCTTCCTTCAAAAAATATAACATTTACTTTGATGGCAAACAGTTATAGAATAGGAGACTATATCTCAGAGAGTATTAAAAATGAATAAAAAATCTATTTTAATAACAGGAGCAAGCGGGTTCATAGGTAGGAATCTTTGTGAATATTTTTTTAAAAACAAAATGGAAGTAATTGCGCTTTTTAACAAGAAGATTACACATAGATTTTATACACAAGCTTATAAAAGAAGTTTAGGAGAACCTATTAAAGACATATTAAAAAAACACCAAATAGACTTAATAATCCATGCTGCTTATACTCCAAAAAGCTATGAGAAAAATACTACAGGGACGATTATTTGGGCAACTGAAGGCAAAGAATTTAATGTTTCTACCCAATTACTTCTCAGTACTATAACGGCTTCGGACAATACACTTTCCTGTTATGGAAAATTAAAAAGGCAATTGGAATTATGGTTTTTAAAAAACAACCTTTCAGTTATAAGATTAGCCTTAGTCGTAGGAGATGGAGGATTTTACAAAAGGTTAGAGAATTTGGTAAGAAAATTTCCTATTATACCGGTACCTTCAAAAACCTATCTCCACTTAACTCACATTGATGAACTAAAATTATTTATTGAAAAAAAACTTATAAACAATTCTAATAATTCCCATACCACAAAGATTTCAACAATGGTTTATCCCTTTAAAATAACCTTTTTCTATTTTTTTAAAGAATTAGCTAATATCTTAAATCTAAAAAGGCTAATAATACCATTTCCCTCTTTTCTTTTTAGAAAAATCTCTTCCTTCTTAGCATCTAAAAGAAAAAGATGTAAAAAAGTCACCTTTATAGACAATTTAATAGGAATATTTGAAAACAGTAAAAAAGATTTTAAAAATACAGATAATACAATCTTTTTTCCCCTAAAGGATGAGATAAGAGAAGAAAAATTTCTCTCTTATCTCCTTAAAAAAACTTGTTCAAAAAATTAGAATAAGTTATATCCTATTCCAAAAAGGAACCACATACCATTTATCTTTATATCTTCATTAAACTTGGGGCCACAAATATTTGTAAATCCTTTTTCATAAATAAACTCGAGGGTAAACCTTATTTTATCTATTTTGTATTCAGTACCGAGTCCAATAATCCCTCCTATATTTTTATTTCCCCAATATTCATCTGTATCTTTATATGTAAGAATAGTAGTATCATTAAAAATTCTATCCCAACTACCACTCGTTTTTATTGAATAAAAAGCACCACCAAGTAAATAAGCCTTTAAGTTTCCTTTTTTCAAAACATTATATTTAGAAAACAGGATAACATCAACATAAGACTTTTCAATATCAAGACTAAAATCCTTAGAGCCACTTGAAACTATAAGGTAACTATTCTTCTTTACCCCAAACATAGTAGCAAAACCAAATCCAACTTTATCATTAAGATTATAATCAAGAGAAAACCCAAAACTCATACCTACTAATTTGTTTTTATACTCAAAAGAATTTAAATGACTTAGTGTAAAGCTATAATAAGGCTGAAAACCTCCACTCTTAATACTCAGCCATAATTTTCTTTCTTTTTCTCCTGAAATCTTCTTTTCTTCTTTCTTTGCTTTTTTCTTTTCTATCTTTTTTACTTTTTCTTTTTTCTTAATAGCTTTAGCTTCCTTTCCTTCTTTCTTTATAACTGCAGTTGTCTTTTTCTTCTTTTTTACCTTTTTCTTTTTATATTTCTTTAACACCCATCTACCAGTCTCAGGATCCTTTTCTATAACGATTATTTTTAAACCATCACTTAAACAATCAATTCTTGTTGTTGCAATCTCATCTCCTTCACTTAATCCAGAAAGCACCAATACTTTACCATTCTTTTTTGTCCCACGATCTAATGAAATATAGGTTTTTTCTGGGAAACCATTTCTTATTACAAATACATAAACTCCTTTATTATCACTTCTTGTATAACTTGGGGAAATAAATATTGCCTTTTCAAACTCTTTTACCACAATAGAAAGCTCTACCAAATCCCCTTCTCTTATTAATAAATTCCCATTTTCAATACTATAAGTCAAAGTCGCTTTATCTTCCACAAAGAGAAGGGCTTGAACATTATTTAAAATTATTTCTCCATCCCTTTTTATATTAACAATTACTGCTTTGTTTTTCACTTTTAAGAAATCAACAATATCTTTATTTTTAAAATCAACAAAAACCAAATCATTTCTCTCTATATTTACTAAACTCTCACCTTCACTTACTTTATCCCCTTCTTTTACCAACAGGGCTTTTATTGCTCCCGAAAAAGCAGATTTTATTTCTACTTTGGTCTTCTTATTCTTTAATTCATCGAGTTGTTTTTTGAATTCAGCAATCTTTCTCTTTGCTTGGTCCTCCGCTTTTTCGCTTCTAACCTTCCAATGCTCCCTTTTCCATAAAATTCTTTTCCACTTTTTAACAAGTGCATCTGTTTCTTTGATTTTATTTAGAGTTTCTTCATCTTCTATCTCCATTAATACAACCCCTTTTGAGATAGAATCTTCCTCACTGACTTTTAAGTTTTTCACAACACCATTTATAGGAGAAGAAATATTAAATGTTTTAAGATAAACAGAAGATGTTTCTGTCAATATTTTTTTATAATGTTCACCTTTTATCACTTCTGCCTGAACAACTATGGGCTTTTTGCAGTTCTTTTTTTCAGCATACGCCATAAAGGTAAACAAAAAACTCACTATAATAATAAAGAATACAAGTTTTCTTTTTTCTTTCATTTTAACTCCTCAAAAATTAGTTTTGCGCAATTAATGGATCCGATTTGTTTCCATCTTTATCCACTGCGATAATAGCATATTTATAGCTTTCAGGATTATCATTAACATTAAAATAATCGGCAAAAGAAATTATATCATTGCTAAACTTCTTATATGGCTCTGCATTAAAATCAAAATTTTCGTCACTTTTTACTCGAAATACATAGTAATAATCCACTAAAGATTCACCATCTACGATATTCTCTTCATTTTTAACCCATTCTATAGTATTGTACTTCATTATTCTAAAAAGCTGTTCGTCATAATGATGCTCCACTTTAATACTCTTAGGAGGCATAATAAATATTTTCATTCTTTTTAGCAGAGCAACATAAATCTGTCTGAAATTATCTGTTTTGTCAGTCCAGCTTATAGACAAACCATAATAGGGAGAAGCATAGGCAAGAGAATATATACATTCTCCTGAATCACTTAATTGAATTCTATCAGACCATGAATTATTATAAAATTCCTTTACATAAACATTATTATCAGAACCCACATAGGAAAAGTAAAATCGGTCTATCAGATAACTTACAGAATTATAGTAAATTGCATGAACCTTATGTCCTTCATCTATAATTCTTACAGGATACCACTTACTTTGTTTTCCATTGTACTCAACATACTGGTAATAATACATCTTGTCTCCATAATCATACCAAGTAATCATAACTTGGGTTCCATCTTCATTCACTGCAATAGAAGGATGGAATTTCCAAGGTTTTGAATCAGTTAAGATAATACTATTTTTTAACCATTTACCATCTCTATTTGTATTATAAGCAATTTGCCACCTCTCATCGGGTTTTCTTGAGGTCATCTGCATGTAAACTGTGTAAAGATTTCCTTTCCCATCGCTTGTAATAGCAGGATGTCCAGAGGGGTTTGGATGATTAGATATATTTTTCATATCTCCCCATTTTAAATTTTTAAATTCTCTTATATATGTTTCCAAATTATCCCCACCGGGCCAATTAACCCATATTGCCACAGCTCTCTTATTCTTGGCATCATAACAAATATCCGCAAATTCATTATGCTTTCTCGGTTGCGAAATCAAAACAGGTTTAGACCATTTACCATCATAGTACCTTGAAAAATATATTTTTTGTCCCGGTTCAACACCTTTAGACCAAACTGCAAAGAATTCATGCTTCTCTCCACCTGCTAATCTAACATAGACATTATTTCCATCTTGAGCAGGAAACTCTTTTGGAGATGTCCATTTTTTTGTTTTAAACGAATAAATTCTATACATCAATTTATTTTGATTAGCTGCGTGAGCTTCTGGCCAAACAACAATAACTTCACCACTCTTGTTTATAGCAGTAGCCTGCCCATTATGTTTATAACCATTGTTGTCAGTTAGTTTTGCAACTTTGTACTCCTCTTCACCTTGAACATTTGTGCTATATACAATAGCAAACAATAGAAAAAAGGCAAAGAATGGTACTAAAATTTTTTTCATATTTTCTCTCCTTAAAAAAATTATCAGATATTATATAAGAATGATATTATCAAGTCAATTAAATTATTTACAAGG
>CAZWJH010000103.1:0-1694 GCA_964634755.1 uncultured Clostridia bacterium
TTAAAAAAATATATCCCTCCTACTCTGAAAAGCTCTTGTGATAGCTCCGAACTTCCTGCTTGAGCAACAGTTACAACAATTCTATCACCCAATTGGACTTCTAAAATCTCGGCTAATTTTTTCCCGATTATTATCTCATTTCCTTTTTTGGATTTAAAATACTCACCTTTAACAATAGCATCATCTATTTGAGAGATATGTTTTTCATTTTCAGGATTAACTCCCACGAGCATAACAGAGCTAACATTATTTGAAGAGGAAATCATTGAAAAAGAATATGTTCTCAAAGAAAATTTATCAACGATTTTTTCTTTTTTAAGTCTATTTAGGACTTTATCTAACTTATTTATCGTTAATTCAACATCCTGCTTTTCTCTAAATCCCTTTCTGTGAATTTGACCATCCGAGATAAAAGATTTTGTAATATTATCGATAATATTGATTTCCATACCTTTGTAAAGAGCATCAACATATATAAGAGCAGCAAGTCCTATTGCGATTGCCATACCGGATATTATTGTTCTTCTTTTGTTTCTTAATATATTGCGCCATGCTAATTTTAAATAAAATAACATATTCACCTCCTAATGAAACCTTAATGATTTTACAGGGTCTGTTTTTGCCGCTTTAAATGCCGGATAAAAACCAAATAAAAAAATCTCTAATAAGACAACAATTATGGGGATAAAGATTGTCCTAATATTTACAGTGGAAGTAATTTGATAAAGAACAACTCCTCCCAATTCCACAGGTTGGGGGTATCTTATTCCGTGGACAGACATATATTTGTTCAAAAGATACCCAAATAACGAACCTGTTAAAACACCTGATAATCCTATAAAATAAGCTTCGGCTAAAATCATCTTAAACAAAGTTAAAGGTCTTGTTCCTAAAGCTTTTAAAACACCGTATTCTCTTGTTCTTTCCAATATGGACATTAAAATAACATTTAAAATCCCTATACCGACAATAAAAAATATAATCAAAAGCCCTATATTGTTCCCCTTTTGTTTTGCCATTACAAGAGTGTAAAAGGATTTGGCAAAAATCTTCCAATCTTCCAAAGATAGTGCCTTTGTATCAATTATACCGCTAATATATTTGGAAACTTTTTTTGTATATTTTATATCTTTTAATGTAATTGCTATTTCATGAACTTTTCCTTTCAAATATAATAACTCTTGCGCATCCTTTAATCTTAAATAAAAAGAAGCCCTGTCCATATCTTCGTTTCCGGAGTCAACTATTCCCACAACTTTATACATATCATTTGCAATTGAGCCATCAGCTCCTTGAGAGATTATAATAATATTATCCCCAAGTTTTGCTTTTAAAAGCTGTTTTAACCCTTTTCCGATTAAAAGTTCCTTTTCTCCTTTCTCGCTAAAATATCTGCCCTCAATTATTTTCTTTTCAAAACCACTTGTTTTTTTCTCTCTAATAGGATTAAATGCTATGATTCTTACCCCTCTGCTCTTATCATTTAAAGAAGCTATCCCTCCGGAATATATCCTTCCGCTGCTCCCCATAATATATCTGTTTTTATCTATTTTATTAAGAAGGGTGTTGTAATTATCTATTGTTTTATAAAGAGTTGGGTTTTCAAGATAATCTTTGTAATGAATTTGAAGATGTCCGGTCCAGCTTTTTGCAAAAAGATCAATAAGATTCCCGAATGTTCCGTCAACCATACC
>CAZWJH010000103.1:1794-3018 GCA_964634755.1 uncultured Clostridia bacterium
AAAACTAATAAAATTATATCCTTCGGTCTTGTACCCAATGCTTTCAAAACTCCGTATTCCCTAAACCTTTCAAGGACTGCCATTAAAACTGTGTTTAAAACACCAACTGCAACAACCAATATTATCACACAAAGTGAAATCCACATCCCACCTTTATCAGCTTTCATTGCTCTGTAAAATTCTTTGGCAAACTCCTGCCAAGGGGCAACCGAAAGATTTTTATTATCTATGATATTTGAAATTTTGGCAGCGATTTTTCTAACATTTTTAAGTTTATTAACAGTTATTGCTATTTCGTGAACTCTTCCGTCAAGCACCAAGAATTCCTGAGCATCTTTTAATCTTAAATAAAAAGAGGAACGGTCAAAGGAGTCATTGTCAGTTGATATTATTCCGACGACAGTGAAAAAATCGTTTGCAATTGAGCCGTCTGCTCCCTGAGATACGAGAACTATTTTATCTCCTATTTTTGCTCTCAATATGGTAGCAAGCCCTTTACCGATAAGCACCTGATTTTTTAATCCGGGTTTAAAATAATTCCCCTTTATTACTTTTTTATGAAAAGATGTTGTTTTATCCTCTTTTTCAGGATCTATACCAACGATTTGAACTCCTGATGTTTTATCTTTTAATGATGCAAGCCCTGCTGAGAAAACCCGTGGTGTACAGCTTTGAATGTCTTTGAGTTTTAGGATTTTTCTTTCAATTTGAGGATAATTGTCAATGGCTTTGTAAAGTGATGGTTTATCAAGATAATCTTTGTAATGTATTTGAATATGTCCAAGCCAACCTTTTGTAAACATGTTTATTATATTATTATATGTCCCGTCAGCCCAGCCAATTGTAAAAGCTGCAAGCGCAAACCCTATAATCATTGTAAGAGCCGTAAAGATAGTTCTTCTTTTTTGCCTGAAAATGTTTCTGAATGCCATTTTTAAAAGCATTTTTCATCATCCTCCTTCTTCTTAAAAAGCTTAAAGCCAAAGGCTGTTCCAGCCGAGCAGCTTTTTTGTTTTGTGTCTTGTGCTAAAATTACTTGAAAGCTTTGATGCTTGAGGGCTTTTGGCTTTATAAAGCAATTGTCTCTGTTTACACCTCATTTTTTTAATTCCTTCTCAAATTTCTCAAACTGAAAATTGAGCTTTTTAGTTTTATGTCAAATTTTAGTTCTATGTATTTTATTGTTGTTTTATGTCCTTTCTTTTTAAGGGGAATCATCTCCAC
>CAZWJH010000103.1:3118-5783 GCA_964634755.1 uncultured Clostridia bacterium
AAAATTCCTTTTCTTTGTCCATCTTTAATAATATTTGAAAATGTTTCTCTGTATTTTGAGTAAGAATCCTTTGATAGCTTGTAAAATTCAGATCTATATTTTTTTTCTTTTATCCCCATTGCCCAAAAATCAAAAAGAATTTCAAAAGTACTTTTTTCTTCTTTTTTAACAGCTTCAATAAAAAGGGATAATCCTTCAGAAAGCTTTTGATCTGGAGGATAAGGGAGGTTTTTAATAGCTTCTATGGAGTATTCGCTACCTTTAAGAAATAGGGAAAAAGCAGAAAAAATAATATCTCTTTTGCTTTTAAAGTATTCGTAAACAGTCCCTTTGCCAATTGAGGCTTTTTCCGCTATGTCTTTTATTGTTGCAGAAGAAAATCCTTTTTCAGCAAATACTTGCAGTGCTGCAAAGGCAATCTCTCTTTTCTTTTTCTCCCTGTCAAAATCCTTCTTCAATATTTATTCTCCTTTAGTACTTCCGACCGACTGTTCGGTCAGTTATTTATTATATCACTTATTTTGAGATGTAACAAATAAATTAATTAAATTAATTTTTTGGGAAGAATATTTATTGAAATAAAGATAGGATTCAGTTTTTGAAAAAATATGTAAAACTTTATTTTTTCTTTTTCATGACTTCCCTGATTTTTTTGTTTAGCTCGGTTATTGTATATGGTTTGCTAATGAAGTTAACTCTTTTATCTAAAATTCCTTTGTTCACAATATGATTATTTGTATAACCCGAAGTATATATAACTTTTATTCTTGGAAATCTCTTTTTCATCTCCTTTGCTAATTCTTCTCCATCCATCTTTGGCATAATTAGATCTGTGATTAGAATATCGGGTTTTACTCTTTTCTCTTTTATTACTTTAAGGGCTTCTCTACCGTTTGGTGCTGTTATTACTTTATATCCCAATGACTTTAGTCCTGTTGCAGCAAACTTTAAAATCTCTTTTTCATCTTCAACAAAAAGTAATATTTCACTTCCTCCTAAAATCTCCTCTTCATCCTTTATTTTTTCTTCCACTTTATCTTCTTTTAGTTTTGTAGCTGGCCAGTAAACTTTTATTGTTGTTCCCTTTCCTTTTTCAGAGTAAGCATAGACAAATCCATTATTTTGCTTAACTATTCCATAGACAGTTGAAAGACCGAGTCCGCTTCCTGCCTTTCCCTTTGTTGAAAAAAATGGGTCAAAAATCTTTTCTTTTATACTATCATCTATGCCAATTCCAGTATCGCTAACTGCAAAAAATACAAAATTCCCGATTCTTGATCCCGGATGCTTTAGTACATAGTCATTTTTTATTCTTACATTTCCTGTTTCAATAGTTATGATATTTAGAGATTTCTTATCCTTTTTCTCATTTATGGCATCTCTTGCATTAACCACAAGATTAATCAGTATTTGTTCTATTTGGTTAGGGTCTGCTTTTATGTTTGCTATGTCTTTATTTAAAGCCAAGTCAAGTTTGATATCTTCTGATAAGTATCGAGTCAATAGTTTTTTTAGATTCTTTATTATTGTATTTATATTAACTATTTTTGGGTTATAAACCTGTTTTCTTGAAAAAGCAAGTAGATGTTTAACTAATTTTTCAGCTTTTATGCCAGCACCATTTATAGCTTTGAAAATTTTATAGCTTGGATCATTTTCATCAAATCTTTTTAACGCCATATCCGTATATCCATTTATTACTGTCAGAAGATTGTTAAAATCATGAGCAATGCCGCCTGTAAGAGTTCCAATTGCTTCCATTTTTTGAGCTTGTATTAATTGCTCTTCCAATTTTTTTTCACCCGTTATGTCTCTTTTCACAGCTGCAAAATTTGTGATTTCCCCTTTTTCATTAAAAATAGGAAAAATTGTTGCACTTTCATAGAATATTGAGCCATCTTTCTTTTTGTTTATAAAGGTTCCATTCCATGGTTTTCCTTCTAAAATAGTTTCCCATAAATTTTTATAGAAATCTTTGTTCATCTTCCCGCTTTTTAGGATTTTAGGATTTTTACTTATAACTTCTTTGAGTTTATATCCGGTTATTTTTTCAAAAGCAGGGTTAACATAGATTATTTTTGCTGCTTTGTCTGTTATGACAATAGCCTCACTTGATTGCCTAATAACCTCTGCCAGCCTCTGGATTGCCTTTAATGCCTGTTCTTTTTCACCTTCTAATTTCTTTTGATTTGTAATATCCCTTGAACTTCCGACTATTCCAATTATTTTCCCGTTTTCATTAATAAGAGGAGCTTTATAAATATCGAGATAGAAATATTTTCCTCTAATAAAACCTGACATATCATAACGAACAGGTCTCTTTTCATTTATCACTATTTTTTCATAGTCAATGGGGTTTTTATCCACATAAAACCAATCCTTTTTTGAAGGATTTTCATTTTTTATTTTTTTAATAATTTCCTTATGGGTTAAATTGGTTGCTTCGTCGGGGGAGTTAAATCCATAGAAATCAACAGCCATTGATTTATTAATAAATATATATCTCCCATTTAAATCCCTTGCCCAAACCATATCAGGATTGTTATCTGCGACTAATCTGAATAATTGTGAAAGTTCTTTATACTTCTTCTCACTTTTTTTCAACTCTTCCAACATTTTTTTCTCATTTGTTATGTCTCTTGAAATTGCTATTATAAAATTTTCA
>CAZWJH010000103.1:5883-7857 GCA_964634755.1 uncultured Clostridia bacterium
TTTCTTGGAGCACATATCTCACATTCAGTATCTCTTTTTTGGTAAATCTTATAACAGTGTTTACCTCTAATATCTTCCAATTTTTTACCAATCATTGATAAAAGTTTTTTATTGGCAAAAACAATCTTATATTCTTTATCTATCATATTAGCAGGATCAGGAATTGAGTCTAATAGTAATCTAAATAGCTTTTCTGGTTTTTTTGTTTGCTCTTTAGTAAGGATTAGGTCAGTTACATCTCTGTTTGTTGCTATCCTGCCTATTATCTCTCCTTTTTCTGAGATAACAGGAGTACAGGTATGCTTTATATATTTTATCTCTCCTTCTTTTGTTATTATTCTGAATTCATTTGTGCAGTCTTTTTTATTATTTTTTTCTCTATTGCTTTTCTTTTTTACAGATTCTAAATCTTCCGGATGTATTATTTTCTCAAATAAATTTTGATCTTTTATAAATTCTTCAGGTTCATAACCTGTAATTTCTTTTGTTGCGGGAGAAAGGTATATAAAATTTCCTGATCTATCTCTCCAATATACCCAATCTTTAATAAAGTTGAGTGCGGTTTTATAAAAAGTTAAACTTTCATTATTTCCATTAATAATTATTTTTTTCATATGAATTCCTACTACTTAATATACCATTATAATATTTTTTTTAATAAAGTCAATGCTGAGCTATCCTATAAAAAATAGTGTATTTACAAATTGTTCAAATTGACAACAAATGTATATTTTGCTATTCTTTATCCTAATTTTTAAGGAGGTTGAAATGTACAAAAAAGGTAATTTTTTATTTACTTCGGAGTCAGTAACAGAAGGTCATCCGGATAAAATAGCGGATCAGATTTCGGATGCTATTTTAGATGCTTTAATTGAACAGGATAAAGATTCACATGTTGCAGTTGAAACAATAACAACAACCGGTCTCGTTTTTATAGCTGGTGAAGTTACTACGAAAGGTTATGTTGATTTTCCTCAGGTTGTGAGAAATACAGTAAGAGAAATAGGGTATACAAGGGCTAAGTATGGTTTTGATTATGAAACATGTTCGGTAATTTCATCAATACATGAACAGTCCCCGGATATTGCAATGGGAGTCAATCCCGGTGGTGCTGGAGACCAGGGTATGATGTTTGGTTATGCGACCACAGAAACTGATGAATTAATGCCTATGCCAATAATGTTTGCTCACAAGTTGGTTAGACAGCTCACCAAAGTAAGAAAAGACGATGTCTTGCCTTATTTAAGACCAGATGGAAAATCCCAGGTTACTATTGAATATAAAGATGGTAAACCTGTAAGGGTTGATGCCGTAGTTGTTTCTGCTCAACATTCACCAGATGTAAAACAGTCAGAGATAAGAGAGGATATTATTGAGAAGGTAATATATGAAGTAATTCCGAGAGAAATGATTGATGAAGATACAAAATACTATATCAATCCGACGGGAAAGTTTGTAATGGGCGGCCCCATGGCTGATACAGGTCTCACAGGAAGAAAAATTATTGTTGATACATATGGGGGGGTTGTAAGTCATGGAGGAGGAGCTTTTTCAGGAAAGGATCCTACAAAAGTGGATAGATCAGCTGCTTATATGGCAAGATATATAGCAAAAAATATGGTAGCAGCTGGAGTTTCCGAGGAATTTACAGTTCAGCTTGCTTATGCGATTGGAGTGGCTGATCCTGTTTCTATTATGATCGATACTCATGGTAAAGGAAAAGTTGACGAGGCAAAGATAGTGAAAGCTATAAGGGAGATTTTTGATCTTACTCCAAGAGGTATCATAAATCAGCTTAATCTTTTAAGGCCTATTTATAAGAAGACAGCTGCCTACGGTCATTTCGGAAGAACAGAAGAGAGTTTTTCCTGGGAAAAAACAGATAAGGTTAAAGATATTAAAAATGCATTATTTTAATGAGGAGGAATAATGAAATATGATGTAAAGGACCTCAGCCTTGCTGAGGAGGGTAAA
>CAZWJH010000104.1:0-7655 GCA_964634755.1 uncultured Clostridia bacterium
ATTTTTTAAAACGATTGTTTATTTTACATCTTCACACAGAGGTGCTTCAATCTCTCAAATTTTCTCTCAAATCTTTCAGGACAGAAGTGGAGCAGAGTAGCCTTCAGCCGTTCCGGTCATTTTAGAGTCGAATACCTGTCTCGTCCTAAAATAGGTTGACAATTTTTCAGAGTAAATTTTAGCTTTCCCACGGTATAAAAATTATTAGCTTTTCACAAGAAAATAATTTTGCTATATAAGGAGAAATTTTACACTTTTAAGCTTTATCTACTTAGGATACCACTCTTTTATGGTATTATAGATTCCTTCTGAGTCAAGTTTAAAGTGCTTTAAAAGATCGGATGCTTTTCCGGAAAGACCGAATATATTATCCACACCTATCTTTTTTATTATAACAGGAAGTTCCTCTGTAATAAATTCCGCAATAGCAGAGCCAAACCCAGCAGTCTTTTGATGCTCTTCCGCAACTATTATTTTCCCGAATTTTTTTGCGTATTTATAAATAAGTTCCTTATCAAGTGGCTTTACAGAAGAGCTGTTTACAACAGTAAGTGATATTCCGTCCTTTTCAAGCTCTTCAGCAGCTACCAAAGATTCATAAACTTCTCTGCCAATAGCAAAGATAACTCCATCCTTACCTTCTCTTAAAACATCATATTTACCCAACTCAAATTTATAATCTGAATCTTTATACAAAACAGGGAAATTCTCTCTTGAAAGCCTTACATAAAAGGGACCTTCCTTTTCATAAACCTTTTTTATAACCTGCTCTGTTTCTATGGAATCTGCCGGAACAACAACCCTCATATTGGGTAAAACCCTCATAAGTGCTATATCCTCATTGCTCTGATGTGTAGCACCATCCTCTCCTACTGTAATACCTCCGTGTGTTGCAACTATCTTTACATTAACCTCATTATAACAAATGCTCTGCCTCACCTGATCCCATGCTCTTCCCGAAGCAAAAACCGCAAATGATGAAGCAAAAACAATATTACCACTCAGAGCAAAGCCTGAAGCCACCCCCATCATATTTTGTTCGGAAATTCCGATATTAAAAAATCTTTCGGGAAAATTTTCCCCGAATTTAGCTGTTTTGGTGGAGGTGGAAAGATCAGCATCAAGGACGACTACTCTTTCATCCTTTTCTCCCAAACTAATAAGTGCTCTTGCATACGCTTCCCTTAGGCTTTCTTTTACCATTTTATCCTCTTTGATCAATTTTTGAGACTATTTTTTTCTGAGAATCCAATCGTTTTCAAGGATGTAATCAAGTGGATTAACCGGTTTGTTATGCACCCTTACCTCATAATGGAGGTGAGGTGCTGTTGATTTACCGGTACTCCCTACAAGTCCTATAACATCTCCTCTTTTAACCTTTTGTCCCACCTTTACAAGTCTTTTTTTAAGATGGGCATATATTGTTTTATATCCATAATTATGAAGTATTATTACATAATTCCCATAATCCTTTTTTGAGCTTGATTCTATTACTATACCATCCGCAGTTGCCACTACAGGATTCCCCAACTGTGTTGCAATGTCAAGCCCCTGATGAAACTCTCTTAAACCTGTAAAAGGATCTATTCTCCAATTAAAACCTGATGTTAAAATTCCTTTTGTAGGCCAGATAGAGGGAGTGGAAGCCAGGATCTTTTGTTGCTCTTTAAAATATTTGTAAAGAAAATCAAGATTCTCCTCTATCTTTGAGGCTTTGTTTTTTATCTGAGTAATTTTATTTGAGCTTTTTGAGATAGCCTCTTTTTTTATTGTTTTTAAAGAAGTGTTAATATTATTACCAAGTGTCTGAGCTCCTCCTGAAGGTATATCCCCCTGTCCTACCTCTGTTAAGGCAAGAGGAGATTCAAGTCCTGCTATTATATTAAGTTTTCTTTTATATTCCTCAAATTTTGAAAGTTTTTGATTCAATTCCTTCATAGTATCTTCAAGCATCACGATTTTCTGAGCCTGAGTCTTATTCTCAGCTTTCAACTTTTTTACCATAAGTGCGGTTGATTTTACATTAAAATAATCAATTAAAATAAAAGCAAAAATCAGAAAAAATAGGCTGACTCCACTAATAATGATTTTAAGAGTCTTTTTTGAAATTTCTATGGTTTTATAATTGTCCGTAACACCTTTGGGCATAATTATTACTGTAAAGGATGAATTCCCATCTTCTCTTTTCATCTCTTTCTCCTTTTTTCCTTTTACCTTTCAGTTTCTTAATATAGAACATAAATTTAAAAAAGTCAATAGTCATTCTTTCCTTTAACAAAGAATACAGAGACTAAGTTGACAATGTATTTTATTAATTTTATATTATAGCATGAGTGTTGAATGGAAAATAATAAGAGTTTATCTTGAAGCAAAAGATGGAAGTGTTGACATAACAGGAGAAATAGCAAATTTTGTAAGAGAAAGTGAGATTTCAAATGGTATTGCAATCATAAGCATGAAAGGCTCCACCGGTGGGATTACCACAATAGAGTATGAACCAAATCTTTTAAAAGATTATGATGAAATGATGGAAAGGATTGCCCCTTCGGATAAGCCCTATCATCATACAAAAACATGGGGAGACCACAATGGTTTTTCTCACCTCAGATCATCTATTCAGAAACCGTTTTATGTTGTGCCCTTTGTTGAAAAGAGACTATTTCTCGGTACCTGGCAGCAGGTGATGGCAATAAATTTTGATGAGAGAGGAAGAGAAAGGGAAATCTTAATACAGTTAATCGGAGAATAGAGGAATTTATGGCTATTGAATTTGGGATAGAAAAGGCAAAAGATAGTAATCCTATTCTGATTTTAAAAAAAGATGGGCAAATCTTCTACCTTCAATCAAAATACAACCCCATAGCAGAAGCTAAAAAACAGGCTGAAAAGGTCAAATTCAAAGAAAAGCACATAGTTATCATTGGAGGAGGAAATCCTTATTATGTAAAAAATCTTTTACACAAAATCAAAAAATCTTCAATTGTTTTTTACATAGAGCCGTATCCCGATATGATGAATTTTGTTTTAAACAGCATAAGTTCAGAATTACCAAACTTAAAATTTGAAAAATTTATTCCTTTGGTTCCCCAATTGCCTGATTTTGAGGAAAAAATATCTTCAAACTTTAACCTGGTTGAGCTTGATAAGATAGATTACGCTATTCATCCGATAGGGGATAGATATTTTAAAAATGAGATAGATTATATAGTAGAAATCATAAACAAACTTGCACTTCAAATTGTTTATGATTTTATCACCCGAGCAAAAGATGGAAGAAGAGTTCAAAAAAACATATTGAAAAATCTCGACATATTGGTAAAGTCCACACCTGTATTAAAATTAAAAAATCTTTTCTCTTCAATACCGGCTGTTCTTGTATCAGCAGGACCTTCCCTTGACAAAAACATAGTATATTTAGAGGATTTTTATAAAAGAGGTATAATAATCTCAACAGACACAGTCTTAAGACCTCTTCTCTCAATAGGGATAGAACCACATTTCATAGTAGCAGGAGACCCTTCTTACTTCAATTATCTTCACTTAAAAGATGTAAAAACAAAAAAAAGTTTTCTTGTGTCAGAGCCTTCAATAGACAGACGTGCCTTTAAAAATTTTGATGAAAGAGTTTTTGTTACAGTTTTTGATAAACCGCTTCTTGAACAAATAGAGGAACACATAGGTAAAATAGGTCATCTTAAAACATGGGGGAGTGTAGCTTCCCTTGCGGTAGAGTTTGCCAGATTCATAGGCGCCAATCCCATTTACTTTTTAGGACAGGATCTCTCCTACCCATACTTTTTAAAATATACAAGAAAAACAATATATGATAGTGGCTGGGTATACTCAAGGGACAATAAGGATTACTTAAGAAAAATAGAGAATTCAATAAAAAATGCCTCCGACAAAAAGGAGAAAGAGGATATCTTCGGAAGGACCGTGTTCACGAGTTTTAAAATGGAAAGCTATAAAGAATACCTTATGTCACTCGTAAAAGAAGAGCCTGATAGATTTTCAAACCTTACGGAAGGAGGAATCTTTGATATAAAAAGTGATATTGCATGGAAAAAACTGCTCTCTCACAAAAAAATTAATAAAGATATATTTAAGATAATAGAAAAAGTTAATAAAAGCTTTAAAAAAGAAGAGAAAAAGAAAAAAATAGAAAATTTCTTAAGAAAAACCTCCAAAATAGCGGAAAGATTGGAGAAAGAGATAAAAGGATTTCTTGAAAAAGCCAAGAAAAAAAATTTTTTTACTGAGGATGAGCTTTATAATATCTACAATAAAATCTACGAGAATCAAAAGTTTGCGGAGATCATAGAAAATTATACACAGGAGCCAATATACAAACTGTTAAAAGCAATTAATAAATACAAAGAAAACGGAGATTTCAAATCATTAAAAAACAGTTTTTTTGAATACTATAATGAAATGTTTTCTCTTCTAAAAGAAATTAAAGAGGATTTTGAAAAAGCTCTCCAACTTTTTAATGAAAATAATAAAAAAGGAGGGTAAAATGAGAAAATTTATAATTTTTGTTATTTTTATCAGTATAATCGCATTGCCAGTAGCAGCAAGACCAAAATATTCCCTGAATTTGGGTTATTCTTTCTGGTCATTGAATTTAATAAAAGGACTAATTGAAGACGCTGTGGGAGATGAACTACAAACCCAATTGCAGGATCAAATAAGAGGAGATTTTCCAGAAGAAACTCTGGCAGATTATAATCAGACGATAAATTTTGATTCCTCAGGGGGAGGCCTGGCAATTGAGCTTAGAATCTATCCTTCTGGAGAAAATGGGAGCTTTTCCCTTGGCTTTACATATGCAAGAATCGACTCAAACATTGAGCTTTCAGGCGATTTCCGCCAAAACTTTGTATCCGGAGATTATATTACAGCATCAGCTGATTCAAAACTTATACACAAATACTCAGCTTTTTTGCTTGATTTGAGATGGGATCTTTTTCCTGAAGGGAAAATTCACCCTTATTTTTCAATAGGAGGAGGATTGGCTCCATTAAATGGGACTTTAACTTACAGTGCATCCGGGTTTGCATATATTGATAAGAAAAAGGAAAAATATAATATAGAAGAGGAAACCGAAGAGCTCGCCGATATAGAAGATATAACAATCTCAATAGTGCCGATTCTTTTGGTAAATGCAGGAATAAGAGTTGACCTTTATGAAGGAATGTCAGTTTATGCAGATGGAGGAGTCTGGAACGGGTTTTTATTCAGGGTAGGTCTAAGCTACTCTTTTTAATCTTTCAAACTTAAAAGCTTTAATCCGCTTTCTTTATCAAGTTTTCTTTCAAGTGGAGCTGAAAATTGGTCAACAAAAATTTCGCAGGTGCCACTGATGTATGCATAATTTAGATGGCCAGCTAATGCCTTATTTTCCCTATCTCCTAAAGTTATGTGTATATGAAGAGCAGGTTCTCCTTCAAAAAGAGAAATATTCCCCATTAAAGAAGAAATCTCATAATCTCCTTTGTATTCTTTTTCAATATATCTATTCAATGAAGAATCAAAAATAGAAAGGGATACTCTATCTGTTGCCCCTATTCCCATAATACTTGCCGAAAAAACATTATTTTCCTTTGAAAATTGCAAAAGAGAGCTTATAATCTCTTCACCCTTTTCAAGCCTTATTAACCATCTTTCTCCCGCATTTTTAAATTCCATTTTAACCTCCTTTTTCAGAGAAAATTATAGCATAAAGAGATGCACATAAAACAATAAACCCTCCGATAATAGTCTTTACAGAGGGAATCTCCTTTAAGATCAAAAAAGCAAAGAATGCTCCATAAACAGGCTCCAATGTTGCAAAAATCCCGGAAATAAAAGCTTTAAATTTTACAAGAGAATCTATAAAAAGAAGATGAGCCATTGCAGTAAATATGGCACCCAAAAGGAAAAAATATAAAAAATCCGTAGAAGTCGGAACTCCTTTTAATAAAAAAACAGAAGGCAATAAAATCGGAATTGAAAAAAGGTGCTGGTAAAAAGCAATAAGAAAAGAGCTTTCATTTTTAACCTGGATTTTATTAACAATGGAAAGAAGAGCAAAAAGGAGTCCGGAGATAATACCCACTATCACTCCTTTAAAATTTAAAGAGGAAAAATTAAAAGATGGAATTAAAATATAAATCCCAACCAAAGCAATTATTGCCGCAATAAGCTCCTTAAAGGAAAATCTCAATCCAAAAACAAGCGGCTCTACCAAAGATATAAAGACAGGAAATGTTGAAAATGAAAAGAGGGCAATTGCCACGGTTGAGAGTTTTACCGATTGGAAAAATGAAATCCAGTGCAAAGAGAGTAAAATAGCCGTTATAAAAACCCAGAGATAACTCTTTTTTCTATTAAATCTTAAACTTTTATTTCTTATTTTTGCAAAAAGATAGAGAGTAAGAGCAGAAAATACAACCCTAGAGAGCACTATTATTACAGCAGGATAATCCAATAATTTTCCGAAAAGCCCTGCTCCTCCGAAAAGCAAAACTGCTAAATTAAGCTCTGCTGTGTAAATATAAGATTTTTTCATATTGCAATTATATAATTAAGGGTTTTTATTAACAACCCTTTCTCATTCATCAAAAATAATCTAACCGCAAGTGAGAATTAAAAAGCCATTAAGCCAAAAGCTGTTCCAGCTCTCATAATACTGTCTTGTCCTAAGTTATGCCAGCTACTCAGCTGTGATCTGTTTAGCTTTTTTCTATTTTCAACTTTTGATTTTTTTCTTTCTTACTCGAGAGTTAGAGGCTTAACAAAAAGATATAATCAAAGCTGGGAAAGTCTTTTAATAACCCACCTTTTTAATTCAGTGTTTTTCCCGTCTTTCAGATACTCTTTATAATAGTATTTCGCCTTATCATAATTTTTTGTAAGATCTTCGGAAACTCCAAGAAAATAGTATAATTCAGGAAAATTTTTATTTAATGAATAAAGTCTTTGCCACACCAATTTAGCTTCTGCAATCTTTCTCATTTTAAAAAGGCTAACTCCAGTATTAAACAAAAGTTTTTCGTCCATCGGTGCAATTTTTAAGGCTCTCTCATAATAAGAATATGCTGTATAATACTCTCCCTTTAAAAGATAAAGAGTTCCAAGATCAAAAAGGGCCTTTAAATCCATTGGGTTTTTAGAAAGAATATCCTTTAAAATAAGCTCGGCTTTTTTATACTCCCCTTTCTTTATAAGCAAATCAGCCTCTTTAATCTTATCCTTTTTAATTACCTTAACCTTTTCTATCTTTTTCTCTACCTTACCTACTTCCAACCTCTCTTTCTTATTATTTACGCCCTCCACCTTTTTATCAGAAAGTTTTCCATTAAGCTCTTTTTTTCTTTGTTCTGCCTTTTTTTGGCTTTCCTTTCCTCTTATTTGAGCTTTAACTTTTTTTTCAGATTTCTTTTCTTTAATAGTAAAAGCTTTCTCGGTCCGCTGTTTTTTAACAATTACAATTGGTTGTTTTTTTGCACTAATAGTTTTATTTTCCAAAATATCCGATTTTCTCCCCTTTTTTTTAATAATCCCCACACTTTTGTTAACTTTACTAATCATTTTTGGATTCTTTGAAGGAATCTTCTTCTGCAAAATAAAGAGAGGCAAAAGTGATAATAAAATTAAAAATGCAACAATTATAA
>CAZWJH010000105.1:0-7454 GCA_964634755.1 uncultured Clostridia bacterium
GTGAAGATATTTTTCCTCTATCTCTTCTATCTCTTCTCTTATGTTCATTCTTCTTCAAGCGCTTTTAAAACATTTATTGAAATTCTCTGATTTATTTTTCTTGCATCTTCAAGAGAGTCACTTGCTTCAGAAAGAAGATTTTTCTTAAATTCCTCATCATTAATAGAAGGTAAATTGATTTTGACATTAAGAAAAGCCCCTTCAGCAGCTGCCCTTCCAAGCCATCCTGCAACACCAGCATCAGATATTGAATTCTTATTTCCGATTTCTGAGACTCTTTCTGCCAATTGAAGAGCAATGACAGATGTTTTTAAAATATTAAGAGGAATTTCAGCAGCATACTTTGCCGCTTCTTCGAGGGCTTTTGCTCGCTCTGTTTTTTCTTCTTCTGTTTTTTTAGGTAATCTTCTTGCTGCCATAAATTTGTTGAAAGCATTTGTATCTTCGTCAATCAGTTTTATAAATTCATCTTTAATACTCTGAGCTTTTTCTCCCAGAGAAATAAACTCATTCCTATAATCCTCATATCCTTTCTTATTGTAAGAAAGAGAGGCTACCATTGAAGATAAAGCAGATGAAAGAGCTCCTGCAATTGCGGATACACTTCCTCCTCCGGGAGCAGGAGAGTCAACTGACACTTCATCAACAAAGTTTTTTACCGTAAGATTAGTTAAGAGATTTTCGGAATTATCTTTTGCTATAATGTATTCAATGATTTTTTCATCAGGGTTAAAAGGAGATACTGAGTCCAAACCGAGTGATTTTACTGCAATATCTATTATTTCTTTTTCCGGAACTCCTGTTGTTTTGCCCTGTTTTTTAAGATAATATTTTCCTGCTTCATAAATTGCTTCTTTGGGAATAAGTCCTACAACCTCACTACCGGTAACTAAAAGGCCTAATTTTTCAGCCTGCTCTCTTACTTCTTCATAAACTTTCCATAGAGGTGTTATCTTGTAATTAAGAAGGTTAATTGAAATTTGAGCAATTCCATACTCGTCTATATACCAACCAATTGCCCTTACAGCCTTTAATGTTCCAGGAACTCTCAATGATTTTCCGTTTGAATCCTTTACCACCTTTCCGTTTGCGTCTCTCTTTAATCTTCCGTTTTCCCTTATATTGAGTGCAATCTCATTGGCAAGTTTTTTATCTTTTGTATTGAGATTCACATTATAAGCAATTAAAAATTCTCTTGCTCCTATAATCGTAGCTCCTGTTTTTGCGATTTTCTCATTGTATTCATCAGGACCAAAATCAGGTTTTAATTCTTTCAGTTTTTCAGGCAATGCCTCATATTCCCCCTTTCTCACATAAGATAAGCTTTTTCTTTCAGGGGTAGCCGCAGCTTCTTCATAAAGATAAACGGGAATATTTAGTTCTCTTCCAACTCTTTCTCCCAATTCTTTTGCAATTTGCACACAATCTTCCATTGTAACACCTTCAAGGGGAACAAACGGAACAACATCCGTTGCTCCCAATCTCGGATGCTCACCTTTATGCTCTCTCATATCAATTATTTCCGAAGCTCTTTTTATTGCCCTGAATGCAGCCTCTTTTATGCTTTCGGGATCACCAACAAAGGTGAATACTGTTCTGTTTGTAGCTTCTCCCGGGTCAATATCAAGAAGTTTAACTCCTTTTACCGATTCAATTGCTTTTTTAATTTCATCAAGTTTCCCTTTATCTCTTCCTTCTGAAAAATTTGGGACACATTCAACGAGTTTTGCCATATTACCCTCCTGTATTTAAAATTTTAAAGTCTAATATACAATATTAAAAAGATTAGTTCAAGTTAAAAAAGCCCTCTGTACATTCCGCCATCTATAAGGATAGTTTCTCCGTTTATATAGCCTGCTTTATCTGACGACAAAAACGCAACCAAATCTCCAAATTCCTCTGGCTTTCCTATTCTTTTGACAGGAATGTTTTTAGAAAGCTCATTTAATAAAGTATCAAATTCCTTGCCTTCTCTCTTTTCTCTATCTTTTAAAAGCTCAATTACTCTCTCTGTCATTATGTATCCGGGTGCCACTATATTGGCAGTTATATTAAACTCTGAAATTTCATTTATTAATGTTTTTATAAAGGCAATAATTCCAACTCTTGATACATTTGAAAGTGCTATTGTAGGGATTGGCTGTTTTACTGAAACTGAAGTTGAAGCAATTATTCTTCCCCATTTTTGTTCTTTCATGTATGGTAAAAATGTATATACTAGGTTTATTGTACTCATTAAATTTAATTGTATTGCCTTTTTATAATCATCGGGCTTAAAATCAAGAACTTTTCCTGAGGGCGGACCGCCTGCATTTGTAAATAAGATATGTATGGTACCGTATATTTTTATAACTTCTTTTTCAAAATTTTTTATTTCATCTCTTGATGTGACATCACATTGAAAAGGTAAAACTTCAGCATTAAATTTATCTTTGATTTCTTGCGCTGTGTTTTCAATTCTTTCTTTATTTCTTGAGCATATTGCTAATTTAACTCCCTCTCTTGCCAAAGATTCTGTAACTGCTCTTCCAAGCCCTTTGCTTGCTGCTGTTATAACTGCAACCTTTCCTTTTAATCCTAATTCCATTTTTTAAGTAAAAAAAAAGGGGAGATTTCTCTCCCCCTTGTATTTGAATTTTCAGCTATTATACGATTCCGTATGCAAGCATTGCTTTTGCTACTTTGAGAAATCCTGCAATATTTGCACCATAAAGATAGTTTCCCGGTTTTCCGTATGCTTCGGCTGCTTCAAGAGAAGATTTGTGAATACTCTTCATAATTCCCTGAAGTTTGCTATCAACTTCTTCTCTTGTCCACTGAAGTCTGAGACTGTTCTGACTCATTTCAAGACCTGATACTGCAACCCCACCAGCATTTGCTGCCTTTGCGGGACCATATAGAATATTATTATCAAGGTAAACATTGATTGCATCAAGAGTTGAAGGCATGTTTGCACCCTCTGATACGCAAATAACTCCATTCTTTACCAATGCCTCTGCATGTTCACCATTGATCTCATTCTGAGTTGCCGAAGGAAGTGCCACATCAGCTTTAATTCCATGCTCTTCTACCACATCCCAGACACTCTTACCATCATAATAGTCAACTCCGAATTTCTCTGCATACTCTCTTACTCTTCCTCTCTTTACATTCTTAAGTTCCATAAGGAAGTCCCATTTTTCCCCCTTAACTCCGTCCATATCAACAACTGTACCTGAGGAGTCGGAAATTGTGATTACTTTACCGCCTAACTGATTGACTTTCTGAATTGTGTACTGGGCAACATTCCCGGATCCGCTAACTAACACTGCCTTACCTGAGAAATCCATTCCTCTTGTAGCAAGCATCTCTGCTGCAAAATAAACATTACCATAACCTGTTGCTTCAGGTCTGATCAAGCTTCCGCCCCATTCATAGGCTTTTCCTGTAAGGACTCCTCCTGAATGCTCGTTTGTGAGCTTTTTATACATTCCTAAAAGATAACCAATTTCTCTTCTACCGACACCAATATCACCGGCAGGAACATCCGTGTTTGGACCGACATGTCTGAAAAGCTCTCTCATGAAGGAATAGCAGAATCTCATAACTTCCGAATCTGATTTTCCCTTGGGGTCAAAATCTGATCCTCCCTTTCCTCCTCCCATGGGAAGCGTTGTGAGAGAGTTTTTGAAAATCTGTTCAAAACCTAAGAATTTAATAATTCCTTCGTAAACTGAGGGATGGAATCTAATACCGCCTTTATAAGGTCCAATGGCATTGTTAAACTCAATTCTCATTCCCCTGTTTACATGTACATTACCCTGATCATCTTCCCAAGGAACTCTGAAGATGATTTGTCTGTCAGGCTCTACTATTCTTTCATAAATTTTTGCCTTGACAAATTCCGGATGTTTTTCAACTGTAGGTTCCAAGGTAGTAAGAACCTCTTCAACTGCCTGATGAAATTCAGGCTGTGCGGGATTTTTCTCCTTAACTTTCGCGATTACCTCTTTGATAAGAGACATATTATACCTCCTTTTGATATTAATTTTTTCCCACTAAATTTTTCAAAATTTTGATTTCTAATGTTCATTGATAATTATATCATTTTAAAACTTAAAGTCAATATTCTAACAAAAAAAATAAGGGAATATTTACCTTTCTCAACAAAAAGGGAGGATAATTAATTCTTTTTATATATTATTTTCTCTAAACTTTTTTAGATATGATTCTATTTCTGTGGAGGTGTTCTTTTTACTCAATTTACTTATTAAATCATTAAATAGATCATTTTTGTTTTCCTTTGAAATAGACGAAGACTTTAATAAGGTGTTTGCTGTATTAAAAAAAGAAAACATTATTTGAGAAGCTTTATTTGTGTTTTCTGCACCTAATTTCTCAGATAATTTATCTGTAATTTCAAGAAAATTTTTTAATTTATCGCTTCCAATCTTTTCTGAGATGTTATTTACAGTATCCATAAAATTATTAATTACCCCAGTAAAACCATTCTTATTTAAATTGTCAACACTTGAGAACAAAGATGCAAATGTCTCAACATTACCAACAGTAAGATTTTCCGCTGTTTTGAAAAATTTTATAGCTCTTGTACCAGTTAGTTGATTGTTTAAAAGAAACATTGAAGTTTTAAAACCACCAATAACATTATCATTTTTTGTTGATTTTACGAAACTGTATATTTTATTAATTTGAGAACCCATTTCAGAAATTGTATTTAAAGAACTTTGCTGCTCTAAAATTTCTGAGATATTTTCCGATAATAAATTACTATGCGAATATAATTGAGAATTATTGATTAGAGGTGTGAAATCGTAAGAGTTTATAGATGAGATTGTACTCATCTTTACCACCTCCTGATATATATCGGAAAATTTATATTAAACTTTATACTATTTCATCAAAAAGTGCAAGTTTTCTTAAAAATTTCTTTAAGCCTTAAGAAAGAGAAGTCTTTTTAAAAGCCGAACATCTGAGCAAATGTTGTCTGAAAAGTCCCAAGCTGAACAGCTTTATTAATTTTTTATCTTGTATCACCTTAAAAATTAACCCATGGTTATTCATATGATAGAATTTACAATCAAATTTTAATTTAATCAAATGATTTTTTTCTTTTTATCAGCAATTCATCATCAATTTGGTGTAGATCTGTTGCCTGACAAAGCAGCTTTTTGTTTTACTACAACAGCTAGGATCCCACAAATGATCTGAATTCGTTATCTTCTACCAGTTTTTATAGAGACACTGTATACAGCGTTTCTTAAATATATTAAGATTTTTAGGCTTTTATTCTTACTTATTTATTTTTTTTGAAGTATGATTGTACTTTATCTGATTTCTTATCATTTTTTCAGTTGAAAATGGAGCTTTGCCGCCGCCTAAATATTTGTGAAACCATTCCAAATGAGCATTATAGTAAACTGGCATTGATTTTATGTAATTAGGCCAATGCCCATCATTTTTAAAAATTATTAGAGCTGAAGGGACATTCATTGATTGAAGATCTGTAAAAAACTGAAGGCTCTGGGTATAGGGCACCCTATAATCTCTTTCACCTGTTATAACCAAACAGGGAGTTTTAAAATTTTTAACATAATTTGAAGGGGAAAACTTTTTGTAAAGTTCAGGGTTTTGCCAGGGAGCTCCTTTCATCTCCCATTCGGGAAACCATAGCTCTTCGGTTGCTCCGTGCATTGATCTTAGGTCATAAACTCCCATCATAGCCACCATTGCCTTAAATCTGTCGGTATGTCCTTCAAGCCACATTATTGCGTATCCTCCCCATGACCATCCCATAGCTCCCATTCGTTTGTTATCAACATAGGGTAGGGTAGCAAGATAATCGGTAACTTTTTCAATATCCTCCATAACTTTTCCACCCCAATCTCCAGATATAGCCTCCACAAATTTCTGACCATAACCCGGAGAACCATGTGGGTTTGCATAGGCAACAATATAACCGGCTCCCGGATATATCTGCCAATCTCCTCTGAATGAATCAGCCCACATCTGCTGAGGTCCTCCGTGTATGTTTAAAATAAGGGGATATTTTTTAGTCGGGTTAAAATTATGGGGTTTTATTATAAATACATGTATGTTTGCTCCCTCTGCACCTTTAACCCAATACTCTTCCGCCGGACGAATATCATATTTACTTACAATTTTATCATTAAAACTTGTAAGCTTCACTGCCTTTTTCCCTATTCTGTATCTGTATATCTCCACAGGCTCGCTTACGGAGGTTCTTGTTAGGATTATGCTTTTTCCATCAGAAGTTATTTCAAATTCTCTCAAAGCTTTTAAGTCAACAATCTTTTTAATTTTATTTGTTTTAAGATTTACCTTATAAAGAGGATAATGACCCTTTTCTTCCACTTTAAAATAGATATATTTTGAATCAGTAGACCATACAAAATCATCAATCCAATTGTCAATTACTTTTGATATTATTCTTTTTTCACCGGTTTTCCTATTATAAATTGCAAGCCTGAAGAGATCTGATTCGTATCCGGGGATTTTTTGCATCAAATAAGCAATATATTTGCCATTAGGAGAGTACTTTGGATGTCCGTCAAATGCTTTGTTATCACAGGTTATGCACTTTAACTTTTTTGTTTTAAGGTTTAAAAGAAAGAGATCATTGTTTGTAGATCTTGAAAGATCTTTGTCAAAATTACTTACAACACAGAGCTCATTCTTATCCGGAGAAATTGCAAAACCTTTATCTCCTGAAAGGGAAAATGGGGGAAAATCATGCTTACCTGGGGTGAGATCTTCAAATTTTTTTGTTTTCAAGTTGTATGTGATTATATGTGTATATTTCCAATCTCTATAAAATGTCCAATGCCTGTAAAGAAGAGATGTTGCATAGTGAGCATGAACAGGTCCTTTGGAAAGCTTATCCGAAAACTTCTTATTACACTTTGCATTAGCTCCGCATTCAGGATATACCGAAGATGTGAAAACTATAAGTTTATTGTTTATAAACTCAGGTTTTGAAATTCCCGGAGAAAATTCCATAATTTTTTCTGCTTCTCCACCATCAATATTTATTTTAAAAATCTTTGGCTCTTTCTCTCTCGTGCTTAAAAAGTAAATGGACTTATCATCTAAAGACCAGAATGGTGAATAATCACTCTTTTTATTGTATGTCAGTCTTTTAATTTCGGATGTTTTTAAATTCAACAAATAAATATCACTGTTTTTATTAGATTTTTTAAGATTATAGGTAGTTAAAGTGAAAGCAAGATAATCACCATTATGGGAAATTGCCAAATTTCCAATTGATTTAAGCTTATATAGTTCAAAAAGAGTGAAAGGTTTTTTAGCCTGAACAGAATCGACAAAAAATACAAAAACAATTAATAGAAAGAAAATAAGTAAGTTTTGTTTTTTTCTCATCTTTCCTCCTACGATAAATTAGTTTATTATATTTTATGTTAATAAAATATATAATA
>CAZWJH010000106.1:0-7372 GCA_964634755.1 uncultured Clostridia bacterium
TTCTTTTAGTTCGTAAAAATCGCTTCCCTTGGGAACATTTCTCAGTTTTGTAAGAAGTGTTTTGCTATCAATAAGCTCATCAAATGGAATTGCTCTTATGTTAAAATTTTCATCTACAGATACCATGTGTCCGAATTTGCTTGCTTCCATAAGCTTAAAAGCCCCGTAGCCCAACATTGAGCCTAATACAACATCAAAGCTAACAGGGCTGCCACTTCTTGTTTCATATCCCACCTGTTTGTAGACAATTTTTTTACTTCTTCCCATTTTCTTATGATACGCTTTCTCAAGCCCCCTTGCAATAATTCTTCCGACTTCAGCTTTTCCGTAAATAATATTACCGTGTTTATCAGTTTCCTTTGGCTTTAATCTTTCGGGCAAAATTTCCGCAAGCCCTTCTGCAATGCAGAAGACCCCATAATTTTTAAAATCCCTTTCCCTTTGAATTATTATTTCCGAGAGCTCATCAACAATGCCATCTATATCAAGTTCTTTGCCTTTTTCAATATCTTCAAGGGAAATCATTTTAACAGCTTCCCCTGCAATACCAGCTGCATAAGTCAACCACCCGGCTTTTCTTCCCATAAGCTCCACGACAAAGTATGAGTCAGTGGATTCAGCATCAGCTCTCAGGTTCAAAAGTATCTTTGACATTTCCTCAACCGCTGTCCAGTATCCGAATGTCCAGGGGATTCCATAATAATCATTGTCAATTGTTTTTGGTATGTGTATTACCTTTGCTCCGAGATGTCTTAAATAATTAGCGGTCTTTAAAGTATCATCTCCACCTATTGTTATCAGAACCTCAGCTCTTAAATATTCAAGAGCTCTTATTATATTCATTAATCTTTTATTCTTTTCAGAATCTTTTAAATCTTCCATGTTTTTTATTCCCTTTCCCGGATTTGCCCTTGATGTTTTTAATATAATTCCCTTTTTATTTCTCATCCCTGATACAGAGTAGTCAAGATATTTGTAATGAACACCTTCAATTAATGAGTAGGGATTGTTCAAATCAAAATCCTCCAAAAATTCAAAGCCTCTCATCACGCCGATTGGTTTTATTCTTTTATTGAGAAGACTAAGTGTTAAGGATGAAATAACAGCATTTGCACTGGGAGCCGGACCTCCCGAAAAAAGAATGGCAACCGTAGAGATTTCTCTTTTTTTACCTTTCATTTTCTTTCCTCTCAGTCTAAGATTTTTTTATTATTAATTTTTTTGATGAAATTGTAAAGCCTTATTTTTGTTTTATCTTTTCTGTAAGAATAGAGAGTAGAGTCTTCAAATGTGCAAAGATTTATGTTTTTTATATTTTCCGGTAAAAAGCCTTCTTTTGCGAGGGTAAAATTTATCGCTTTTCTTACATCCAAAAAAATTTTTCTTTTTTCTTCTTTAAAAAAATCATCTTCAAATCCGGCCTTTTTAAAAAGCTTTACAACATCATCCTTTACTTCATAACAGTTTCCGCAAATTCCGGGACCAACTATAACCTCAGTATCATTTAATACTGTTTTCAGGGAAGCATACTCCAAGGCTTTTTCTTTAAAACTTTTAATAATATTTTTGTGTGTCCCTCTCCATCCTGAGTGAACAGCTCCGATAAATCCCCCCTTTTTATTGTAAAAAATCACAGGATAGCAATCAGCTGTTTTTATTATAAGATAAAGTTCTTTTTTATCAGTGATTAATCCGTCTCCCTCTTTATCTGAAAAAGGTGTTTCGACTCTGTGAACAATGTCAGAGTGAATCTGTTTTAAAATTGAAAATTTCTTGCCGGAGAAAAACTTTTCAAAATCAAAATATTTGTTTGAAAATCCTATTTCAAAATCATTATTCTTTAAGTGAAAGGCAAATTCTTCAGGCATTTTCCCTCTCTTTTAATAAAATTGCATACCTTATTGCTTCAACCATGGACTTTTCATTAGCTATTCCTTTTCCTGCAATATCAAATGCAGTGCCATGATCAGGAGAGGTTCTTATCATAGGTAGGTTTAATGTTATATTTACCCCTGAATCAAAACTTGTAAGCTTGAATGGAATAAGCCCTAAATCATGGGTATATGATATTATGAGCCTATCCTTTTTTCCCTTTAATTTATAAAAAAGTGTATCATTCGGAAGCGGGTATTCTATTTGAATCCCCTCTTTGCTAAGTTCGTCAATTACGGGAATTATAATATCTTTTTCCTCATCTCCCAAAAAACCATCCTCCCCTGCATGGGGATTTAAGGATGCTGAGTGAAGTTTTAATGACAAATCAAATCTTTTGTTCACTTCTCTGTGTAAGATTCTAAAAAATTCTTTCAGGCTTTCCTTTGAGAAAAAATTCCAGAATTTTTTAAGGGGAATGTGATGGGTAAAAAGAGCTATTTTAAACTCTTCGGAAAAAAAACTCATTATTGCTTTTCTTTTGAAATAATCTTCAAAAAATTCCGTATGCCCTCTGTACTTTATTCCTGCTTTTAGCCACATTTCCTTTGAAATAGGGGCTGTTATAAGTACTCCATTATTCTCAATGGCAAGATTCATAGCTTTTAGCAAAAACTCAAAGGAGAGTTTTCCGCTTTCGGGGGAAGGCTTTAAAGGAAGTTTAAGCTTTTCGGAATATTTTAGTGAATGTGAAAGATCCGTTAAAGAAAACTTTTTACCTATGTTTTTTAATTGTTCAATTCCTCCGATTAGAAAGATTCCCCTATTTTTAAAATGGGTTAATGCTTTTATACTTATTTCAGGACCAATCCCCCAGGGGTCTCCTGTGGAAATAAAAATGGGAAAACTATTATCCATTAACTTTCGATTTCTTCTGTTTCTTCCTTTTCCTCTTCCCTGGCCTTTTCCATGGCTTTTATCTTTAATTCGTCTTTCATAATGTATTTGATTGCATGTTTGTAAATCAAAAGATTTGGTTCATCCACTCTTCTTATTTTAATTACCAATTCATCATACCAATCTATAAAACCCTCTATTTTTTCCCCGTCAAGCATTGTTACTATAACAGGTCTTTTATTGCTCATTTGTTTTAAATAGTAAAAGTTTTCCGAATGGGTCTTGTAGGGGGGAGGAGTTTTTTTCTTTTTGGGCTTTTTCAATGAGCTTATTTCAGAGCTGTCGGGCTTAATAAGTTTTCTCATAAAATCCTCCGTGAAAAGTTATTCTTTATTAAATTAATTAATAGGATTACTTTAAATTTACCACAAAAAAAAATAAAAAGCAATACTGGGTAGATTTATTCTGTCCCCGAAACATAGTTTGTAAGGAG
This sequence comes from uncultured Clostridia bacterium, assembly GCA_964634755.1. GTDB lineage: Bacteria > Acidobacteriota > Aminicenantia > JAMOAD01 > JAMOAD01 > JALXDT01. Next base: position 3,263 of record CAZWJH010000106.1, read on the forward strand.
TTTTCAATATAGGAAGAAGATAAAAAATTAGAGATGGGAAACATGAACAAAAAGAAATTCATAAGATAAATCAATATCTAAAACAAAAAGATTTTAAAATTTAAAAATCTTGACACTTATACATTCATTTCTTATATTTATATTTATTTTAAAGGGGAAAATCATGAACTTTGAGGGGAAAAAGTTGAGTGGTGAAGAAAAAAGAAAGGAAATAAGCAGGGCTAATAAAAAAGCTGTAACTGTTAATTTTATGTATCCCCACTTTTCATTTAGGAGATAGGTTTGAATAAAAAGAATGAATAATAAGTGGGAAGATGTATATCAACAAATTAACAAAGACAGTGAAATCCAGTTGAATGTTTTAATTATTTATAAAAATGGCAAATTAACTATAAGGAGATTCTAATGGATAAAAAATTAAAAATCATATTTTTTATTTTTCTTATAATTCCCTTTTTTGGAAGAGGAGTAACGAAAAAAAAGCTTAAGCTCTTCAAGACAATACCTGAGAATTACAAAGGGAGTTTTTTCCCATCTATTCCTCATTCTTTTGCGATTGATTCTAAAAATAATATTTATTATCCGCTTAATTTTAAACATAAAGTTTTGAAAGTGGGGTCTTCCGGTGAGTTATTAGCTATTATTGGGAAGAAAGGAGGCGGGCCGGGAGATCTTTATCTCCCCTTTCTAATAAAAATTTATAAAAATAAATTGTTTATTCTTGATAACAATGCTTTTTCCATATTTTCTACGGATGGGAGTTTTCTTCGTAGGTTTAGATATTTTTCAGGAATACTGGATTTCACAATCGCAGATAACAAAATATTTGCAAATTATTCCATTGGAAAGAAGGTAATAAAAGTTATGGATTTTAATGGGAGAAAGCTATATTCTTTCGGAGATTTGGCAAAAATAAATAATGTAGACTTTAATCTTTATAAAGGAAAGGATTTTGCAACATTCGAAGATTTATCCGCTACTAAAATTGCTTCTTCTTTGAAAAATATTTTTTTACTGTTTCCACAGTTTGGGGTCTTATGTAAATATGATTTGAAGGGAAAACTACTGAATAAAAAGAAAATAGTTTTTAATAACGAAAAATTTGATAAAGAAATTGAAAAAATAAGAAGTGTGTTAAGGGAAGGAAAGTATAAGAGAGAAAGAATCTATTATGGAGGTAAAAGAAAAGGAGTTGATATCTGGATGATAAGCTCTTTTAATTTTTGTAATGATAAAATTTTTATTTCAATATCATCAAATTTTACTGATGTTAATACTATAAATATTTTTCAATTGAATAGTAAAACTTTAAATACCGAAGCGGAATATATCCTGCATAGCAGAAAGCATGATATTAGCGATAATTTTATTGTTAAATATAAAGACGAAAGTTTTTATTTTTACGTCCCAATAACAGATATAAATACGAATGAGATAAAAATAGGTGTCTTCAAATTAAAAAAAGGAGGTCATAAGCTGAGATGAGAAAAATTGTGGTTATTTTATTTTTTATTTTGTCGATAATCTTTTTTGGCATTAGTCTTAAGAAAACTTTTTCCACTCCTGTTTTACAGCCTGGTGATATGGTATCTTGTAGTAACTTCTTTAAATATTGCACTGATGGAGGGTGTGTTCAAAGTGATAGGACTTTTGCTGTAAGGTGTAAAATAAGAAACTGTGCAAACGGATGTAGAGAATATAAAAGTGGGAAGTGTATTAAATGGAATTATTGGGGAGTTCCAGTACAATGTGAGGGAGGAACTTTACCTGGTATGGGAAAGACTATGTGCGAGCCGTTGGCTTTAATTAGTTTGGGGATTTGTCTCCCAATAAATCAAAATTAAAGAAAAAATTAAAAAATTCTGAATTTAATATATACGGGGATTCAAAATATTATTAAGATAATAAGATAGAGAGCAACTTCGAAAATATAGAAGAAAAGAAGTATTAAAAAAATTGATGGGTGAAAGAAAATAAACGGGTGAATGAAGAAAATCGAATTTTATATTTGTTATTGGATTTTAAAATTTAAAAATTCTTGACAGAAAAGGATTATTTTAATAATTTTAAATATTATTTGGGATAGGGGAACTGATGGTGATTTCTGAGTTTATCTTTGGGCGAGACAGATGTTATTTTGATAATTATAAAATTTTAGTGGATAAACTTTAAAGCAAGGAAGGGGAGAAAATGAGGAAATTTATAATTCCCTTTTTTTTGATTTTGGTTTTTATTTATCCTTTGAATTCCTTTGAGCTCAAAGAAGTTCTCACTATTGGTTCGGAGAAACCTCACTATGAGTTTTTTTTAATCACAAATGTTGAGGTTGATGAAGGTGGAAATATCTATATTGTTGATGGTAAAGCATGCGCTTTAAAAAAATATTCGCCTCAAGGGAAATATATTGTCGGGGTTGGAAAATGCGAACAGGGGCCAGAAGATTTCGGCAGAAGGTCATCAATTGTTCCGAAAATTAGGGGTTCTTTGTTATATGTTTATGATTTTGTAAACAAAAGAATTAATTTGTTTGATAAAAATTTAAAGCATTTAAAGATTTTAAAATTTAAAGGAAAGTCTTTTTATAGGTTTTTTTTCATTGTTGATTCTCTTTTTTATGGCCCTATCTTTATAGCGGAGAATGGTTCTGATAGAATTTATGTTTATGATATGAATATGAACAAAAAATTTTCATTTTTCAGAGAGTATCCAGATTATGTTAATACGAGAAAAAAAGAAGCTTTTTACAAAGGAGTATCATCTTTTTATTCAAGTCTTTTAATGGATTACAATAATGAAAAAGGAATTTTTGCAATAACTTTTTTTTATCCTTCAAAAAAAACGATTGTTTATTTTTATGATAAAAATGGAAAATTTGTAAATAAACAATTCTTTGTGATAATGAATCACTATAGATTCCCAAGATTTCTTTTAAGCTATCCTCCGAAATACCCAAAATCTTATGAAAATATCAGGATAACTTCTCTGAATTTTTACAAAAACAAATATCTTGTGCTTGCTTATAAAATAGAAAAATTTTCAGGGAAAAAATATTTGGGAGAGAAAGCTTATATATTATTAATAAATATTGATAAAGCAAAAATAATAGAAAAAAAAGAAATATCACCTGGGTTCAGAATTTTAAACATCAAAGGTAATTATCTTTATGCAAAAAACTTTGATGATGATATTGAGAAACTTCATGTTTATAAGATAGAGGGGATTAAATGAGAAAATTAGTTATTTGTTTTTTCAATAATACCCTGTTAAAGAGATATGGAGGTGGAAGATAGTAGAAAGTAAAAAGTAGAAAGTAGAAAGGATAAAGTAAAAAGTCAAAGCGCGAGCGTTAAAGCGTTAGCGGAAATTTGCCTGTGGCAAGAAGGAATGAAAAATTAAGAAATGAAAAATGAAAAATGTTGGAATACGAGCTTCCAAGCTTTTTTAAAATTTTATCTTGAACAATCTCTTAAAAAATTCTAAACTATTAGTAGAGAGTGGATGGATGACTGATACGAAAAACAAAGCAGAACAGATTTTTTAAGACGGGACAGGGACAACGGGACAGCTTCCGTAACAATTAAATAAGTTATTTGAGATTTAAAAATAAAAAGTAGCATAGTTTTTAATGAGATTTTATTGTTGTAAAAAATTTATCATATATTTAGATATTTCAAATTTAATTTTTTTACAAAAGCCTTCTATAATAAAAGCGATTATCGAAACAGTGTTTTTTATAGAAATCTATACTGTGATTTAAAAAATTTAAAATTTCAAAAATTCTTGACGAATAATAAGTTTTTTCTTATATTAAATTTTAATAAAAAACGGTGGGAAGGGATGAGAGGAGTTGAAAGTGGCTTAAAGAATACAAGAAGCCGGAAGCAAGACAAAGATCGTATGTGTTCTGAAAGGGCTTTGAATTTTATTGGGAAGACAGGGCCAGAAAAGCTGCCTGGCTTGTGGTTGAGTGCTTTGTCACACACACACACACAATTCTCAGATTTTCCTGGAGAAAGTGTATATACGAAAAGTTTTGCAATAACAGATTAAAACCACCATGATGGGAGCTGAACAGCAGAACAGCCTAAAAGAGGCAAAGCTTTTGGGCTT
>CAZWJH010000107.1:0-7279 GCA_964634755.1 uncultured Clostridia bacterium
GAAATAAATAAAGAGATATCAAATAAATTAAACACCATATCTCCGCACTTTCTCTGATTTAACACTTAAACTCGAAAGCTCCGATAAGCACATGATATCAATATCCCATTCAAACTTTTCATAAAGCCGAGCAGCGGAGCAGCCGAGCAGCTGAAATTAAAATGAAAAATGAAGGAATGAAAAATAAAGAAATTTTAAAGCCTTCGAACCATCGAGCTTTCAAGCTTTCATAAAGCCGAGCATTCGCTACGGCGAATAAGAGAGCAGCGGTAATTTTTATAAGCTGAACATCTGCTCAGCTTGGGGCTGTTCGGCTTTTCCTATCTTGCCATAAACTATTACCTTAAACAAATTGATCAAGGTAGATTGTGGGTCGTCATGGCTTCTTGATTATTTTACCTTAAACTTATTATTTAACTTATTCAACTCTTCTTCTATCGTTTCTTTAATTCTATTTTCCATGTTTTTATCAGTTTTTTGAATAAAAAAATGAATTGTCTTTGAATAATTTTTTAAAGCTTTTTCGATCACCTCTTCTTCAAAACTAAATCCCAAATAATTAGCAAGAGGCACGGATTTTTTCTCATCTATTTGGATTCTTATATCTTCCTGTACCTTTTTCTCAAAAATAGGAGGTACTATGTTTTTATCATCTAAGATAATAAATATAAAAGAGATATGTTTTTTATCAAATTTATCCTTTATTTCTTTTATTTTATCAATAATTTCATCCTCTTTGTCAAGCAAAAACGGATATTGTGTTAGTTTCAAAGTAAAGCTCTTTTTATACAATTTTCTACTCATGAACCTTTCAATTATTTCCTTTATTTCATCACTTTTGAAATTTTCAAGATAATTCAAAAAATCTGAGTCCCTCCAAGATAAAAAATATGCTCTTTCCTTTTCATTTGATACAGAAGGAATTTTAAAATTTTTATTTTCGGAAGCTCTTACTATAATATCAATCAGCATTGCATCCGTAATATTTCTTGTGTGGTGATAATATACATTTTTATACATGAAATAGCGAGCCAACATCAATCTCCATGCTTCGAGAGCTCCTTTTCTGTTTACACCAAGCGTGTAATCGCTTGTTATCACTACATTTCTCCATAAACGTTCATGATCATATATTCCATAGTTTACTCCACAATGATAAGAATCTCTTAAAAGATAATCACCTTTGTCCGTATCAAAACTATTATCTATCAGATTTCTAATTAGAATTCCAACTGGTGATAATTCCTCTAATTTGATTTCTTTATTTAAGACGCTGCAAACAGTATTTCTTATGTTCTCTTCAACTCCTCCTTTATTTTCCTCTAACAAATACTTAACTATCTTAAAGCCATAATCCTCATGATTATAAGAAAAACTACCTCCTGATAATTCCGAAGCTGTTTCAAGAGTATGACTAAACGGAGCGTGGCCTATATCATGAAGTAGTCCCGAAAGTCCAGCAGAAAGTATAAAAGTTTTAATTTTCTCTTTAGGATCAAGGCTTTTAAAATTATCATCTTTATTAAAAACTTCTATTAATTTTCTTTTGGAATTATTTATCAATGATATGGCTGCTCTCATTGACAAATGCATGGTACCGAGAGAGTGCTCGAATCTTGAGTGTTGAGCTGAAGGGTAAACTAATTGTTCAAGAGGAAGTTGATTAACCCACCTTAACCTTTGAACAAATTTATTGTCAACAAAAGGCAACAGCTTCTCAGGGATTTCTATAAAGTGATAAATTGGATCTCTTATTATTTTTGCTACTTTGATATTATATCCTTCAAGAGTAAACATCGTTTAGTTGTTGAGTTTCTGAGCCAATGCGATATAATTTTTTATAGAATCATTAGAAAGAAGGGAAATATTTTTCCATCCTATAAATTTCGAAAAATTTTTTATTTCAGCAAGGGTTTTCTTTTTGCCGTGAAAATACAGATAATGAACTTTTGAAAAATTGGCGATTTTTTTTAGCGAAGTTAGATTGTTCTTTTTCAAAAAGTTTATAGTCTTTAATATTTCTCGTGATTTCCTACCTGAAAACTTATTATCTTTATTGTTTATTTTGAGTTCATTATCCTTGTAATCAAGAATTTCCAAGCTTAGCAAACTTCTGATAATATTCTGAACCATTTCACTGTAAGGTCCGTAGTGATAAGGTTTATATAATTTTCTTTGCTCTTCTTTCGGTAAAGATAAGTAAACTATTTTTTGAATAGCTGTTTTCCCCTTTGGTAAATTCTTTTCACTAAGTTCCTCTATTGCAGATAACACAATATTTACCAAATTCACTCTAATCCTCCTTTCCCTTTTATAAAAAATAATAGTTATTTTTTATACAAAAGTCAAGCTTTCTTTATTTTTCTCAAGTTTTATAGTTTACTTAAATAGTCTAAAAATTCCTTGTTGTTGTTTGTAGAAAAGAGTTTTGTTTTGTATATAGAAATGTTTACATACTTCTGATTTTCATTTATCAATCCTCTGATTTCATTATCAAGGAACATTATTAGAGCCTTCATAAAGCAGAGCAGCCGAACAGCCGAGCAGCAGAAATTTTGCCATTAACTATTACCTCAATAAATTGAACAAGGTAGATTGGGAACGGAGGATTTTGCAGATGCTTTTCACTCATCTTTTATTTCAAAAAAGTATCCTTCAAAGTCTTCATCTAATTTTAATTCAAATCTTTCCAAGATTTTGATTTGAACATTCTCTTTCATATAATTTAATTGAGCTTTTTCATCTCCGATTTCTTTTAACCAATCAGGATTGCCAAGCATTTTTCTTATTTTGTTCATATCATTTTCTTTTGTAAAATCAATAACCTGAATCAAAAATTCTTCCTTTACAAACTTTTTCTCTTCCTCGCTATTAATAGGTGAATACTGAATCAATTTACCAAATATGTTTTTGTTTAATATTAAAATACCATTTTTATTGATAAATCTGGTATAAAACCTAAAGATAGGAATAGATAAATCATCTTTTTTAAAAGCAGCGAAAACCTTGTTTCCACTATTTCCCCATTTCTCTTTTTCTTTTTCGTTAAACTCCCAATATGGAACTATAGGGACTTTAAACTTTTGGCCTTTTATATAGCCTGAAAGAATACTGTTTACTTCAATCAATATGATATTTTCTTTACCTATCTCTTTACCTATCTTAGTTACTTTTTCAATAAATTCTTTTTCTTTAATTCCCCTTGTATTTATAATTAATTCTCTTAATATTTCATAATTCTCAAATCTTAAAATTTGTTCTGAAAAAATTTCAGAATAGGTTCTTGCCCACACAGTATTTCCTAAATATTTTTCATCAAAAAAGTATGTTTTATCAATTAAAGTATTAATACCAATTCTATTAATTTTTATAGAAATTTCATCCATTTTATTAATATACAAGTCATACTTTTCAAAGAACCGTTTAATTTCTATTTTTTCTTTATATTTTTCAATAAATTCTTCTTCAAATTCTTTAACTTTTTCCTCTGAAACAAATATTTTCCTTATTCTTTCTTTATCTTTTTTTGTCTTTTCCTCTTTTATTTTTTTTAAATTCTTTATAAACACATCAACTTTAGAAATTTTGTCTTCGGTTAATACAATTTTTACCCAATGCTCTTTTGATGCTTTAATCTCTTCTGCTATTTCAATTAATTTGTCAATGTGGATAGCGAATTTCTCTAAATTAAATACCTTTGGATCATATTCCTGTTCTTTCCTCTCAATGAGATCAAGAGCACTTACTACATAAAAATATTTTAGATTATCATAAGTATTTACAGCGGTAAAAAAGGACTCGTTAAAACCCTCAAATTCCCAATTAACCCATCCCCAGAACTGAATATTTTCCTCTTTTATTGCTTCCAAAAATATTTTTGTAAGTTCATTAAGACTTATATCTTCGTTATAATCTCTATATTCTTCATCTTTATAAAGTGTTGAACTTAGCATTTTCTTGAAATAGTCTTCGTAATTTTTTCTAATCTCAATGTCAGGAGTTGTTTTTATTAAATGTAATGCCCATGTCCCTATACCAAAAAACATTTTCCTGCGTTTTTTATTAATATAGGATAAAATATCTTTTTTTCTAAAACCGTGTCTATATAACCAAAGGCTAAAAAGTTCTTTTGTTTTATTCACAAAATTTAGAAAATCAATATATCGTTCATTGTCAATCGCTATTTTTATAAGATTTTGAAATTCTCTAAAAATATAAAGCGAATATGTTTTAAAGTTTTCCTCTGATATTTCTCCTCTTTTAAAATATCCCTCTAAATATATATCGGAAAATTCTTTTAAATATCTCCATGACCTATCTGTTAAAAACCTTATTGTTTCCTTTGTGGTTTCACTTTTATTTTTCATTGCAAGATAATAAAGATAAGATGTAAATGGTAAAAATTCCTTAAATATAAATATGTTGTTTTTTTCAATAGCTCGATTTAAGAAAATTATTGGAGTGTATGTTATTTCCATAATAAATTCTACATCATTAGTTCTTATTATACTTTCTAAAATATCTTTTATATCTTTTTTAATGAAATTTATAGCTTCGAGATTATAAGTTAGTTTTGTATTTTTTATAAAATCATTGAAATGTAAATTTTCGAGGTAATTAATAAATGAATCTATTACTTTTACATAAATGTCCAAGTAAAATTTTAATTGATATTTGTCTCTATATTCTCTGGTTGAAGATAAAATAATATTTTTCCTTATTCTTGAGAATTCCATTTCTGCTTTTTCCTGTGGTCGTTCCAATTTCTTTATGATTATTGAGTTTTTTACCATTCTTACCACTTTTTTTAGTTTTTCACTTTCTAAAGCATCTTTTCTTATCCATGCTATGGGTTCACCTTTTTTAAGGTTTTCATAAAAATAGAAATAAGTATATTCAATAAGAGGAATTTCAGGCTTTTTAACATTATCCTTTAAAAACTGTTCTACTTGTTCTATTTTTTTAAAATCAAAATTGTATAAAACACCTTCTTTATCTGAAGTAATTTCATAGTATTTATTTTTTTCAAAAGGTCCTGATGGAGTTATGCTGATTAATTCAAAAGATTCAAAGCACTTTTCTAAAATGTTTAGCCCTTTTACTTTTTTTAATTCGCATTCAGCCATTTCCAAATACATTTTACTAAAATCATTAATAAAGGTTTCTTTTGTTTCTTTTCTTAGGTAACTTGTTTTTAAGAATATAGAAATCACTTGTATAACAGACAAAATACTAAAAACACAGAATGAAAGAATGATAACGAAGTTAAAAAAAGTATCACTACGGGGGAAAAAGAAAATTAAAATGATTATATATGAAGTTATTAAAGGGAAAATGTTGCTTTTCTTCAATAAAACCATTATTTTTTCAGGTTCTTCTTTGTCAAGAAAACTTCCTATAATAAGAAAAATAAGTGCCAGAAGGACGGAACCTACTCCGATAAATATTTGAATAGATCTGCTTAAATCAAAAAAATAGTTAACTCTAATTAAAAATGAGAATATTTTTTTAATAATATGATATTTATAGATAAAAGGAATAATTTTATCTGTAAAAAAATAGAAGTATTGTATTCGGAAAATAAACCATACAGAAAAAATTATAATAAATAATTTGGCTACGTTTACTAAAGAAGGCCTCCATAATGGTTCTTTTATTTTTAATAATGCTTTTTCCCAAAAAGTGGGTTCAGGGAACTCCTTTTTTAATTTTTCTTGTATTGTGTTACATTCCATCTTCCTCATCCCTCAAATCTCTCCCACTCATCCCTTGTAATTTTCTTTTCAATTTCAGGATCTATTATTTTGATTTCGTCGTAGGTGAGGTTGGAGAGTTTGTAAACCATGAGGTCAATTTGGAATTCTTCGTTATTGTTTCTATTTTTCTTCATTTTACTTTTTTACGGTTATATTTGATTGTTCAACAGAGTCCTTATAGCTTTTTCCTTCCTTTTCATACCATAAAGTTAACTTTTCTCTTTTTTGAGGTATTACTTTTTCAGTGAATTTTATGTAAATTAGAGACAATAATCTTAATGTCCATGAAGCAATAAATTTTGCATCTTCTGGTATTCTTATTTGATAAATACTGGGTATATTTTTATCATTCAAGTTAAATTTTCCTTTTATTACATCAGTTCCGTGGGTGGTTTTCGAAAAAAATTTATAAAAAATAATATAAATGTTTTCTCTGTTTATATACTTAGCAATTTCTGCGATATTTTTTGGTCCATTGAAAAGGCTGTACCATTTTGGACTTCTTTTTATCTTTTTCTTAACTTTCTTATACTCATCCATAATCTCTTTATATTCTTGGGAGTCTAATATACAGCCTATTTTATTAATTCTTTCTTTTATCTTCTTTTTATCTTCTTCTCCAAGTTCACTTTTAAATCTATCAAGAATGCTCCTCAAAGCTGCTTTTTCTTCCCAATCTTCGTTTAATGAAAAAATTGTGATTTTTCTTTCCGTATCGTTCTTGAGAATATACTCAATATAAAAACTCATTTCAAACAAACTTCTTAATATGATTTTAGCTGGTTCTATAGAAGAGCTTCTTACAAGAATTGAAATTGAATCTGCCAGCTCAACAAACCTTCTTAATATCAGCGAAAGAATCAGATCATGATCTTTACCATCTTTTTTGTGAAGTGCCCAAGCAATAATATTGGTACCCATATTAACGAATTCATCAATAGCATCTGAATAAATATTTAATATATTCTTTAAACTCTCTTCTTCTATATTACGAGATAAAATTTCTTTGATAGATTCCATCTCTTGCCTTTATAAATAATTAAATCACTATAGATTATTTTTTATCTCGGGGAGGGCAAGGATCGTTTCCATGACTGTCTTTTCTTTGAATTTTCCCATTTCTGCCATGAATAATAAGTTCTGAGTTTTGGTTTTTTGATATCTTCCTTGCAATGTTTATCGCTTCAGCTTTTGTTTCTGTCACTTTAGTTAGTCTCTTGTTTCCTTCGCCTCTAATTCCCCAACCCTCAGGCGTGGGAACTACATGTTGGTTTTTGCCTTTGGCCATTATGCACCTCCCTACCGATGCCCACAATTAGACATCCAATATATCATAAATATAAGCAAAAAAGAGGCAGTTGTCAAGAGAAAAGATACAATATTTTGTATTTTTTTTATTATAACATACTATATGTAGTATTTTTACCAGAATAAAATCTTGTCTTTAAAATAACAAAGCAAATTATTCAAATGTCTTAATATTTGAGGTACCAAAATATCAAAAAACCATAATATTATTATTG
>CAZWJH010000108.1:0-7062 GCA_964634755.1 uncultured Clostridia bacterium
GATGCAACCATTAGCTATAAAAGAAAAAAATACCACCTAAATAAAGATGCAAATCAAAAATTTTCATAAAAACTTTTAATAAATTTTAATAATATAAGATCAGCTTTTTTAAGAAATACATAAAAGTTGAAAGAGGTAAAGAATTATATTAATATAAAAAATCTAACAAAAGGAGGGAAAATGAACAGTATTGTTTCCTTTTTTCTAATTTTTCTTTTCGTTTTTGCCTTCGGACTATCTTATACCAAAGAAGATGCAAATCTTCTTTTCAAAGCTGTTCAGGAAAATAGAATTGATATTGTAAAAGAGCTTATAGCAAAAGGAGTTGATATCAATGTTAAGGATGAAGTGGGAAGTACACCGCTACATACGGCCGCTTTTTCCGGTCATTTTGAGATAGTAAAATTTCTTATAGAAAATGGAGCTGATGTTAATGCAGTAAACGATGAGTTCGGAGAAACTCCGATTTTTAATGCTGTCGCAAAGGGACATATTGACATTGTGAAATATCTGATAGAAAAAGGGGCAAGACTTGATATTATAAACAAAAAAGCAAAAAGCAGCGTATTACATCAGGCAGTCTTCTGGGGAGATCTTTCACTGGTAAAACTTTTCGTTGAAAAGGGTGTACAACTCGAGCTAAAGAATATTGATAATGATACGGCTCTCTGCCTATGTATGAAGCTCAAAAGGTATGAAATGGCAAAATATCTTATTGAAAAGGGTGCAAATGTAAATACTCAGTGTATGACAGGAAGAACACCACTACATTTTGCTGTGATTTTCGGTGATTTTGAGGGAGCCAAACTAATGGTAGGAAAGGGAGCAAATCCTAATATAGCAGATAATATAAACTATTTACCACTTGCCTATGCCGGAGTAAAAAAGGATATAAACACTATAAAATTACTATCTGAGAAAACAGATGAAAAATTCAGAGGAGAAGAAAATTTAGCATATTGTGATTACTATACCACTCCTGATATTTTTAACAGAGAAAAAGCTTTACACTATTGTAAAAAAGCGGGAGAAGCTGCAGTAAACATTATAAATAGCAATTGGACAGCCGCATGGTATTATCTTGCGGGAGGTGATTTTGACAAATCCATTGAATTTGCAGATAAATCTGTTGAAGATGGTTATAATTTTGTCCTGGGTTTTAAAGGGCATGCTCTTGTTCTTAAAGGGGAATTTGAGAAAGCTAAAGAAGTTTATACAAAATGGATAAACTCAGGCTCAAGTACAGCCGAAGTTGAGAGTGAATACAAAAAGTTAGAAATGCTCTTTCCTAAAAAAGCGGAAAATCTCAAAAAAGGCAGAGAAATTTTAAAGCAATTGCTATCTAAATAGATAATTTTTAGCTTTAAAAATTCTTCTTTATATAAGAAATTTCCTTAAAAGAAGGTAAAAAATAATTTCCAAAATCCGAATTAAGGGATTTGTCTACTTTGCCTATTTTTGCAGATTTTTTTGAAAAAGAGCCGTGAATTTGCCCTACACCGGTTATTGAAATTAATTTTTCAATATTACTTCTATTTATTCCTCCGGCAGGCAAAATTTCTATTCTCCCCTCAGCTTTTTCAATTAATTTTTTAATTAATTCCACACCTTCCAAAGCTGTCTTTTTCTGACCTGAGGTAAGAATTCTTTTTATCCCCAAATCAATGGCAATTTCAAGAGTTCTAAATGGATCAGATGTTAAATCAAAAGCTCTGTGCAAGATTATCTCAGCCCCTCCCCCCTTCTTAATAAGTATTTTCATTCTTTTTAAATCAAGCTCTTTATTATTCTTAAGAATTCCAATGGCGAATGATTTCGCTCCGTAAGAGGCAAAAAGCTCGAAATCCTTTAAAATAATCTCAAATTCTTTCTCACTATAATAAAAATCACCGGCTCTCGGCCTTATCATTATTACAATAGGAAGATAAATATTTTTTCTAATTTCAAGAAATGTCCCCAAAGAGGGGGTTAAACCACCAACAGACAATCCTGAATTAAGCTCAAGTCTGTCCGCTCTGGCTTTTTCAGCAATAACAGCACCTTCAAAAGAATCAGTGCAAACTTCAATGAAAAGACTCATATAATCCGACCTCCGCAAGCAAAACACAAATATATAATTAAAAAAATCAAAAATATTATTATCTTCATTTTATTTACCTGATAAAATTTAACAAAAATCCTATAAAAGCCGGCAAAAGGGAATATGGCAAAAATCTTATCAAATGCTTTTTAAATGGGGAAATATCAAACTTCCTAAAGGTTAGAACTAAGCCAGAAAATGAAATTCCTGCAAAGGCCCCTAATGAAATTGCAAAAGAGGAAAAGAAAGGTTTAATCTTTGCCACTTCAAGATAAAAACCTTTTCTTTTCAAGAAAAAAGTCAAAGAAAAAATACCTATGTAAACGAAAAACACAAGCAAAGCCATAAGATCCCTTATCTCAAATAGACTGAATGAGAAAGAGAGAAAAAAGAGCAGAAAACAGATAAGAGGGAAATAAAACGGATTGAATAAAGAATACTTTTTAAAAAAAGAAGAAAAATAGTACAAAAATTCAAATATGCTTATGAGAGTAAAAAGAATTATCAATCTTGCAAAAAGTTTGTATGTTATTATCTTTATTTTTGAGAAAGGGAATGTCAGCATATATTCAAATGCATCATTTCGCCTCTCATATTCAAATCCCGATGTTCCTAAAAAAACGGAAGAAAGTAATGTAATTAACCAGATAAAAAATAAAAGGACTTCAAGATAGTCTTTCCCCTCTATCGAAAAATAATTTAAACCCGGAAAAAGGGATAAAACAAGATATATTATGGGGACAATCAGAAAGACAATAAAAAGATTAAAAGCTTTTCTAAAGGAAATCCTTAATTCTTTAATTAACATATTCACCTCCGATAAAAGCCTTTATTATCTCCGTAAGATCAAGATCTATGACCTCAAAATCCCCTTCTTCTTTATTATCATCAAAGGGATATACAAAAATTTCATCAAAATTTCCAACCCTCTGTTTGTAAATTACAGGCAATTTTCCAGGTATCTTCTCACAAACAATCTTTTTTACTCTATCCTTTAAATACTCTATAGGCTCATCAACTATAATTTGACCATCTTTAAGAAGCACCACTCTATCAACCAAATTTTCAATATCATAAAAATTCAGATTAACAAGAACAAGAGTTATCTCCTTTTCTGATATAACTTTCAAAAGCTCATTCAAGAATAATTCTCTCAAATACGCATCAATATTTGGTAGTACCTCGTCAATTAAAAGGATATCAGGATTCTGTGACAAAATAAGGCTCAGATGCAGGATTGCTCTCTGTCCCACAGAAAGTTTTCCCACTTTTTGATCATATTTAATTTTTGCATGCTTAATCAAAGAATCATAAAATGATTCCAATCCGTAAATATTCTTATGAAATTTGATTAGATTATCAACTGTCATATCATTGTAAAGGCTCATTTTGTCAGAGATAAAACCTATCCTTTTTTTGGATTCGGAAACAGATTTACTATCTATTAGAATCGAGCCCTTATCAGGTAGTAACACACCAGCCATCAACCTCAACAAAGTACTTTTACCAACCCCATTAATACCCGTAATTAATAATGTTTCATTATCTTTTACCTCAAGATTAAAATTTTCAAAAATAGGCTTTTTACCATAAGAAAATGAAAGATTTTCAATTTTAATCATGTCCCCTCCTCTCTCTTTTTATCGGTCAAATATTTTTTTATCTCCTCAATCGCTTCATCCGGCGTGTACCCCATTGAAACTATTTTTGCGATATATTCCTCTGTCTCCCTCCTGAAAAAAGTATGCTTTTCCTTTCTAACCCTCTCTTTATCAATATCCACCACATACATACTTCCAGGCTTTGAAGAAATATATCCTTCAGCTTCAAGCTGGTAATAAACTTTAATAATGGTATTCGGGTTAACTTTAAGCTTTGAAGCTAATTCTCTTATTGAAAGTATGGGATCCCCGTTTTTAAGCTGTCCGGATATTATCATAAGCTTAATCCCTCTTTTAATCTGCTCATAAATAGGAACAGCCGATTTGTTATCAATCTTAATTTCAAATCCTTTTTTAATTATTTTATTTTTCCTCATCGCTCTACTAATATAGAACAGTATAACAGTTTTGTCAAGTGTTTTTTTTAATTTTTTGATTTTTCTTCAGTGCTTTTAAGATTTCTTTACCTTAATTTATAATAAAATAGAAAGCCTTTTTAAATAAGCTATCTTATCTCAATCACTTTCTTCAATCTTATATCAGAAGATGATGAGCCTACAAGGATTTCATACTTTCCATTTTCAAATTTGAATTCGTTTGACTTAGAATCCCAATATCTTAAAGGCTCAAGCTCTATTTTAACTTGAATTTCCCTCGTTTCTCCTATTTTCAAAAATACTCTTGAAAATCCCACCAATTGTTTCAATGGTCTGAATTTTTCAGGATTAATTTTTCTTGCATAAATCTGAACAACTTCTTCACCATCAAATTTTCCAATATTTTTAAGTTTTACTCTTATATTAACTAACTTTGAACTCCACTGTATTTTCTCAGGTATTTTTGTATTAATATATTTAAACTTTGTATAGCTTAAACCATACCCAAAGGGATAAAGAGGAGTACCTTTAAAGAATCTGTAAGTTCTACCTTCCATGCGGTAATCATCAAAAGGAAGTAAATCTTTGACACTCTTGTAAAAAGTGATAGGTGATTTTCCGGATGGACTAACCTTACCAAACAAAATATCAGCAACAGCCAAACCACCCTGCTCTCCCGGATACCATGCAAACAAAATCGCATCTGCAATATCTCTTATTTCCGGAATTGATATTACGCTTCCTCCCGTCATAATCAAAATCAAAGGCTTTTCACCTATTTTTTCCCTCAATTTCTTCAAATACTTTATCTGATTTTCAGGTAATTTCAAATCTTTCCTGTCTCCACCTTCAGGGTTTAAAACAGCATCTCCCTGCTCTCCTTCATAAAGATAATTTATTCCAAGACAAGCTATCACAACATCTGCCCTACCACTTTCCCAAAATCCTCTGAAATGCTTTTCATCCGGATCACTTAAAAGGAAGCCTTGACTGTACTCAACAATAGTACCTATACCCGCTCTTTCGGTTATTCCTTCAAGGAAGGTGTACATATCAGGGGAATATCCATTATAATTTCCAACAAGTGCTTGAACAGCAGAGCAAAGGGGACCAACTAAAAGAATATCTTTGATTTTTTTTAAGTTAAGAGGTAGTACATTCCTTTTATTTTCAAGAAGAACAATTGATTTGACAGCAGCTTCATAAGCAAGTTTTTTATGAGCTTTTGAGTTTACAACATTCCCACTTATCTTGGAATATGGATTAAGCTCGGGAGGGTCAAATTCTCCCAAAAGAAATCTTATTTTTAAAAGCTCAAAAAGTCTTCTGTCAACATCCTTCTCTTTTATTAATCCCTTTTTAACTGCCTCAGGAATATATTTATAAACATAACCACAATTAAGATTAACACTTGCTTTAACAGCCATTGCGGCAGCTTCAACAGCTGTTTTTACACTTTTATGTTTTTTGAAGATATCATCCAGAGCCCAGCAATCGGATGTTATGTATCCTCTAAACCCCCATTTTTTTCTTAAAATATCCTGTAGTAAAAACTCACTTCCGCAACAGGGTTTTCCGTATGTTCGGTTATAGGCACACATTATGCCTGAAACTATGCCGTCTTTTACCAGTTTCTCAAAAGGATAAAGGTATGTTTCGTAAAAATCCCTTATATCAGGGACAGCATTAAATTCGTGTCTTAAAACCTCCGGACCACTATGAACGGCAAAATGCTTACCGCAAGCGGAAACCTTAAGATATCTTTTATCATCACCCTGCATACCCTTTACAAAAGCAATTCCCATTTTTGCAGTTAAAAATGGATCTTCTCCATAAGTTTCCTGTCCCCTACCCCAGCGAGGGTCTCTGAATATGTTAATATTCGGAGACCAGAAAGTAAGTCCAGCATACTGAAACCTATTCCCCTTTTTAACTGCAGCATTATACTTTGCCCTCGCTTCATCAGAAATAGCCTTTCCTATTCTGTATAATAAATTCGAATCAAAAGTAGCAGCAAGTCCTATTGCCTGAGGGAAAACAGTAGCTTTACCTGCTCTTGCAACACCATGAAGAGCCTCATTCCGCCAATTGTAAGCAGGAATACCCAATCGTTCTATTGAAGGACTATCATAAAGCATAAGAGCGGCTTTTTCTTTAAGAGTAAGTCTCGAAATCAAATTTTTTATTCTTTGCTCGATGGGGATTTCAGGGTTTTTAAAATTATAAAGATAACCTCTTTTTTCTGCGAAGGCAAATATTAACAAAAAAAATATCAAATATAAAATTACGAAGGTTTTCTTCATAAATTAATTAATCAAATTATTCAAACTTAGTCAAATAATTATTTTCCTAAAACTTTTATTATTTCTTCTTCAATCTCAGCTATCTTAAAAGGTTTTATAAGCTTACCTTTAAACCCATATTTTTTAAAATTAGACATAACAGGATCATTTGAATATCCGCTTGATACAATTGCATAAACATTGGCGTCTATTTTTTTTATTTTTTCAATCATCTCCTTTCCCCCCATACTACCGGGGATTGTAAGATCCATGATAATAACATCAAACTTTCTTCCTTTTTTCATTGCATCTTTGTATTTTTCTAACCCTTCCACTCCATCTTTTGCTCCTTCAGCTTCGAAACCCAACTCTTTAATCATAGAGATAGCAACATCTCTTACAATCTCTTCATCATCAACTATTAAAACTTTTATAGCTTTACCTTTTAATTTTACTTTTGCTTTGCTATTTTTTTTCTTTTTCTTTACATCTTCTTCTGCTGCCGGTAAATAAATATCAAAAATCGTTCCCTCACCAACTTTTGAAGAAACTTTTATATACCCATTGTGTTTTGTTATAATACTGTGCACAATTGCAAGTCCTAAACCACTACCCTCCTGTTTTGTACTAAAATATGGATCAAAAATCTTATCAATATAATT
>CAZWJH010000109.1:0-7062 GCA_964634755.1 uncultured Clostridia bacterium
AATTTTTATTATGAAAAGGGTAAAGTCGCAATCCCCTTTCACGGGTAAGGTCTATCTAATTGAAGGAGATGTGAATTTTGGTTTTAGAAAAGGGGTGATGTCGCAATCCCCTTTCACGGGTAAGGTCTATCTAATAGCGACTTTTGTAAACCCTCTATTAGCCACTTTCTTCATTGCTATTTTTACCATCCCCATTATACATTCAATCGTATTTTCTCTCATTTTTTCACCTCCTACTTGCTTTTATTAATAATAATGAGGGTTTTCATTCTTTTCCAACCCTTTGTTAAAGAGCAAAAAACAAGAGCTTTCAAAGCACCCTTGTTTTTCAAGGCTTTTTAATGCCTTGGATTATATTATTTCAAATTCTTCGGAATCTTTCAAGGGGGGTGGAGTAAGCCCCATGTATTCAATCCTTTCCACACACTTTTTGCAAAGTATGTAAAATCTCACACTATCTTCCTCTTTTTTTATGATTTTCTCAATAATTTTTTTCATTTTTAAATAATTTGCCTCTGTAAGCTTACACTCAAAAACACTTTTCTGAACTCTCACCCCCCAGTTTTTCATCTCTTTTGCCACACGATAAAGCCTTTTTCTGTCAGATATATCATAACTCACCACTATGAAAAGTTTACTCATGCCATAAAAAACCCTTCATAAGGTGCGGAGGTTTCAACACTTTTTACCATTCTTTTCACCTGATACTCTATGATGTCCTTATACGGTATCACCCGGTCAACTCTTTTATCATAAAGAGTTTCTCTTAATCTTTTTTCATAATAGGTAATGAATTTTCTTAACCCTTCTCTTTTTAAAACCACAGGCAATTCCTTAAAATCCTCTATAAGCTCAGGATAAGGTGGCTTGTCCTTTTCAGGATAAAAAAAGTCTTTTTTTGAGATTATTCCTTGATTGATAAGAGAAACAGTTAAAATATCCACAATCAAAGGCCTCCACTCTTCCATAAGATCAAGCACAAGGGATGGTTTCCCGTAATCAATTGTATGAAAGACGCCAAGATATTTATCAAGAGAGGTCATTTCAACAAGTCCTGAAATAGTATTTAAAAGAAGAGTGTATCCAAAACTCAAAAGAGTGTTTACTTCATCTTCCGGAGGTCTTCTTGTACGCTTTTTGAAAACAATGTTTTCCTTCACAATGCTTTCTCCGAACACACCGAAATAAAGAGCGGATGCTCTCCCCTCGTACCCTCTTATGGAATCAATGCTCTTTGCTTTCTCAAGAGTCAACAACAATTTCTTAATTTCAAATATGGCTTTTTTTATTTTTTCTGATTTTCTTTTAAATTGAGCTCTTTTTAGAAAATAGAGTTGATTAAGTATTTTTGCCCTGACAATGTTTCTTGAAGATTCCAAAATAAAATTTTTATCCTCAAATATCTTAAATTGCTTTTTTCTAAGTTCAATGTTTTTTGATGAATCAGAGGTAAGTCTGCCGCGAAATTTTCCACTTAATGATAAAAACACAAGATCAATTCCTCTTTTAAAAAGAAATGAAAGAGCCTGTGTGGACACCTGAATATTGCCTACAATAATCAACTGAGAAAGATCGTCTGTCTTTATCTCGGTAATCTTCTCTTTGCCTTTGTACAGTACGAGGTTTTTACTCTCTTTTTTTAAATATCCGTTTACCTCTGTAATATAAACTATGTTCATTTTAACTCATAATGAAAGGTTATTGTTCCATTGGGATTTACAACTCTAATAAATCTTCCGATGTCTGTCTCCAAGATATTTACACCGGCTTCATTAAATTTTTTGTTAAAATACTCCTCTATCATCTTTAATTCTTTTTCCATTTCCAAAATTTTTTTCTTCAGAGAGATGTATCTGTCAATGTTTTTTTGAAAATCAGAGATAAATGGTTTTGCCTCTGTGGATTCTATCTCCTTTCTATCAGTTGTTTGTATGTGAAGAAGAGGTGTGGGATAACTTATCTCCTCTCCGAAAACACAATTGCAGGCAACTTCTGATGTAATGTGCTTTAGAGTTTTCCTTATTTTCCCGCAGCTCATAGGATAACCTTTAAGCCTCTTTTTCAAAGGCTCAGTATCTCCTCTCTCAATATATCTTTTCAAAAGATAGTTTACTATTTCAGGTCCATCCTCAAGATGACCTATTGTGTAAATAATCGCATTCCTTTCATACCTGTTAAGTGGCTCTCCCCTCTCCGCTTTATCACAGAGGTAATCAAGAACAGCACATTTGCTTCTGATATAGCTAAATTCCCTCAAATCAATACTGCTTTCAACCTCTTTTTCTTTTTCTATTTTAAGCTGTTTGATTAGATCCTCAATAAGAGCTTTAGGATTTTTTCTTATTTTTAAAATAAAATCATAAAAACCTTTTGTGCTTTGCTCTGCATCCAAAAAATTTGTTCTTTTTGAGGTTTTAAGATGAAAAGAGCCGGGAAGCTTTACGAGGCTTCCGTATCTTTTTTCCTTGACTTTACTTTGCTTGGGGAATATTTCCACTGATATTGAATCATACTTAACACTTACCCCTTTAAGAACATTTTGCATAAAACCCTTTACATAGTGAGCGGAAATTGGCTCATCGTAGAATATCCATACATGATAGCCTTTGTATCCGGAATCTTCAATATAGGAAACTATCCCATAAACATTAAGAACCTCTTTGATAGCATTTGCCACTTCAAGGGCAGCCTTTCTTAAAGCGTCAAAATCCTCTTTATTGTAAAGGGCTGGCTCAAGATAAGATTTTTTTATATCCACATCAAATACGGAAAACAGAACAGTGTTATCTATCCTCACGGGATAAATTCCAACCGTGTAGTTTCCCAAAAGATGATTTTTAGCTACCTGAAAGTTAAATGGCTGATTTACAGGGGAGTAAGAGATTGAATTATCTGAATTATGCCACATCCTTGCATAAACTCCTTCTCTTCCTGAAAAAAGCTCTAAAAACTTCAGAATTACTCGCTCAGAAGGAGGAACTATTTTTGCTTCTTTGCCGGAAACTGCCATCTGTATTTCATCTTCTTCCAAAAACTCTTTAAAATACTCAAGGTCATTCTCCTCTGCTAAAAATTCCTTTAGTTTTTGTTTAAGTTCCTTATCTTCTTTATAAAGAGACAAAAGTTTTTTCAATAGTTTTTTATAATTTTTCCTCTTTCCCTCCTCATTGTAAAGTTCAAGGAGTTTTAAAAGAGGCTCTTTATCCTTACCTCCGTCCCTTTGATAAAGCTCAAGCTCTTTTCTCTGGTTTGAAAAATTTCCGGAAGACTCGTATTCCTCCGCCTTTTTCAAATGATAAAAAGAATCGCGAATTTGAAAGGTATCTTCATACATTTTACCCCCTCCAAATATTATATATTAGCAGGGAGACAAAAGTTTTTCAAACAATAATTCCCTGCTTTTAGATAGACCTTCACTCAATTGTTAAAGAACCGAAGGATAGAAAACTTCTATCCTTTCAACTTTATCTGTCCGTGTCCGAAAGACACCTGTTTTCCTATGTGAAAAATCTCAGCAAACTTTAAAAGCGCAAGATGATAGAATGAAAACTCTCCGGAAAAACTCTGACTGCCAATTAATCCTCCCACAAAAAGCTTTCTCCTCTTCCTGCTTGAATATCTTTTGAGCTTTATCCACTTCACATTTGAGCTGACTGTCTCAATCCCTTTTGATGATTCTATGATTTTTTTCGTATCAAGTTCAATAGGGTTTCCATAATCATTCGTCAAATACATATACCTTCTAAGTAAAGCCCTTATGAGAGTTTCAAAGTTTGGGTTTTCAACGGGTTTTTTCTCTGAAAACAATCTCAGTGGAGTAATATAGTGTATCTCAAGTTTTTTTGCTTTAAAATCATTATCTTTTAAACTAAATGTCTTATACCTTGGTTTTCTTAAAAGTTTTCCATCTTTTGAATCAAAAATCAGATTATCAAATTCATCTCTGATTAGCACTCTTCTTGCTTTAATCTTTGAGCGTGACAAACCTCCCTTTGCCATTTCATAAAAAACAAGAATAAAATATTCATAGTTTTTAAGAGCATCTCCCAAAAGAATTACTGAAAAATTCAATGTATCAAGATATTCATCTTCATTAAAAGGAACTTCAAGGATGAAGGGATGCGGAGCATTTTCTCCCATATTTTCCCTTTCCTTTATCGTCTCAAACACATTGTAGTAAAAACACTTTTCCTTTATTATACACTTATTGCATCTTCGTCTAATATTAAAAGGACAAACGGTTTTTCTCAAGTAATAACCGAAGTTTCCTCTTATAAGAGCACCCAAAAAGTAAGGATAGACTTTTTTTTCAAGATTTTTAAACTCAATCTTCAGCTTTAAATACTTTAATTCAGCCATTTTTATGTTCCCAAGTATTTAAACTTGTAAACCTGCCAGAGTAAAGAGAGAATTTCAGAAGGATAAACCTTTCCTTCTCTTTCTGAGAACAATAGCTTTATTTTGGATTTGTCTGTTCTTCCGGATATAAAGAGTTCAAAATCATCAGATGAGAGAAAACCATCGGAGTCAACCTTGTAAAGAATTTCTTCCAGTGATTCTATAAAGGAGAGGTCAAACTGAATCGGAAGAGGTGGAAGCTCAATAAGCTCATCAGTACTTTCAAATATGTATAAAACAGTAATATCGTAAAGCATACCTGCTATTGTAAGGTATGGAACCACCGCTTTAAACCCTCCTGAAACAACGAGGTAAAAATCAGAAGGCTTTTCAGTTAGGATAATTTCCTGAATAATTGAAAGAAGGTTTCTAACACCTTTTTCTCTGAATTCCCTTGAATCTTCAATCTGAAGACCCTTTATGGAAAAATCCTTAACATTGCGGTTGTTCAAAACTCCCGTGATAAATGTTTTTAATATGTGGGATGCAATTATCCCATCATCGGTGTCTGTTGCAAGTAAAAACACATTATCATCGGGAGAAAGTTCAGCTTTTAAAAGAGTTTTAATCTCCGCAGAAGTTTCCTCCAACCGTTTTTGCTCAAAAGCATTCCTCAAGTGCCCCACAACATCGTCAATATCAAAGGAAGCTTTGTAAGGATACTTCCTCTTATAATTCGTAATAACCGAAGTTCCAACAGATACTATGTATGTTTTCATTTTAGCTCCTTAGTTAGTTTTTTAAAGATTCCATATCCAAGAGCAGTTTTTGCACCGACTCCAAATTCAGTAAGTCCCTTTTCAAGCCATTCAACTGCTTTTGTTAAC
Organism: uncultured Clostridia bacterium; assembly: GCA_964634755.1. Classification (GTDB taxonomy): domain Bacteria; phylum Acidobacteriota; class Aminicenantia; order JAMOAD01; family JAMOAD01; genus JALXDT01. The sequence goes on from CAZWJH010000109.1 coordinate 5,226, forward strand.
AAATCTTTTTCATTTTTACAAATTTCAGGTTTTTTTGTTCTTAAAACAACAAACTCAAACTTACCGCCTTCAACTGTTAAAAAGGGGATTGGAATTGGATTCTGCCAGTCAGCAGGAGGCTTTTTCGCCCCGTCATAGTAATCAGGATAATGAGGATTCATTATATCAACTTTGAACTTAACATTTTCATCGGGAAAGGCATCAAGGAAAAGAATTGAGCCGGAAGATGATTTTGTTCCAAAAATACATCTTGCAAGTTTTGTTTTTTCAACAAGGGTATTTATTATACTTTGATTATTTAAATTAACATCTTTGGGGAGCTTATCCTCTATAAATTTAGCAACTTTCTCATCTCTTATATCACTTTCAATTACCGAATCAATAAAGTTAAAGTGCTTGTAAATATCATATTTATTATTATAAATGGATTTTACACTTTCAAGAGTATCTTCAGCAATCTCAACAATTGCGCTCCATCTTGCAATACCTTTAAGAGCAGAGCCCGGAATATAAGGTATTCCATAAATGTGGTGAAGCAAAATTCCAGTTTCAGCAGGTGATGGGTTTCCAAGACCAACGATGAGGCGTGAATTTAATGACATTTTGAAAGTTTCAACATTATCTTCCCTGTAAACCTTTCCTATATTTTTGAAGATTTTTATTTTAGTTTTAGCAAATTCTTTTCCTTTTCTAAAAGCATCTCCACTATTAGTGCTCTTTACAAACTTAGTTAGGAATTTTTCTTTTTTTTCAGATAAATCATTATATGTATTTTTGTACTTCCACAGAATTTTGTTTAATAAAAGATTCAGATTGACACGTGATAAATCATTAGATATAAGATTTGAAACCATCTTAGGAATAAGTCTTTCTCCATTAATCCTTTGCCCCTGATTATTATTTTGTCTATTACCTTGATAATGATTTCTGTTCCTGTTCTGCCTGCTCATTTTTCTCTCCTTTTTATCGTTACTTTGTGTACCAGAATTACTGCTATTATTAAAAAATGAATTAGAAATTTCTCTTTCTTCATATCTAATCTTAAAATCGCGATTTGACCTCCACTCTACTTCAATCTCCGGCTCCTTATCAAAAATATTTTTTATTTCTTCAGAAGATGGAAAAAGCTCAATAGATCCAGGTTTTTCAGTTGATTTTTTGTAATTAAACTTATAATGAATTTTCCCATGAGAATCTGTAAATTTTTGTATATTTCCCTTTTTATAGGTCATTATACATCTCCTTCTATAAATTTATTTTATTACTCTCCCTCAATCATCCCCTCTGCAAAGCGTCTGAGCCAGTTTGAAAGTGAAAGGGCTTCTTTTTCCATTTTTCTGTAGGCAAAAGTATCTATGGTTAATAATTTGTCAATTTTCCTTTTAATAAACTCATAAGCATCATCTTCTCGAAACTGTTCATTCGGTATAGTTTCCTTTACAACTTTACCTATTTCCTCATTAGAATTCAATTTGCTGTACCATTTAAAAAACTGAAGAAGTACTATCCCGTGAGCATCTTTTATCTTCTTTTTCCCATCTTTAATCTCACAACCTTTTGAAAAATAAAAAGCAATTGTATTATAATTTACTAACTTCGCAGGCCATAATTATCTAATTAATTTACAATGAAAAAAGTATTTAACCTATTGTTTTCTACACGATTAACTGCAATTTTATTTATTGTATTTGCAGCCTCTATGGGCTTAGCAACCTTTATAGAAAATGACCTTGGTACGCAAACTGCAAAAGCATTGATCTATAATGCCTGGTGGTTTGAGTTGATATTGTTACTATTTATGGTCAATTTTATTGGAAATATAAAAAAGTATGATCTG
>CAZWJH010000110.1:0-7044 GCA_964634755.1 uncultured Clostridia bacterium
TGCTTGCTATCATCAAACTCTTCCAATCTTCCGGCAAATACATCATCGGAACATACTTTTTCTAACACGGGTGCTTAATATGAAATTATTGTTACATTTTTCCTTCATACACAACTTTCTTGACAAGTGCCCTTATTCCTAACAGAATACTTGCTTCTTTCACTCTTATTCGCTTCTTAACCAATTCTTCCAATACTCTTAATCTTTTCATGCTTTCCTCCGTAAATATTCCTTCCTCCATGCGCACCTCCTGTTAAAATTTTCCTTAACTCTCTTCTCTTCTACTCTTTTTTTCGGAGGCGCGCTACAAGATGTTTTATTAAAATAAAACTTTATATCTTTTAATATATGACATAACTTATTGTATTTTTTTATGACATTTTTAATTTGTAACTTCATAAAATTCAGCTTAATTGACAGAATTTATCATTTTAATTATATTATTTTATGGCTGATGATATTGTAAACAAGAAAGGAAAAAAGAAAAGAAAACCATTAGGACAACGTCTCATAGAAGGGGGATTTTTAACAAAGGAACAACTTAATCTTGCATTAAAGGAGCAGGAAAGAACGGGGGCTATGTTGGGGGAGACCCTGATAAATCTTGGCTTTATAACACCCGATGTTCTCTCAACTACACTTGCGGCTCAGTCAGGTGTGGAATTTATCGATCTTAAAAGAACAGCTATAGAGGAAGAAGCTATAAAAAAGGTAACCGAAACTGTTTGTAAAAGATACAATGTCATTCCTATTGATTATGATGAGGAAAGGAATATTTTAACTGTTGCTGCTGAGAATATTTTTGATGTTGATGCAATCTCTGAAATAGAGGATATTTCAGGAGCAAGGGTAAGATTTGTATCTGCAGTTCCCGATGAAATAAGTAATGCTATAGAGATATATTACAGAGGCGGAAGATCTCTTGATGAGCTTATTGAGGAAAGTATAAACCTTGCAAGCAGGCCCGGGATAATGGCTCAGGAACTTACTCTTGCAGAGGAGGCTCCTATCGTAAGACTTGTTGATCAGCTTATAATAAAGGGGATAAAAGATAGAGCTACTGATATTCACATAGAACCTGATGAAAAAGTTTTAAGAATCAGATATAGAATCGATGGAATAATGCAAATGGGGCCAACAATACCAAAACCCATACAACCTCCTGTTATCGCAAGGCTGAAAATTCTTTCAGATGTTAATATTGCCGAGGCAAGGATTCCAATGGACGGAAGAGTTAAGTTTAGAATAGGGAAAAAGGTAATAGACATAAGATCCTCTTTTTATCCGACAATTTTTGGATACAATGTTGTTTTAAGGCTTTTGGATAAATCAAGAGTGGTTTTGGGGCTTGAAAATCTTGGATTTAATGAAAAGAATCTTGAAAAATTTAAGGATATAATAAGAAGACCTCACGGAATTGTTCTCGTAACAGGGCCTACCGGCTCTGGAAAAACTACAACCCTTTATTCTGCTCTGGCTTATTTAAATTCTATTGAAAAAAATATAATAACAATTGAAGATCCCATAGAGTATGAATTTCCTATAATAAGACAATCTCAGGTGAATGAAAAAGCAGGTTTTACCTTTGCAACAGGTCTAAGATCAATATTAAGACAGGATCCTGACATAATAATGGTGGGAGAAATGAGAGATAGAGAGACCATTGATATGGCCATAAGAGCTGCTTTAACAGGTCATCTTGTATTCTCAACCCTTCATACGAATGATGCTGTCTCAGCTATCCCGAGATTGCTTGATATGGGAGTGGAGAGGTTCCTTTTAGCTTCAACTATAAATGCTATTATTGCCCAGAGACTTGTAAGAACTATTTGTAATAATTGCAAAGTGGAGTATACTCCCGATCCCCTTATTTTAAGAAGAGTTGGTTGGGTAGGGGAGGAAAGGCCTAAGTTTTACAAAGGGGCCGGATGCTCTGCTTGCAATAACACAGGATATAAGGGAAGAATTGCTATTTTTGAAATGTTAGTTATTACACCTCATTTAAGGGAATTAATATCTTCAGGGGCTAATTTTACAGAAATAAAAAATGCGGCTTTGGAAGAAGGCCTTGTGACCCTTTTTGAGGATGGTATGGAAAAAGCGAGAGAGGGAAAAACCACACTTGAAGAGGTAGTAAGAGTTAGTTACGGGGAAGTGTAATGCCGGCATTTTCATATAAGGCAAGAAATTATGCGGGAGAAAGCATTGAGGGTGTTATGAATGCCAGAACCCTTGAGGAGTTGGAGCAGCAGTTGTTAAATATGGATCTTGTTTTAATTAATGCATTTCAGCTTAAAGAGAGTATGAAAACTTCAAAGGGTAAAATTAAAAGAAGAGATCTTATACTTTTTAGTATTCATATAGCAACTTCTCTTGAAGCGGGAGTGCCTATTATAGTGGCACTTTCGGATTTTGCAGATAGTACGGATAGTCCCACATTCAAAAATATTTTGGCGGGAATTATAAGACAAATTGAAGCGGGAAGCTCTTTTTCAGATGCTCTTGAAACTTACCCAAATGCTTTTCCTGAAATATATGTAAGTATAATAAGAGCCGGAGAAGCTACAGGAAACCTTGATTCTGTGTTAAGAGAATTAATAAGGTTTTTGGAATGGCAGGAGGAGTTGATAGCTCAAATAAAGCAAGCTTCTATCTATCCAACCTTTGTATTTTTGATGATAGGTGTGGTAATCTTTATTATGATGACATTTACTGTCCCGAAATTTATCCCTATATTAACCTCTTTTAATGTTGAACTTCCCACCCCAACTAAAATTCTTATTGCAGTTGCTCATTTTTTTGAAAATTTCTGGTGGGTAATTATTGGCTCGTTAATAGGCTTTTTTGTTATTTATAAATTTACCTATCAGACAGATAAGGGAAGACTTTTCTGGGACAAAATGAAATTACATCTTCCTATTTTTGGTAAGTTAAATAGAAAGCTAGCTCTTTCAAGATTCGCTCATTACACAGCTTTACTTTACTCTGCAGGTATAGGGATCCCACAGACTCTTTCAATTGTGGAGAGAGTTGTTGGAAATTCAATTATTGCTAAGGAAATTGTAAAAGCGAGAGAGGGAATAATGACCGGTAATAGTATTTTTGAAAGTTTGAGGCAATCTCCCTATTTCCCCTCTCTTGTTCTCAGGATGATTCAGGTTGGTGAGGAGACAGGCTCTCTGGATTCAACACTTAAAAAAGTTTCTGATTATTATGATAAAGAAGTGCCTCAAGCAATTAAGAAAATGTTTGCAGTACTTGAGCCTACTTTAATTGTTGTGATGGGTGGTATTGTTTTATTTATTGCTCTTTCAATCTTTCTCCCGATATATAAACTTACAAGCGGGATTGCAGCAGCAGGAGGATTAAGGTAATGAAAAAATATTGTGCTATGCAATATTCAGAAGGAAAATTTTCTGCAATAGAGTTTTTCAAAAAAGGAGGCCTTTTTAAAATATCAAATTACCTGAGTTTTAAAGTTATCGATAGAGAAAGTGCCGGTGCTGAGATAAAAACAAGACTTGTTAAAGAAGGGATAAAGGCTTCAAACACTATTTTTATTGCCAAATCAACCCTAATTAAAAATGATATTAAATCATTTCCTAAAATTCCTAAAAGAGAACTTTCAAAAGTTGTAGAGAGAGAGGCAAAGAGAATTTTTCCAGATGAAGAATTTTTTCATGATTTTATAGTATTGGAGGAGAAGGAAGAGAGAAGAGGAAGAGTTGTTGAGGCTCTTGTTTCTGTTGCTCCTCAAAAGTATATATGGGAGCTTTTTACTTTTTTAAGAAATATTGGAAAAACTCCTGAAATTATAACGACGAAAGTTCAGAGTTTTATAGCTCTAAAAAAAATTATTGAAAAGGATAGAGAAACTTTTGGAATCTTAAATATCTCACCTGAAAAATCAACATTTGTAATTTTTAAGGAAAATTCAAATACTATAATTGAAAGAGATATTCCTGTGGCAGACTCTGATATTTTTGGTGATAATGATGTTGATAATATAGTAGTTGAGATAAGCAGAACAGTTCAATACTTTAAACAGAAGCACAGAGGGTTTGATATCTCTTCAATTTATGTTGTGGGAAATATTTCCAATCTCAAAGAGGTTGTTGAGGATCTCAATGAGGTTTCCCCTTATCATTTTATTCTTTGTACCGGAGAAAAACTCTCAGCTAAAATAGAAATACCTTCAGGTTTTGAACCTGTGGAATTTTTATCATCATTTTTTGACATTTTAGGAGCTGTTTTTCTTGTTAAAGAAAAGGATAAGATTAATTTACTTCCTTTTTTTTATTATGAAAAAGAGGTATTTAAAAAGAGGCAAAGAAATTTTATTCTAAGCTTTATTTTACTTTTAGCAATTATTATCCCAACAACTGTAATAGTAGAAAATTTTAAGTCGGATGTTCTAAATGAATTAAAAATTCAGAGCAAAGCTCTTCAGAATCTTGAAATAAGAAAAGCTGAGATTGAGAGTGTAAAAAACAAGAGGCAGAGAATCTACGAGCAAATGCTGTCTTTAGGGCTTGAGCAATTAAAGATAGAGGAGATTGTAAAATTCTTCAATTTTCTTACTCTTAATTCTCCTTCAGGTGTTTTTTTAAAAGGGGCTGAAATAAAAGATAATGGTAAAGGTCTTTCAATTAAGATAAATGGGGAGGTCTTATCTGATACCCCATTTCTTAACAATAGAATATTTAATGATTTTTATTTAAAAATTCAGGCTTTTCCGGGGATAAGGAACTCAAATTTTTCCGTGGAAGAGGGAAAGAAAAGGGTTACTGGGGAAGAATTAATTTCGAACATAAAAAATGAAATTACAGGGAAAAAGCAGAAGATAAAAAGGGAAGATTTTAAAATCCTGTTTACAATAAATTTGGAGATAGAGCCTTATGAAAGATAGAAGAATAGTCTATATTTATGGAAAATATTTTGGGATGGGAGCTTTTATTTTGATTATGGTGTTCTTTCTTTTTCTTTACTTTTTCCCATCTCTTAATGAGATAAACAGTAAAAAGGAGGAACTAAAAAATAATACTGCAAGAATCCAGGCATTTCAAAGAGAGTTGGAAAATTTCCAGCCCCCTGACAAAGGAGAGAGAGCTCTTTGGGAAAAAATAGAAAATATGATGAGTAAAAATCAGATTGTCTTGAGAGACAGAGGAGAATTTCTTACATATGTGAATGGATTGGTTGAAAATTTAAGGGATGTGCTTTCTTCATACTATGGTGATTTTTTGATAAACATTGATGATGAGTATATAAAAATAACACAAACATTAAGGAGAGATTCAGTTTTACTGTCAGAGTTTAAATATTTGAGTGTTTTTACTCCGGCTAAAAATGAAAGATTTTATCAAAATGCAACATTCAGGGCTTTTGATAAAGGTAGAGTTGGATCAAGTAAGAACCAGATTAAAAACTCCCCTTTTGAAATTAAGCTTTTTATTGCATCAGATTTAAAGAAAACTTCTTATTTACTTGTTTCTATGTTTAAAAAGATAAGTTTTTTAATGGTTGATAAGATAATTATAAAAAGGAAGAATAATGTTACTTATTTTTTGATAGTTTTAAAATTCAGGGTGAAGAGGAGTTTTGAAGGTGCTTAAGAATAAATATGTTGTAGTAATATTAGTAATTGTAGCAATTCTTGCAATTGGTAATACGATAAGAATTTTGACCGGTGAAAATAAAAAAAGTGTCCCTGTGTTAAAAGGACCACCTGTTATGGAAAAAAGTATGAAGAATGTTCCTCGATTGATGACTTCTTCCAATGAAAATGAGGATACTTCGGAAAAGCAAGCTCTAAAAACTCCTTCGGTTAAAATGAAACAAACGGAAAATAAAGTCATCTCTTTTTATAAAAGATTAAAAGATGTAAGAAGAGATCTGTTAGATCCGACAAAGCTCATTTGGGGCTATGATCCGTTCGGAACAAATGAAAAATTTTTGTCTCTTAAAAATGAAAGAGATATTAAGTTTACCGATATTTTCTTATCGGCTATAATTACAAAAAAAGAGGTTAGAATGTGTGTGATTAATAACATCGTATTTAAAGAAGGTGAAAAAAAGAATGGAATTTATGTGAGTACGATAGAGGATAGTAATGTGATTTTAATTGCCAATGATCGGGAATTTAAAATAAATATTTTTGAAAGAAAATCTATCCCGATTGTTGATAAAAAAAATGAAAGCGGAGAATTAAGATGAGAAAATACTTCCCGATTTTAATAGCATTTTTGGTGGTTTTTTCAAACTGTGTTAAGAAAGAGGTAAAAACAGAACCTGTTACAATTAAGAAAGAAAAAAAGATAAAATCCGTAAAAAAAGAAAAGAAGAGCCCCTCTCCATTGAAAGTTGAGGATGTTCCTGTAAAAGTGGTCCTTCCTTCTGATGTAAAAAAGGAGAAAAATAATGAGAAGGTAGAGAGAGTCAGAATAGCTCTTACAAAGGCTGAAATAAAGGATGTGCTTCTGGCTCTTACAAAAGAGACAAAGTACAGTCTTTACATTGAGCCGAATGTTTCAGGAACCATAGAACTTGCTAATTTTAAGGAGATTTCCCTTAAACAAGCCCTTGATTATATACTTCCCTCATTAGGACTTGGATACAAAATAGAGAAGGGGAATGTACTTCATGTGTTTAAGAAAAGAAAAATTACGCGAGTTTTCACATTTAATTTCATAGCTGCTCAGAGAAAAGGGAAGAGAAATGTCTCTTTTTCCACAAGATCCCAGATGGGTTCTATAGGAGGCGGAATGGGTGGTATAAGCGGAGGAGTGACAGGGGGTAGTGGGACAATAGGAGGGGGAGCTGGAACTGGTGGTATGGGAGGACAAAATGCAAGTTCCTCTTCAGTTGAAACGAGCGTGAAAACTACTATATGGGAGGAGCTTGAAGGAGGGCTTTCTTCAATTTTTGGAGCGGAAGATAAAGGAGCCATAACAAGCAGGGGAACAGAGGAAGAAAGTGGTGTTAAAGGATTGAATCTTTCCACTGAGGATGGAAGAAGATTGATAGTTAGTCCTCAGACGGGGA
>CAZWJH010000111.1:0-7004 GCA_964634755.1 uncultured Clostridia bacterium
GGTAAATTCGGGATAGGAAAGACTTATTTTTTAAGGGAATTTTTTAATCATTATGAAGAAGAATTTTTGGCTTTTTATCTTTATCCTATAAATTATCAACTCTCAAAAAACGAGGATATTTTTGAATTAATAAAATATGATTTACTTATTCAGTTGATAAATAAAAAAGAAGATATTTTTACAGAAGAAGATTTTAATGATATTACTGATTATATGACTGTTTTATATTTATGGGGCAAAGAGAATAAATTAGATATTGCTAAAACATTTTTAAGCATGATACCAAAATTGGGAAAGCCACTTAAAGATGTTGTTGAAATAACAGAGAGATTCTTCAAATATAAAAACGAAATAAAAGGAGGAGAAAAAGGAATAGTAGAAAGCTACTTGAAAAGAATAAAAGAAATTAGCACAAATGAGCCTGATTATATAAGTGATTTAATAAGGAAAAAGATAAACAAAATTAAAGGTGAAAAAGAAACAGTTCTTGTTATTGATGATCTTGAGAGAATTGACCCTGAGCATATTTTCAGAATCCTTAATGTTTTTTCTGCACATTTTGAACTTTATGAGGATGAGTTAGAAAATAGGTTTGGTTTTGATAGGATTATTTTAGTGGGAGATTATCGCAATTTGGAAAAAATCTTTCATTATAAATACGGAGCGGATGTTGATTTCAGCGGATACTTTGATAAATTCTACAGCCTTGAGATTTTTGAATTTAAGAATGAGGAAATCATTGAAAAATTTGTGGGTAAGATAGTATCAAAGTTTAAAGGAGTTAAAGAAAAAGATAAAATCAAAATTTCTATGGGAGAAAGCGGAATATTAAGAAACTTTTTAGAAATAATTTTGAAAGATTCTTTAAGGTTAGAGAGTAGAGAGAAACTGAATTTAAGGCAATTGCTAAAAGGAATAAATATTCCATTTTATGTTTTTAAAGAAAATATTAACACACTTACACAAAATCAATTTATTTCCTACACAAATGTAGGAATAAAAATTCTTATAATTATATTTGGGGGGTTAGAAAGTTATTTATTAAAGGTGTTAAAAGAAATTAGGAATAATTTTCACATAAAAAGTTCCGAAAATAATAGTCTTTACCTTGAATTTGCAAAACATATGATTAAAAGTATTTATAATAAAAATTCTGGAGAAGAACTTAAAAGTGATATGTCTCTCCGTAGGAATGGTTATACAATCTACTTTAGAAATGGTAATATTGAGTCTGTGAAAAGCAGTAAATCGATAAAAAAAGAAAGTGTTGAATATTGTTTTTTTTATGATACCTTAATAGAGTATATGGAAGGAGAGTATTATAAATAGTTTAAGCCTCTCTCCCAAACCACAATCTTTTGAAAGAGGAGTCTCACATTAGAGAATAACTTTAGCTATAATTAAAATATTTTGCCTGATTAATATTTAATTACACATAATGGTTTATCTATTATATTTGTTGTTGAATCTAATACATAATCCGCAAATCTTTTATTATCTTTGTATAATCTTATTACCCATATATAGTGAGGATATTGTTCTTGCAACATTCTTTTCATTGTCTTAAAACCTTCTTCTTCGAAAAACAATGTTTTGTTTTTAAAAAAGTATTTTAAAACAGATTCTTTATAATCATTACTTTCAAATAATAATATCTCTTTACTGAAATTATATTCTCTCAAGCTTTCCATTAAAGCATTGCAGATCTCACTTACTCTTGTAAATGATAATCTTATTTTATGATAGATAGGGACAAATAGAAACATAGGTTTCATTGAAACATACCCCCTTCTTTCAGTCCATTCATTTTCCCAATTAAAAATATTTCCATCCTTTAGTTTGACTTTACAAAACGGGCCGATTTGATCATCGTGAACATAAAGTTGGATAATCTCTTTTTCTGTGTTTTCTTTAAAACCTGTAATTACAACAGCATGATAATCTTGTTCCCTATTTCTCTTAGTTAATTCCAAACCTACTAATAACGGTATTCCAAAATTCACATATGTTCTTATCAAACCTTTTAGCAAATTCTTTTCCGAATCATTTTTGAAAAAATAGGGTGTAACTTCATAACCTAATTCTCTTAATGTTGAGATTATCTGATACATTGTAAGACCATTATTAGGGTATTTTCGTGATGAAATAATTGAATTTGATTCAAAAGCTAATGATGTTATTTCTGAGGGGGATAAATCGGAAGACTTGTTGAATTTATAACCTAATGCTTGTAAACTTGTCCATAAAGCAATCGTTGCACAAGCTGAAACCGCATTGTCTTGTTCTTGATAAGGGAGTGTGTTTATTTCCAGAGTTCTTCCGAAAAGATGAATCGAATTTTGGGAAAACACATTAAGATATCTGATATTTCTATTTTTTGTTTCCGACGGGTATCGTTTTAAAATAGTTCTTCCTATTTTTGCTTCTTTTAATGGCCTTTTTACTACAAAACCTATATATCTTTTGTTTAATTCTTTTACCGAATGTTTATATTTATCTAAAGTATCTGTTATATTAGAGTCAAACAATTCTTTTATAGTTTTAACTTTTCCCAAGAAAAAATGGTATCGCTCTGTTTTCTTAGAAATATCATCATAACATCTTGCATAATAATTAGCATAATCAATTAAATAATCCTTATCAATATAATCTTTCTCAATGACAACAGAGATATCTCTTTTATTTACCTCCTCAGCATACCCTTCTATATAACTTTTTATCCCCAAATATGTTCGCCCTCTGCTTTTGAATGCTTCCCAAATTTTTTCTTTATATTCCACTATTTTCATAAAATTACTTTTTAAATAGTAAAAGATTTAATTAAATATTCGTCAGGTATATTATTTATCTCTTTTTCTTTTTGTTCTGCCTTTTGTGTATATTTAGGATCAGTAAAAATAAATTCCGCTGTTTTTAACTTTTTTCCCAATTTTTTAATTTCTTGTTTTTTTGATGCCTTTCTTTTCATCTTTTATTCTCCTTTATTTAACAAAGGATTAATAATTTATACTATCAGAATTACATACAATTTACAAGCGGCTAAAACTTCCTACTTTTTTATTTGTAAAAATTTTGACCGTTTCTTTTATACTTCCAGGCGTTCCGAATTTTATATGATAGTCTATATTGTGTGATTCTGCAAAATCAATTATCTTTCTTGCTACTTTCTCATAAAAGCTTTTATTATTCTTAAATTTATTTGACTTTACATTATAATTTAATTTCCCGAAAACAATCTTTTTCACAAAAGAGATTCTATCCAATAGTTTTTCAATATCATAAGCTGTAGGGTCAAGATTAGGGGTTGGAAAAGGTTCTATGCTTACCCATGTGTTTAGACCTTTTAATGCAAGTCTTTCCAGAGAAGATATTCTCTTTTCATAAGGAGCTGAGAAAGGTTCGAATTTTTCTTTAAACTTAGGGTTCAAGGAAACAAGAGTGATTCCATGTTCATTTTCAGGTAAAAAATCACCGGTTAATATTTCATCAGGATAGTACCCTTTTGTTAAAGTGGTAACTCTAATATTATTTTCATTTAAAAACTTAATTATTTTAAGTGTTAATTCTTTAACTTCCGGCAAAAGAGCTTTTCTTTCGAAATCATACATAAACGGATCTGTTGTAAATGAAAGATGGACAAAATCTATCTTACCTTTGTATCTTTTCACTTCTTGCTTTAATAGTTCAATTGAATTTTCCACTATTTTAGGCTCTCTCCATTCTTCATAAGTTTTAACTTTACCGAATCTCTTAGCCATCATAAAAGCGTAGCAGGGAAATTTACACCCGTGAGAACACCCCTCCACATGATTTATTGTCCAAGAGCCGTATTCTACCTTACTTTTATAAAGAAGAGATTTTTTCCTTATTGTTTTTCTCATATCATAATATATTATCTTTTAGGTATTTTTTCAATTTTTATTTTTTCCATATCTTCTTTTCTTCTTATTTTTGATAATAATTTTTTTCTCTTTCCTAATAATTGCGGAGCAGAGGATGTGATTAATATTTTTCCATCCGAATCCATCTTGTTTAATATCTCTCTCAAATTTTTTAAAGTGGGGACTTCAACACTAACATTAATAGCTTTCTTCCATGAAACTACTTTTTTATGAAAGTAAACAATCAAATCGTATAGTGTTGCAGAATGCTTTGATTTTAAAAATTCATTTATATCATTTTTTAAATTAAAACCTTGGTCAAACCCTCCTTTTTTGTGAGGATATAATTCTGATATTCTGGAACCATAGGCTTTTAAAAAACTATCAGCAACACCTATGCTATTTGTAAATAGGAATAAAATAAAATAATCAATTTTTTTAAGTTTTCCTTTCACATCAATAGGAATACTTATTCCTGTTTTAAAATCTTTGTCAAAAAACTTTTGTATGTGATGAGCGATTTCCTCATCCGGTTTATCGCTTTCAATTATTTTGTCAAATTTTATTTTTAAGATTTTTTCCAAACTTGAGAGTGCTTTCTCATTATCAATGTTTCTTATAATTGAATGGAGATTAAAAAGCATCATTATTTCTTTGAATCTAATTGATCTATCCTTTATTATATTGTTAAACTCTTTAAAATTTATAGAAATAAAAGGGTCAAGGAATAAAAAGCCAAAAGTAGATTTTTTCAGATATTCTTTTATACAATTTTTATGTTCTTCCCACTTACCTTGTTTAATTTCAATAAAAATATTGTACTTTTCATATATTTCTTTGTTTTTCTTAATCTCTGTTTCTAAGAATAAAAAATGTTTTTTGTTTTCTTCTACAAACAAAACAAAGAAATTTTTTAATTTATTATTCTTCGTTTTTTTATGATTTAAAATAATATTAATTGCTCTTAAAGGGGAACCTTTTTCTCCCGATTGATATAATCCTGTTCCTGCAAAAAGATCAATGTAAACATAATTATAAGTATTAAATTTTTTGGCCATCTCATTTGCTATGCTTATGGAAACTTTAAGAGTTTCTTCAAAAATATTAAGCTTTATTTTAGAATGTTTTCTCATCTCATTAAAAAAATTGTCTTTGTTCATTAGTTTATCTCCATTCCCTAAATATCTTCTTCTTAGCTATCTTTACCTATCTTTTTTATAAAATATAGAAGAGAAAAAGTCAAGTAAACGAATAGGTCTAATTAGGGGACAGGTAAAATATTATCCCTAAATCAAAATCATAGATCCGAAAATTGAGAAAAAAATAAATAGGGATGAGTGGGAGAGGTTTAAGGGATGAAGAGGAGCAGTGAAATGCGGCACTTGTTGAGAAAGTTGGGTACGATAGTAAAAAATTGTGAGAAGAATACATCATTGAATAGTGTGAATGTAAGGGGAAAGAAGTGAATGTGGATGTATGAAGATGTGTGAAAGTAAAAGAAAGTTGAGAAGGAAAGAATAGAAAAATCCCACTAAGAATGGGAGTAAAAAGCTCACATAATTAGTAGGTGAAGTCATATTGATTTTTTTAACAAAAAATATAATAATTAAAAATATTAAAATGTATATTTTACGGTAAATTATGAGTGAAAATCAAAATATTGAGTTTAAGAATGGCTGGCGGGATGATTATTTGAAATGGATATCAGGATTTGCTAATGCCAATGGTGGAATTCTTTATATTGGTGTTGATGATAAGGGAAATGTAGTTGGTTTGAAGAACATTAAAAAACTTATGGAAGATTTGCCAAATAAGATTCGTGATATACTTGGTATTATGGCGGATGTAAACCTCCTTGAAAAAGAAGGGAAAAAGTATATTGAAATTATTGTTGAACCTTATAATACACCAATCTCTTATCGTGGTAAGTTTTATTATCGTTCAGGCAGCACACTTCAAGAGTTAAAAGGTCCGGCTCTTGAAAAGATGTTCTTAAAGAAAATGGGGAAAAAATGGGATGGAATCACTGCTTATGGTTTTACTTTAGCTGATTTGTCCGAAGAAGCTTTTAGTATTTTCAGAAAAAGAGCCAAAAGAGCAAAAAGAATACCTATTGAGGATATAGAAGATAGTAATGAAAATTTGCTTAACCTTTTGGGAATGTATAATCAGGACGGGTTAAAAAGAGCGGCAATCCTATCTTTTGGGAAAAACCCTGAAAAACTTGTTACCGGGGCTTATGTAAAAATAGGATTTTTTCGCACACATACGGAATTGCTTTATCAGGATGAAATACATGGAAGTTTGTTCGAACAAGTTGAAAAAACGATGGATTTGTTGCTTACAAAATATTTGAAAGCCAATATTACTTATGAAGGTTTAACACGAAGTGAGACATATGATTATCCTGAAGAAGCCCTCCGTGAGGCTATCCTCAATGCTATTATCCATAAAGATTATACAAGCGGAAGCCCCGTGCAAATAAGTGTTTATGAGAATATGCTTTGGATAAATAATTCGGGAGAATTACCTTCGGGATGGACAGTGGAAACCCTTAAAGTAAAACACAGATCTGATCCGGCAAATCCGGATATTGCAAATGTTTTTTTCAGAGCCGGGTATATTGAAATATGGGGACGAGGAACAATTAATATCATAGAACACTGTAAGAGAGCAGGATTACCAGAGCCTGATTTTAGATATAACGGAGGCTTAACAATAGTTTTTAAGAAAGAAGATAAACCCTTTGAAGAGTTGTCTAAAAATATTGGAGAGGCCCCAATAAATGTCCCAATAAATGTCCCAATAAATGTCCCAATAAAAAAATTATCGGAAAATGAAAAAAGAATAATCTTGTTGATATTAGAAGATGAAAAAATAACAATAAAAGAATTAGCTAAAAAGACAGGGATGAATGAGAGGACAATTAAAAGGAATATTGAGAAATTAAAAAACAAATCAATTCTTAAACGAGAGGGGTCAAGAAAGAGCGGTTATTGGAAAATAATCAAAAGATAAAAAATAAAAGAATTAAGAGTAGTATGTGTATAAATGTGTGAAGGAGAGTGTAAAAGATGAGTGAAAAGCAAGAGGTTAATACAAAAAACCATAAAGCCATAAAGG
>CAZWJH010000112.1:0-6958 GCA_964634755.1 uncultured Clostridia bacterium
TATTTCCTTCCATGAGGGAATTTTATCATAATTTAATCTTTTAATAAATTAATCTTCTCTTCTTTTTGGTAAATTCAAGGGTTTTTTATATTTGCACAAACTTCCGAGCAGGGTATATTATTCTATCTCCGAATCTTTCCTTTATTCTAAAAACCGCTGAAGAAAAAGCCTCTTTTTTATTAATCTCCGGTTTAAACAGATAGTAAATAGGTGACTTTTTTACATCTCCAACAAAAACAGTAATAGCTCTCAATTTACCTTTCACCGGATTATAATTATTTAAAAAAAGAGCTTTAGCCTTTGCGTATATGTCAGAATAATTTGAAATCGGAGGAATCACTTTTACTTTAAACTCCTCCTCGTAAAAATTAAAATACCTGAGTTTTATCCCCACTGAGGATGCCTTTAATCCATTTTTTATCAGTGTTCTGGAAATTTCCTCTGAAAACTCTGATATGTGAACCAATATTTTATCCTTCTCAGAAATGTTCCTATCAAAAGTTCTCCCCCTTGAAATTGACTGGAACGGAAGCGAGTTAAGCCTTTTTCTTTCAAAAGGGATAACAAAAGAGCCAAAACCTGTTTTTATCTTTTCCCATAATAAAAAATCTTTTCTCTTAATATCGTCTCCTCTTTCAAACCCAATAAGGGAAAACTTTACCGAAAGAGCCTTTCCTATTCCCGGAATCTCTGAAATCAAAACGCCCATTAAAAAATCATCTTCACTTAATACTCTACATATTCCACCTGGCTTTGCAAGTTTTGTAGCAACCTTTGCTGACACTTTTTTATCCCCTATTCCAATAGTTGCAGAAATCTCAATTTTGTTTTCAATTTCTCTCTTTATCTTAGCAGCAAGTTCAATCTCTGAGTTTTCAAGATATCTTAATCTGGAAATATCAATAAAAGCCTCATCTATGGAATAATGCTCAACATCGGGTGAAAACTCCTCTAAAATCTTAAAAAATTCTCTGGAATAATCCTCATAAATTTTATAGTTAGCGGAAATAAAAGTGCAATCCGGACACAGTGAGAAAGCCTTTTTATAAGGCATCCCTGCCTTTACTCCATTCTTTCTTGCTTTGTAATTTGCAGAAGTTACAACACCTCTCTCTCCGGCCCCCATAACCACAAGTTTCTGGTTTCTGAGCCCAGGATTTTCAGCTTCCTCCACAGAGGCAAAGAAGGCATCAAGATCAATGTGTAAGACCCTATTCATATTTTCTTAAAACCCCAACTACTTTTCCTATAATTCTAAGCTCTTTTACTTTTATAGGCTGATACTCCTCATTTTCAGGAACAAGAAGAAAACCATCCTTTAAAATTTTAAGTTTTTTTAAGGTAATGGAATTATCTTCTAACAAAGCTATCACAGTATCTCCGGAAGAAGCATTTTCCGTTCTTTTTAATATTACTATATCTCCGTCATTTATATAAGCATCTTTCATACTTAAGCCTTTTACCTTAAAAGCAATAATTTCTTTATTGGATGGCTCCGCAAACCATGATGGAAGCTCTATTTCCTCTCCGAGATCGGAAAAAATCTCTGTCGGAGAGCCTGCTGGCACAAAACCCATAAGAGGAATCTTTATAAAATTTCCATTACTCTCCACAATAGAGTATTTCCCATTTTTATCAAAAACATATCCTTCACTTTCAAGTTTTTTTATATATTTCCAGACTGAATTTGTAGAGCTTAATCCTGTAAATTTGGCAATCTCTCTGAAGGAGGGAAAATAGTCGTTTCTCTCAATAAAGTTTTTTAACTTATCATAAAATTCCTTTTGCTTTTTTGTGAGCATTTGTTCACCTTTTGTTCTATAATATAAATAAATTAAAGACAAATGTCAAGAGATAAAAATCTTATTAAATAAAAATAAATAATAGTGGCGATTCGCCCCTTCGGGCGAATCGCTAAATTTTATTATATTTAAGCAGCTGTCTTAACAGCTTTTCTCTTTTTTCTGTGAAAAACAAAGATAAAAATACCAACAATTACAACAATGGACACAAGAAGGGCTATAAGATTGTGAGCTATCATTGAGATAATAATTATTGTTATACTGAGCACAAGAGCAAATACAAAGGTAACAATGTTCACCAATGTTCTTGTTATATTGCCTAAGAAAGGAAGAATATCAAGAAAAGCAAAGATGGGTCCGAAGAGTGCACTAAAACCTCCCCAAATTAAGAAAAATCCCACTAATCTTAAAAACCAAGTGAGCATAGTATGCTCTGTTTTCATTGTTGATACAGCCTCATCTCTTGTCCCTTTAAAAAGTCTGTATATCTTCTTTTTGCCTTTATAAAGATAAGGAACTATGTTTGAGCCTTCCACCTTTCCAAAAACAGTTGCAGGGGAAAATGTATTTGGTAAGGCAGTGTAAAACACTCTCACATCTCCTATCTTTGGCTTACTCAGTGTTCCTTCTCCATTAAAAATATAACCACCTTCCACATAAGCTTCCACACCATCAACAAGCATATCCTCTTCCACAGAAATGGCTTTGGGAGCCGGAAGTTTTAAAGCTTTTATATCTATGGTATAAGCACCTATTTTTGCAGAATCAGCATAAAAAGTAGCAGGCTCAATAGTTAACTGAGGATTTTCATGGCCTTCGGGATGTTTAAAAGCTGATGAATCCGGTGGCGAAGAGGTCCATTCTTTTACATATTTGTATGTTGTTATCTTTTCTGTCTTTCCTCCCACCTTTTTCTTTGTTTTTGTACTTGTATGCTCAACCCATGCATACATTTCCACATTCCTGTTCAAAACAGCATAAGGTCCCGGTTTAATAAAATCCGGATCCCCGACATCTCCCTCACTTTTGAAAACACCTGTGGCGGATACAAATTTACCATTGTAAGAAACATCAATTTTTTCCGCATTAATAGGGACACTCAACTTTTCCGCAACCTTTCCCACATTGACTCTTCCCTCATTTGTCCACAAAATGATAATCCCAATAATAAAAAGGATAATCCCTACAAAAACACCTTTAATACTTGAACTAATGTTTTGCCCGAGACCTATGGTCTCCTTTTCTGTAAATTCATCAGGCATCTTTCCCTCCTATTGTCTAATAATAATTCATATTAGCAAAAAAGAAATCTGTGTTCAAGGATAAAAAGTTTTTTTAAAGAGGGTTTATTTAACAAAAGAGTACAAAAGTTTGATTTCCTCCGGCCATCTTTTTTGCTCTATGGTCTCAAGTATCAAAGGCTTATTATCGGAAATAGGAGCTTTTATCAAACATTCAAAAGCCTTAAGCCCGATTTTTCCCATCCCAAGACTATGATGCCTATCCTTCCTACTTCCCAATTCCACCTTTGAATCATTCAGATGAAATGCTTTAAGATACTTTTCTCCAACAATTGACTTGAACTCTTTTATTGTTTTCCCAAAGGACTTACAATCTTTGATATCATATCCAGCACCGTGAAGATGAGCGGTGTCAAGACAAACTCCCACTCTATTCTTATCTTCTACATCATCAATTATTCCAGCCAAATGTTCAAATCTGTATCCTATATTACCCCCTTGCCCCGCAGTATTTTCTATAACTGCAATAACACCTTTCACCTTTTCCAGAGCAATATTTATTGATTCAGCAACAAGCTTTATACAATCATCTTCTGAGATTTTTCCCTTATGACTTCCTGGATGAAAATTAAGATATTTAAGGCCAAGAGCTTCAGCCCTTTTAAACTCATCAATAAAAGCTTCTCTTGATTTTCCAAGTGCATCCCTTTCGGGGGAGCAGAGATTTATAAGATAGGAAGAATGCGGTAAAATCTGCTCAGGAGTATAACCAAGCTTTTTACAATTTTCTTTGAATTTAATAATGCTTTCCTCTTTTAAAGGAGAAGCTTTCCATTGAAGTTGATTTTTTAAAAAGAGCCCGAAAGCCTTTGCTCCTATCTTTTGAGCATTTATCGGAGCATTCTCAACTCCACCTGAAATGCTTACATGGGCTCCTATCCATTTCATATTTTACCCCTGGGCTCAAGCCAATTGTGTTTTTTCAAAATCCAAAGCCCTTTATCCATTATCTTTGAAAATATTTTAACAGGTCTATTAAAAAGACCAATGAAGATTATCCCTTTTTCGGGGACAGATATAAAGAATGCTCTGAATCCCCCTTGAGAACCAGTATGATAAACTATCTTAACACCGTATTTATTATCTTTTGCATTCTTTTCCCTTATGAACCATGCATAGCCTATTTTGGGAGGCACTGAATCCCTCCAATTCTTTGGTCTGAAGACAGTTCTGGATCTCTCAATTGATTCTTTACTCAGAAAAACATGGTTGCGAATAGCAAGTTCATACTTGGCGAGATCTAAAACAGAACACCAGATGCCTCCATTTCCTGCCGCCGCAAATGTCGGAAACTCTCCATAATCATACTCTTTGAATTTTTTTCTGCCTTTTATATAAGCATATACATAGGCATGAGCAACTCCTTTGTCTGGAAAACTTCCATCTGTTATCACACTGTGAGTCATACCAGCAGGTTTAAATATTTTCCTAATAACATAATCCTGCCACCTTTTATGAGTTATTTTCTCAATTATCAAAGCAAGTCCATTATAGGCAGGATTTGAATATTCGAATTTTTCACCAGGCTCAAAAAGCAGAGATTTTACCTTTTTCAAAGGTTCAAAATTTTCTTTATCCTTTGCGATTAAATAAAACTCTCTATTATTTTCCACATCCCTTAAGTCCGGAAGTCCTGATGTATGAGATAAAAGATGTTCTATTCTTATTTTTTTCGCAATTTCTTTATTTTCAAAATCAGGAAAATACTCGTAAAGAGGATCTTTTACGGACAATAGTTTCTCCTCCTGAAGAATCAAGATAGCATTAGCCACAAAAGTTTTTGATATTGAGCCAGTGTTGAAAATCGTATCAGGGGTTATCCTCTCTTTTGTCTCAAGATCAGAGACGCCGTATCCTTTGAGAAATACAATTTTTGAATCCTTTTGAACAAGGACAATTCCTCCCGGTTCATTTTCTGAAAATTTACCTTTAAGTAATTTCTCAAATTCTTCTTTAACACTTCTTTCCTTAGCCCCACATAAAACTAAAATCATTATTAATATTGGAAACATTAACCAATAAAGTCTTTTCATAGAAAAACACCTCCGCGAAAATAAAAGATATTTTATAATATCATAATAAAAGAAACGACGTATAAAATAAGCTACAAAAAATTTTCACGATTTTAAAGGATATAACCTTTATATTCTTCTTACTCTTCTTGTCGCAATAAAACCATACAAAGCTGCCAGTATTGGCAATCGGGGGTATCATGCTTTAACCTCAAAAAATGCAACAAGGTTAATTTTATCCTATGGGCAATAACAATTTTAAGTTTTGAGATTATAGTGATAAATTGCCCACTATACCATGTAGAGAAAAAAACAATCATTTTTTCTTCACACTTAGATAAATCACTCTTTTAAAAAAATCAGTTTCTTTCTCTTCGGATGAATTGAAAAATCTATTATATTTCCATATTTAGCTTCGTAAATCTTATCCTCATTTATATCAATTTTATAAATAGTCTCACCAAATAAAACCAAGATTATGTTTTTATCGTAAAACCTTACTTTTTTCCCAATAACAGGATATCTCTTTATGATGTCAAGAGCTCTGTTAAAAACCACTATTCTTCTATTGCCTGTATCTATGATTGCTATTTTATCGTTTTTAATATCAAAATCCAGAGGAAACATAAAATAAAGCTCATCTTTTTTCTCAAGCTCCTCTATTCCTCTCTCCCCGTAAACTTCGATCTCTTTAAAGTCAGAATTATAAATTTTTAAAATTGCGCTTTCCTGATCCAGAACAAAAATTTCACCATCTTTTACCATTATCCTTACAGGAAAATCAAGCCCCAAATCCTTTTTTTCACCATTTAAATAAATATTTCTGTTCTTAATAACATAAATATCTTCTCCTCTTATAAAAAAATCATAATCAAAATCAAGTTCGGAGAATTTTTCAAATTTATCGTTGTTTAAAATATAAAGAGAACCATCCGTAGCCCATGAAAAAACTTTGTCTTCACATGTTTTTAATAAAAGTTTTTTGCTCACTCCCTTATCCTATCTCTTAAAATATTATAAGCATCCTGATACTTTTCCCATTCTCCAACATCAATCCATGAGTTTTCAGATACAGGATAAATCCCTATGCTTTTATTTTCTTTCAAAAGAATTTTCACAAGGTCAGTCATATCAAAATATTTGCTTTTCGGAATATATTTTAAAGCTTCAGGAGAAAGGATGTAAACTCCTGTGTTTACTATAAAATCAAACTTTGGTTTTTCCTCAAAATTCAAAAGTTTTCCATTCTCATCAACTCTGCAAACACCATAAGGAATTGTAAAATTTTTTGTTGAACCTATTATAGTAAGTAAATTTCCAGACTCTCTGTGGTATTCAAGAATTGAGCTATAATCAGCTTTTACAATCACATCGCAATTTGTAACAAAAAAGTCATTATTCACCCTCCCTTCAATAAATTTTAAGCCACCGGCAGTTCCCAAAGGTTTTTTCTCCTCTAAAAACTCATATTTTAAATCTTTCTTCGAATCTTTAAAATAAAATTTAATAATGGAAGCTTTATAATTAATTGATATATAAAACTTATTAATCCCCCACGGTAAAAAATAATCAATTATATAATCAATCATAGGTTTGTTCTCAATTGGGATAAGAGCTTTCGGAAGAATTTTTGTAAAAGGATCAAGTCTTTTTCCCTCTCCTCCTGCCATTATTACAACATCAACATTTAAAGGAATTTTTTTCTTTTCTACCTCTGTGATTCCAAAAACCTCATCCCTTAAAATCAAATCAATAAAGAAGCCATTATCAAGAACCGGTAGGTGTTTTATTATAGGATTTTTAAGAAAGATATTTTTTACCTGCCTCATGCTGCGGGATTTGT
>CAZWJH010000113.1:0-6759 GCA_964634755.1 uncultured Clostridia bacterium
TTTTCTTGACTTTAGAACATAAGACTTATAAAATATTCCATTATTATAAATCCATAAAAATAGGAGGAAATAATGTTCGGATATGCCGGAAAAATTTTAAGGATTAATTTAACAACAGGTAAAATATCAACGGAAGAGATAAGCGAAGAGTTTGTAAGACAATATTTAGGAGGTTTGGGTTTTACCACAAGAATTCTCTACAATGAAGTTCCAGCCGATATTGATCCTTTGAGTGAAGCAAACAAAGTTATCATATCACCAGGAGTTTTTGTTGGAACAGGATTTCCCACAGCCTCGAAAACAGCTCTTTCCTTCAAATCCCCTCTTACGGGTACATTCGGAAGGAATAATGTTGGAGCTGAGATGGGAGTACAGATGAGAAAAGCAGGATACGATGTTTTTATTATTGAAGGTAAAAGTGATAAGCCTGTTTATGTTTATATAAAGGATGATCGTGTAGAGATAAAGGATGCTTCTGACCTCTGGGGGAAGGATACATATGAGACAAGAGCTATTTTGAAAGAAAGATACGGGAAAAAGGCTTCAACAGCTGTAATAGGACCTGCGGGAGAGAATCTCAGCTATATGGCAATGATTGATTTTGATATGAGACAAGCAGCAAGGGGAGGTTCAGGTGCTGTATTAGGTTCGAAAAAACTCAAAGCAATAGTCTGTGAAGGGACAGGCAAGGTTGAAGTTCACGATAAAGAGGCAGCAAGAAAGCTAATTTCAGAATACAATAGAATTATAAGAGAACATCCTGCCACGAAAGCAGATATGGACTATGGTTCAGGTGAATTTTACAGCTGGATGAATCTTGAGAGGGGAACATTCCCCACAAGAAACTTTCAATGGGGATATTTTCAAAGTGTCTATGATAATATAAAAGATGGAGAACTTTCTCAGATTGATCCCTACTATTGGTCTCCCAAATACACAGTTAAACATAATCCATGCCCCAACTGTACAAAGCCATGCGGAAGAATCCTTGAGATAAAAGAGGGTGAGTATGCAGGTACAAAGATTGATGGAGTTGAGTATGAAATTATGTACTCACTCGGTGGAGCTCTTGAAATAGATGATGCGGAGGTTTTGATTAAATTAAATGAAATAGCTGATAGAATGGGATTTGATGGAATTTCGGCAGGTGTTACAATCGGATGGGCAATGGAAGCTTATGAAAAAGGGCTTTTGACAAAGGATGACCTTGATGGAATTGAACTGAAATTCGGAAATGGAAAAGCCGCAATTGCTGTTCTTGAAAAGATGGGAAGAAAAGAGGGGAAAGTTGGAGAGCTTCTTATCAATGGAACAAAGTATGCTTCAGAGAAGTTAGGAAAAGATTCTTACAAATTTGCAATTCACGTAAAAGGACTTGAACTTCCCGCATACGATGTAAGAGGTATAAAAGGACTTGGACTTGCTTTTGCTGTATCAGTAAGAGGTGCCTGCCATTTAACAGCAGGTGTTTACGGTCTTGAGCTTGTGGGTAGCTGGTGGAAGTACAGTGATGTTGACAGACTTTCTACAGAGTGGAAAGGGTATGAAGTGGCATCCCTTGAAAATCTTATGACTCTTTATGATATAGTAGGAGTTTGTAAATTTTCAAGACATATGTTCTTCCTTGAAAAATTCATTCCATATCTTAAAGCAATAACAGGGTGGGATTGGGCTGATGAAAATTATATGATGACAGTCGGAGAAAGAGTTTATAATATTCAAAAAGCTTTCAATGTAAAAGCCGGATTTTCAAGAAAGGATGACACACTTCCTTACAGAGTTACCCATGATCCCATTCCTAAGGGTGTTTCAAAAGGTGCCTACATTAAAGAGGAAGAGCTTCAGCAGATGCTTGATGAGTACTATCTTGCAAGAGGCTGGTCAAAAGATGGGGTACCTACAAAAACAAAACTCTTTACTTTGGGGCTTCCTGAGATAGCGGAAGAAATAGGTGCCGGAATCTGAAAATAGCTTAAATAAAATAGATGAGGCTCCGGTCTTAAAGGCCGGAGCCTTTTTTTATTGTTTTGGTTAAAACATATTCAATTAGTAAAAAAGTCCCGAGCCCAATGGGTAAAAACAGGAGGGCAGGTTTATAAAAAAGGCCGAGTCCTATAAATCCGCCCAAAAGCCCTCCAACAACTTCTATATATGCAAGGTTATCCCCCATGATTTTTTTCATCATTTTTTCAAACTCTTCCATATCCTGCTTTAGGATATTTGTTTTTACCAATCGATACACCGAGCATCCTATATCGGATTTGATAAGGAGCTCTCTTATTTTTCCTTTGTCAGAGTAACCCTTCAATGATTCCACTATTTTTTCAAGAGTGGAAGAAATAAGAGAATCTATTTTCTCAAAAAAACTTTCAAACTCTCTATTGTCTCTTAGAATTTTCTCAAGTTTATCTTTTATAAGAAAAATGAGTTTTTTAAGCTCTTTATCTTTTAAATAGACAAAAATCCTTGTTTTACCCAATTCATATATTTCAGCGAGTTTTTCTCTGTGGTGGGGTTTGTTGAGTATTCTGTCAAGATCAGGTAAGATTTCTTCGGCAAGGTCTCCAAACTTGCCTATTCTTTGCTTATCATTGAGACTTTCAACCACAAATTTTCTTACACTTTCCTCAGATACAAAAAAGTCTCTCCCTATTTTCAAAACAAGGTTTGCAAGCCAACCCTTTGAATTTATAAAATCATCAATAGTTTTGTTTATAAGCCCGGCAATTTTATCCGAATTTTCGGAAATTAGTTCATTGATTATTTTTTTTATGAGGGCTGTTGACTTTTCCAGAAAAGGATCTTTTATCTTCCTTCTCTGTCTGAAAAAAGCTCTTACTTTTCTGAAAATTTCCGAAAATCTCAAATTTTCCGATGAAAGATACTTGACCAGCAGCTCTTCCAGAAAATTTTCAGCTTCCTCAAAAAATTTATCTTTTACCTCATTTTTTAATGCGGACTCCAAAAGCTCCCTTATCCTTTTCTGATTTTCCGCTTTTTTTATCCAGTTTTTAAGGGATAAAACTATTTTATCAGAAATCTCTTTTATCTTATTCTCATTGTTCAGGTATTCTGATATGGTCTCTTCATTTATTATTCTTTCTCTTACGGTTTTTGCAAGGCTTTCTGCAATTTTCTCCCTGTTTGCAGGTAAAAGCCCCTGTCTTCCGAAAAAAGTTTTTTCAACCGGATGAAAGAGCATTTCAATTGCTATGGTATTTGTACCTATACCGATAAATCCTGCAAGGGAAATTGAAAACACAAGTTCCTGCCAGAATCCTGATATCTTAAAACCCAAAAAAGATATTACATAATAAACAATCCCAGCGGTAAAAATAATATAAAACCCCCATTTCAAAAACCTGAATCTACTTATTTTTCTCATCTTTTTTGAAATTATACTATATACTTTTGTTTAAAAAAAGTTATCAGTTTTAGATAGTTTTTTTTGAAAGTTTTTTTTGTCAACAAAAGAGTTGAACAAAATTTTTTTAAGGAAAGGGGGATAAAAAATTCTAAATCTTTCAATGTTCAGGAAAGTAAAATTTTGTAATTATATTTTAGATTCTGTAAAAAATTCCCAAAAGAAATCTGAATCCCGAAGGGTCAAAATAAAAATAACGGGACTTCCAGTCAATATTATCAGGGTCGTTTTCTGGACGAGCATAATGAAATTCCCCCCAATCCTTTAACCAGTCAAATTCCTCAATAAACCATATTCCTTTCCATTTTTCTATATAATGAAAATTTTCCTCCTTCCCATCATATTCAGTTTTCATATTATATTCAAAGGTAGTCTCTCCCGAAATTTCCTCTTTCCCCCCATGAAAATACTCTCCACCTAAAAAAAACCCTATTTTGTGGGACAAATTAATATTTAACCTAAGTCCTGCGTGTGCGCCGATTTTTTTTCCGCTACCTTCCATTTTATGAGCAATTGTGACATTTTGTTTTAAATCTGGACGAATATATATTTCATCATATTTTTCATCAACAATACATTTACCGAATACAAGCCCCAGGCCTGCATAAGCTTCAAACTCAATTGCCTTTGAATTCCAGTCTATTAGTTTATGTTTATAGTGAGTACTTAAATTTGGATAAATCCCCCCTGAAAAAAGTTTGTATCGCTCATAGTAAAGATTTTCGTATTTTTTGTAATTATCCGTATAACTTCCATTGAACATAGGGGAAGAGGCGGATGTTTTTGAAAAGCGTTCCACTCCCAAGGAAATCGAAAAGTTTTTGGAAATATGTACCCTTAATCTTCCGCCAAAGGGAAAAATGTTTTTTATAATTGCAAAATTTCCTTTTTGAGAAAAACTGATATCTTTTACCCACCCGTTTTTTCCCCAGTATTTGAAGCGATCGTAGTAAGAGAAAGGAATCCATTTTTTAAGATGAGATGAATACATATTCAAATCATTAGGTGAGAAAGAGCCATATCCTCCATATACTTCCACCTGGAATTTGATTTTCGCATTGAGGGTAAATGAAAAAATTACAACCATAAAAACCAATATCATTAATTTTCTCAATATTCACCTCCCAAAAAAATATAGAATTTTATAACAAAAATTCATGCCATTTTGAAAAACATGTAAATAAAAGCAAAAGTAAGATTTGTTAAAAAGCAAACTATAACAATTTTTTACAAATGTAAAATTTCTATTATAATATGTTTTTAAATTTGATAGATTTTTTATAATAATGATTTAACATTTGGTCATAATAAATAATTTTTCTTTTTATTTCCCAGATGTATAAATTTCTGTTAATAAATAATATCATTAAGAGCTGAGCAAAGAATCTATTAAGGATTAAAAGGTACCTTATAAAAAATATAAAAAAAGAAAACTCACAAATGTTTCAAGAATTGGGTAATAGTTAATATTGAATCAATTTTTGATTAATCTTATGAAAAGGTAAAAAAGATAAATAATTGGAGTGTAGTTTTGAAAGATGAATAAAGATTTACCTTTTTTAGTTAGGAAACATTTTTTATTTAGATTTTACATAAAAAAATATTAAAAAAACTGGAAAAGGTTGCTAATAAGTAATTGTATTATATAATATTCTTTAATATTAACAATAGGAGAGAATATGATTAAATATTTTTTTATTTTTATCCTTTTTATTCATTCTTTAATCCATTTATTGGGTTTTTTTAAGGCATTTGATATTTTCAAAATTGAGCAATTAAAAGCGCTAATTAGTAAATTTTTTGGTATTCTGTGGCTTTTCACTTGCATAATTTTTTTAATTTCAATTTTATTGTTTATCTTTAAAAAGGAAACCTGGTGGGTTTGGGGAGCCTTTGCTATTCTCTTGTCTCAAATTTTGATTATTAAATTCTGGAGTGATGCAAAAGCAGGTACTTTTGCAAATATTATAATTTTAATTGTCATTCTTTTGTCTTATGCTAATTTTAATTTTGATAAGTTAGTAAAACAGGAGATCTTTGAATTGGGCTCTCTAGCTACTAATCAACCGAATGATTTATTTATTAATGATTTGAATACATTACCTCCAATTGTTCAAAAATGGTTAAAAAATTCAATAATTGACAGAAGTAAAAATATAAGTAGGGTTTTTCTATTACAAAAAGGTAAAATGAGAATTAAACCTAATGGAAAATGGATGAACTTTAAGGCCAAGCAATGGTTTTCTTTATTAGATCCTTCTTTTATTTGGTATGCTAATGTTAGTATTTCTCCCTTCTTGTTTCTCAAAGCGAGGGATAAATATTTTAAATCAAAGGGTAATATGCTAATAAAATTATTGTCTTTAATTCCTATTGTTAATGAAAGCGGCAAAGAAATTAACCAAGGAGTTATGGTTAGGTATCTTGCAGAAAGCGTATGGTTTCCGAGTTTTGCTTTAAGCACTTATTTAAAATGGGAAGAAATGAATAATAATAAAGCTAGAGTGATTTTTGAATATAAAAACAAGAAAGTGGAAGGAGTTTTTAAGTTTAATGAAAAAGGTTACCCAATAAGTTTTCTATCAAAGAGATATTATGTAAGAGAAAAGAAGTCAAGTCTGGAAAATTGGTGTGTTAAAATTGATAAAGGAAGTTTTAAAGAGTTTCAAGGTATTATAATACCTACAAAGGCAAAAGTTATTTGGAAATTAAAGGACGGTGATTTTTTCTGGTTAAAGTTAGAAATAAAGGATATTAAATATATAAATTAATAAAAGTAAGTAGAGAGAAGTAAACCATAATATATCAAAAGTTGATTTTTTCTTTTTAAGAGTAGTTCCCGAACTTTTCTTTCATTTATTTCTTCGTATTAATGATTAAAAAGAGCAAATTGTCAATCCAGATTCGAGTTTGTCCAAATTTGGTAATCAAATTTACTTTGGAAATTTTTTCAGACTTAGAATTTTGATTTAAATAAAAAAAGCCCCGATTTCGCAAGAAATCAGGGCTTTGATTAAAGATAGTTTATAGTTTGATTACATTTGCTGCGTAATCGCCTTTTTCATTGTGACGAATTTCAAACTCTACTTGCTGTCCTTCGTCCAATGACTTGAAACCATCTTCATTGATTTCTGTGTGGTGAACAAAGATGTCTTTGCCTTCTTCAATCTGAATAAAGCCATAACCTTTTCTTGCGTCAAACCACTTAACGATTCCTTTGGTCATCGTGCATTACCTCCGTAAAAATTTTAGAAGTAAGTTAAGGTAAAATTTCAAGGACGGAAGAAGTAAATCTTTCTGACTTGATAAAATTACACTTCACTAAACTAATAATA
>CAZWJH010000114.1:0-6637 GCA_964634755.1 uncultured Clostridia bacterium
AATTAAAAATTAATCTTGCATAATTGAATCTCGCAGGTATGTAATTCGGATGATTCTTAATCTCTTTTAAATATTCTTCTTCAGCCTTTGAATATTCTCCCAAATCTTCATATATTAGAGCAAGATGATAGTGAGCCTCAGGGAAATCATCGTGATGCTCAATAACAATGTTTATCTCTTTAATAGCTTCATCATACTTTTTCATACTAATAAGACATTTTGCAAGCTCAAGCCTAGTAGCATTAATTTTCGGCTGAACTTTAACCGCTTTTTTTAAGTATTCATAAGCCTTTTCAAGATTATCATCTAAAATATACGCTTTCCCCATTAAACTTAATGCTTGCGTATAATTTTTTTCAAGGGAAAGTATTTTGGAGCAAACTGCTCTTGTCTCCTCAGCCTTTTTTTGAGCATAAAAAAGATTTGCCAGTGTAATGAGTGCTTTCAAATTATCCGGATTTTTCTTTAATATTGAATCAAGCTGAGCTTTGGCTTCTTTAAACTTCTTTTGTTTTAAATATGAAGAGGCTAAAAGTAATCTTATCTGAGGGTTATTAGGGTCCCTTTTTACAACATTTTCAAGTAATTCAAGAGCTTTATCATATTTTCCTTCTGAGATATGCTCAGAGGCCAGGGAAATCATATTAAAAAGCTCAATTCTATCCTTTGGATCAGGAAGTTTTCTATTCTCCTTTAAAGATGTTTTACCGGCAACAGCGACACCCAAATAGCCTAATGTAGCTAATTTTTCCATTGACTTTTCATCCATATTTACATTTTCAGGTTCAGGAGCATTCTCTCCGGTTGTGTTTATAAGTTCGTATAATCTTTTTCTGTATTCTTCCATAATTTTCAAATGCTTTCTGAAAATATTACTCAATTCTTTTGGGTCTTTCATCAAATTGTAAAACTCAGGTCTCGGAGCTTCAATGTATTTGAACTTTGAACTTCTTAAACTATAAAGGGCTCCCCAATTATATTGTAATCTCGGTGATAAAGATTCACTATAAGCAAGTCTATCTTTACCCTTGTCTGGTTTAAAAAATAGTGGAATTAGTGATTCACCGTGCACCTTACCCTTACCATTTAATCCCAAAATATCTAAAACCGTAGGAAAAATATCAATTGTTCTAACCTGAGGTTTTACCCTTATGTTTTTAAATCTTTTAAATGGGGTCACTACTATTAAAGGAACTTTCAAAGTTGAATCATAAATAAAATAGCCATGGGTATCTTCTTTATGATCCCCCAATGATTCCCCGTGATCGCCGACAAATATCATAATAGTTTTTTTTCTTAAATGATTGAGTTCAAGCCAATTAATCACCCTTTCTATCTGGCTGTCCATAAATGATATTTCGCCATCATAAAGTCCCTTTCTTCCTCTGTCTCTGTATTCTGAAAAATATGGCTCAGGCGGAGCATAAGGGGTGTGAGGATCATAAAGATGTATCCATGTGAAAAATCTTTTATTTTTATTATTATCAAGCCACTTTAAAGCAGAATCTATAACTTCATTTGCTGGCCTTTGAACTCTTCCCAAATCAAGAGTTTTATATTTTTCAAGATCAAAAAAATCATCATAATAATCAAACCCCTGTTTCAATCCCCATCTTCCATCAAGAACAAAGGCACCTATAAAAGCAGCTGTTAGATATCCTTTTTTCTTCAATTTTTCCGCCACTGTTATTTGCTTTTC
This sequence comes from uncultured Clostridia bacterium, assembly GCA_964634755.1. GTDB lineage: Bacteria > Acidobacteriota > Aminicenantia > JAMOAD01 > JAMOAD01 > JALXDT01. Next base: position 1,700 of record CAZWJH010000114.1, read on the forward strand.
TGACAAGGCATTATTTCCATTTATTCTTATTCCATGATATGTTGGCAGCATTCCTGTCATTATAGAACTATGAGAAGGAAGTGTTAAAGGGACTGTTGTAATACATTCCTCAAATATTATCCCTTCCTGGGCCATCTTATCTAAGGTAGGCGTATCATTTAAAGAATAATCATAGCCATAAGCATGAAGATGATCTGCTCTTAATGTATCAAGAGTGAAAATAATAATATTGGGATTTTCTATTTTTTCTTTTTTAAGTAAACTTTTAAAAATTTCCTGAGGGTTTTTTTTGTAAGATAAAAATTCATAAATAAAAACAAAAGATAAAACAATAATAAAAATTATTATAACCTTTTTTTTCATAAAGATATTATAAACTAAATTAAAAAATATAAAAAAAAATAGCGGGGCATAAGCCCCGCTATTTTTATCCAATTTTACAGCTTAAAACTCATACGAAAGGTTAAATCTAATCATCCTCGGAGGATATGTTATTCCAGTAACTCTTCCGAAACTATCTCCTTTAACCAGAACATTAGTAATGTTTCCATCATTAAATATGTTGAGAATATCTACTCCCATATCCAAAGAGCCCGGGCCAAGTTTGAATGATTTTGAAATGTGTAAATCAAAAATCTTATTAGGAGGAAGGTACTCAGGATTTTCTGAATCCATTGAAAGAATCTGAACATCATCAGCACAGAACATTATACTATTGTCTGCAAATTCATCATTCCACATATCCCATGAATGAAGAACTGTGTAATCACTCAATTGATCTAAATCAACATCTGTAATCCTCCAAACAGGTCTCCCCGAATTGTATCTGAACCTTATTCCAACATCAACCTCGATCTTGGGAATCGTATAAGAAGCATTAAATTTGAATTCATATTTAGGTACAAATGGCAAAGGTCCTGTCATATTATTTACAAGCTGATTGTAATCTCTTATCCAGGCATCATTTAAGAAATTAGGACCTTCCATATTAAGATCCTGGTCCTGACGTTTGTTTCTTCCTGCAACACCATCACTTGAAGAATAGAGAAATGACATCATCATCTGCCATCTGTTTGAATATCTTTTTCTTAAAACAAATTGAAGTCCTTGATAAGTCCTATGAGGATCTACACCATTGAATGTCGGAAGGTTTCTCCATTCATAATTTCCTGCATTGAAAAAGTATGCAACATCATCACCATTTATCTCTCCATCTCCGTTAAAATCCGAGAAAGGAACAACCAAAAGATTCATATGCACACCATCCTCTGTTACATAGGGAACAGTTATAGTATTCCACTCTTTACCCGTATGCTTGTCTATAGGCCATCTAACTATCATATTTTTAGTCTTCTTATAAATATAAGAAACAGAGAATTTAAAATCCGCAAATAGTTCTCTCTCCAATGTAACCGTGAATTGATCCGTGTACTGATTCTTTAAATCCTTTGAAACATTTAAGAGATAAGATGGATTGCTAACATATTCATCAGTCCAATCAGGGGTTGCACCTTTTAGAAGTCTTGTTGCTGCTATAACCTCATCACTATCGATATAACCATCTCCGTTTAAATCAACCTGCTCCATTGGAAGAGTATAATACATATACTCTGTGGTCACATCATCCATATCAGGCCCACCTTCTCCTAAGTTTTCAACACTTATGGGTGTATAATATCTACCATAGCTCGCTCTTAAAACTGTTTTGGCATCTTTGGTAATCATATAAGCAAAACCAATTCGAGGGGAGAATGTTTTAAAATCAAAAATATTATCAGAGCCCTCTCTTGTTCTTAAAACAGGGGCATCGTAAACTTTGTTTGGCTCTGAGGCCTGCTGGTAAACTTTTCCCTCTTCAAATTTACTTGTCATCTTGTCATATCTGACACCAATATTAATGGTTAATCTATCTCCAATTGTCCACATATCATCAAAGAAAACACCAAGAGAATCTGCGGATCTCACGGTTAAATAAGGATTCTGTGTTACCTTATTCACATACATAGGAAATCCGCCAAAGTAATCCTGCATATAATCAGCACTTTGATCCCATGCATAAGGATAAGCATTGAGTCCATATCCATGAAAATAACCATTAAATGCATTACCTCTTGCCTTAGTATACTGAACTCCGAATTTTATATCATGTTCACCCAGAAACTTATCAGTATAACTTGCAACATCCGCCTGAACCGTTTGTCTGTTATTTCTATATGATTCGACCCATGGAAAAGCTCCATTAATACCCATATCTTTTGCTACCCATTTCCACCAGTTTATATAAGCCGGGTGATTCGGAGCATTGTCTGGAAGATATGATTTTTCAACATTCCAGAAACCCAAATACTTTGTTGTAAAAGTTGTTGTTCCTGTTATATTCCACTGAAATTCTGCAGATACTGAGTGTGTTTTAAAATTTGGGTTGTAAACTACTTCAGGATCCCAACCAAGAGTACCCCAGCTTTCATTAGTATTATCATTATTTTCAAAGTGGTAGCTCAACCATGATCTTATATTATAACCTGCCTGACCCGTTAACTTAATATCATAGTACCTACCTTTATAACCCTTCTCTGGAGTAAAGAAAGGCACTTTGTGTCGTGAATCAATATAGTCAAAACCTGAGTAGAACCAGAGTGCATTTTTAATAATCGGGCCACCAAGGGTAAAGCTGTATTCAAGATCTTTAGTTGGCTCATTAAAAACATTATCCCCTTTATTAATGTAAATCCAATCCTTACCTAAGTCTTCATCTGGGGCTGGTTGGTTGCTTTTTATACTGCCGACATTTGAGAAAATTCCCAAATTACCATGAAAACTATTGCTACCTGATTTTGTAACAACATCAATTGCAACCCCTGAAAAATTTCCATATTCAGCTTTTGAACCAAGGGCAATTATTCTCACTTCTTTAACAGCACTGTAATTAACATTAACAAGTGATCCCCAGGAACCGCCTCTTGGGTTAGTAGTATTAACTCCATTAACAAGAAACACATTCTCATTTGTCGCACCACCGTAAGCTGTAGGACTCGGTAGCCATGATGATTCACTTCCTACATCAAACATACCTGGAGTGCTTGTTGCAAGATCATAAAAGGCATCCCTTGTAGTAGGGAGACTTTTTAACATATCACTATCAACAGTCTGGTCAGTTGTAGCTGTTCTCACATCAAGAATTGGTGCCTTTGCAGTGACTTCAATAACTTCAGAGATTTTTCCCATCTTAAGAGTAAAATTAATCACATAAGATTTACCTGCTAAAATTTCCACTCCTTTCTGAACCTTTGTTTCAAAACCTTCAAGGTTCGCTTTTACTGTGTAAACTCCGATAGGAAGAGAGGAAAAGTAATACTTACCTTCATCATTAGTGATCGTTGACAATTTCCCTTTGATAAGAGCGTCACTTAAAACTGTTACTGTTACTCCTGGCAATGCTTTTCCTTCAGAATCAATAACCTTTCCCGCAATTTTTCCATAGTGGACAGCTTGAGAAAAGGCAAAACCACTTGATAGTAGAATTAAAATTGTAATAACAAAAATTCTTTTTGTAAATTTACCCACTATTACCTCCTTAAATTTATTGTTTCAAAACAAAGACTTACTGCTCCAAGAAGAGCAATATTTTCTTTTTCGGAAACTTCTATTTTTACTTTTTTTAGTATATGAGGATAAGCAAATTCTTCTAATTTCTTCCACATTGATTTTTTAAAAAAATCAAAAGATTTGCTTACAGCTCCTCCTAAAATAATTATATCAGGGTCATAAGTATATAAAACCATCATAATAACCCCACCAAACTCTTTTCCAAACACCTCAAAAGCACTTAAAGCCTTTTTATCTCCCTTTTTTGCTCTTTCATAGAGTGTTGCCCCATCTATCCCAAATTCTCCTTCAAAAAACTGTCCGCTGCTGTAATACTCAAGAGTATGCTCCTTATATTTCATCATTCCTATCTCCCCTGCCCCACAGTTTGAACCCATATAAAGTTTTCTATCTATTACAATCCCACAACCCAAACCCGTTCCTATTGTTAAACCTACTATATTATTATAATTTTTTCCCTTTCCAAAATATGCCTCCCCCAAAACAAAGGCATTTGCATCATTATTAACGAAAACCTCAACACCGTATCTCTCTTCAAAAAGCTCTTTGAGATGGACTTCTTTCCAAGATGGTATATTTTCAGTATTGTAAATAATCCCCTTTTCAATATCGACAACACTTGGAACAGCAAGTCCTATTGCCTTGACACTTTTATCAAACATCGGGTCTATAATGGAATAGATTTCATTTAAAACAACCTCCTCCGGCGCATTTGAAGATATTGGAGAAGAAGACATACTAATAAAATCTAAATTATTAAACTTACAAACGCGTATATTTGAGCCACCGAGATCAACTCCTAGAAAAATGGAATTTTTATCATATTTCATTTTTCACCTCTTTTTTAATCTTAATCAGTGCATTGTTAATCAAAGGATTTGCCCAAAATCCTATACTAAAAATATACAATAGTGTGATGAACACAAGAGACATTCCTATTTTAAGTGATGTTAAATCGCTGACAAATCCAACCAAAACCTGAATAATTGCTCCTCCCATAATACCGGTAATCAATATCCCTGCAAACGAACCGTGATGTTTTTCAACGGAATTCAGAGCAAGTGAAATTATAATAGGATACATAACAGAGAGGAAAAATCCGCTCACCTGAAAAGAGTAAAGAGAAACCTTTGCGGGACCGAAAAGAGCCAAGGCAAAAGTCATAATCGCAAAAAAGGTGAAAGCTTTAAGGACAATTCTGCTATCCAAAAGTTTCAATAAAATCAATCCTAATATACCTCCTATTGTCATAAGCCCCCAAAAATTAGCCACAGCGCCTGCTCCAACTGTTTTATAATCATATCCGTGATAAATTTTCAAAAATTTTGACAT
>CAZWJH010000115.1:0-6502 GCA_964634755.1 uncultured Clostridia bacterium
TAAGAGATACCCCCTTTCCCATTAATCTTTTTTCAATACTTTCCCTTAGTTTTTCAAGCATTGTTTGTCCCCCGATAATAAATGTTTAATATGATAGAATAGTCGATATTGATTTGTCAAATAAAAAACAAAATCTCGTACCTCAGATAAAGAAAAAGCTTAATGCTTTAAGCCCCAAAAAGCTGATAGAAAGGCTGTTCGGCTACTCGGCTTTAAGTAGACTGTCTCGTTTCAATCCTTTGTAAAGCAGTAAAAAGTAGAAAATATAAAGTATAAAGTTGTTTTTATAATTTGTTCTTTCAACTTTTGACTTTTGACTTTAAACTGTTTTACTTTCTACTACTTTACTTTTGACTTTGTACTTTCTTGACAAGTGCCTTACTTTCAACTTTCTACTTTGTACTTTGTACTAATTTCTATCTCCTTCCACCCTTCTTCGACTGTTTCCTCATTATGCGATATCTTTATTATTATCTTATCTCTGAATCTTTTTAATATCATCCCTTCTATCTCTTTTGCGGTTTTTTTGTCAATATTAGATGTCGCCTCATCAAGGATTATCATATCGGGATCCTTTATCAATGCTCTCGCCAATGCAATCCTCTGCCTCTCTCCTCCCGAAAAATTATACCCCTTCTCGGATATCTCATAATCCAATCCTTCTCCGAGTGATTCTATTTTCTCCGATATACCGCACTCTTTCAAAACAGCTTTTATCTCTTCATCCGTTATCCCTTTCTCATCTTTAAGAAGTATATTATCTCTTACGGTTCTGTTAAATAAAAATATATTCTGAGATACATATCCGATTCTATCCCTCAGTCTTTTCAAATCAAGCTCCTTCAGATTTATCCCGTTATAGTATATGCTTCCACCTTTCGGTTTGTATAAACCGAGTAAAAGTTTTACAAGGGTTGATTTACCGCTTCCCGATTCACCCTTTATAATCACCTTCTCCCCTTTTTTTATTTTAAAATTCAAACCCTTTATTATCTCCTTTTCACCATCATAGGAAAATTTCAGATTCCTTATCTCTACGCTATCTATCTCATCTATCTTTTTTTCTCCGCTATCTTCCGGTAAAATGTCGAAAAGCTCCTTTATCCTTTTGTAGCTTTCCTTGGAATTACTTAAATATACCAGTGAATTAATCATATCTTTAAATGAGATTACAATAATTCCAAGATAACCCCAAATTGCAATAAAAGAGGACAAAAATATTCTCCCATTAATAACATCAACAAATCCAATATAAAAAGATATAACCATTATTAAGCTTATAATAAAATCAGATATGGAAAAATAGACTGAAAAAATTTTATTTCTTTCTATTTCTACATTTTGAATTTTTCTAAGTATATTCAATGTATTGTTTTTCTCTTTCTTTTCAAGTGAAAAAACTTTGATAACTTCTATTCCCTGAAAAATATCTGACAATTTTCCTCCGGCATTTTCCAATGAATTTAATAATTTCAAGTTAACTTTATCTATAGCTTTTCTGTAAAAAAAAGCAAAGAATAATATACTTAATAAAATTCCAAACGAAACAATAAAAATTTTAAAACTAAAGATAATTAAAATAACTGAGATTATTAATAGTTTCATAATATTGATAAAAAAGGTTAGAAAACGCTCCGAAAAGAGAAAACATAGAGCAGCGACATCTGTCCTAAGTCTCTCAATAAGATTCCCCGAGTGTTTTGCATCAAAAAAATTCAATGGATAATTAAAAATACTATTTAATATTTTTTCATTGATCATTAAATTTATATTTTTTTGAAATTTAAAAAATGCAACTTGATTCTTATAATTAAAAAAAACCTTTAATAAAAGTGTGAAAAAAAACAACAGGAAAAGAACCACAATATATTCATACTTATATTTCGGGGATAAATTACTATTTAACACCTCAATTCCCCATTTAGGGTACAGGGGAAAAAGCATTGAAAAACACATTGAGACAAACAAGAATACCACAACTTTCTTTCCCTTCATCCAATAAGTAAATATAAGCTTTTTAATTGAGCTCATATTATTTTTATCTTTTCTACTCTCATATTATCTTCATTATTAAACATAACATAAATATTTTTCTCCTTAGCAGTAAAAATTGTTTGTTTTAGATCAGAGGAAGATTCTATTCCTTTGATTTTTAGAAACACACTATCAATATATTTTCCTTTTAAAGAATATCTATCTATCAGTATCCCCCGATTTTTATTAACCTTTGATGTAAAAACCCACAATTGTTTATTTACAACAATCATTTTTTGTATATCATCATAATACTCTTTCACAAAGCCTCTTTTTTGGTAATCTTTTTTATTTTTTATCTTTACCGATACAAAATCTTTCTTTATCGTTTGAATTATCTTCTCCGAATCTAAATCAAAAATATTTATCATATACTTTCTATTTGTTGCAATGTATAAATATTTGTTTTTATAATAACAATACCTGACTTTTTCTATTTCATTTGCTCCTACTCCTCTTTCTCCTTTAAATATAACCCATTTTGATAGAAAATAAACATTATATTTAACAAAAGTGCCATCAAAAAAAACTTTATACATATTCCATTTCACATCTAAATTCGATATTTTATTTTTTATTTTGTCAAACGGTATCTCATATTTAAGCATCAGACATTTTTCTTTATCGCAGATTAATAATTTTTGCATACTTTTCTTTGCTCTAAATTCTTTAATGAATTTTCCGTTTGTCTTATAACAAACAATTTTATGCGGGATAAACTGGTTTATAAAAACCAAATCCTTATAAAAAACAAAACTTTCAATATTAAGTAGTTCCCCGGGACCTTGTCCGTATTTAAACAAATTCCCCATATATTTACCTTTGCGAGAAAATCTGAGAAGCTGTTTTTTCCCCATAATAAAAATATCTCCATTATTATCAATTCTTATTTCAGAAGGATTTACAAATATAAATTGACTGTTTTCTTTGATCACAATTTCCTTTTTGTATTTTATTGTTTTAAAATTACCTGTGTAATCCGTTTTTGCATAAACTAAAAAAGATAATATCATAATAAATAACAAAACCAATTTTTTCATCATTTACCTCCGAAAGAAAACCTAAATTCGAATAAAAAACCTTGTTTCCCTGTATTTTTAAAAAATAGTAGAATGTTTTTACAATAATCGGCAGGTTCCCCGAAATTAAATCCCTTTTTCTCAAATAAAAAGGACACTTTATTTCCTTCAATTTTATAAAAGATAATATCATCCACTTTATCCCTGCCATCTCTTGATTTGATAAGTACAAAATACAATTTCTTTTTTTCTATGAAAAACTTTATTCTATTAAAAATCAATGTTTCTGAAATCCACAAACCTTCGGCGACTTTTTTCCTGATTACCCTGTTTTTTCGATATTTTCTAAGAAAAGCCATCCGATTAATCAATTTGGAAGTTTTTAAATCATATACAAGAATATTCATATTTTGAAGATTCATAGTGTATAATTTTTTGTTAAAAATTATAAAATGTTGCTTATCATTTAATTGATACGGGCAATCCGTAGTTCCGAATTCAGTTATTATCTTTCTGCTTTTTAAATCATACAAGCAAAAATTTTTATATTTTTTACCCTTCTCATAAGGCGGCTCGGGAAGATTTATTAACACTACTTTATTCTCATCTAAAAAATCAAAATAAATACCTTTTTGTTTCATAAATTCATACGAATTTAACAATTTCCCTTTTTTATCAAATTCTTTCAAAACAAATCCATCATTTTTAATAAAAAAAAGATTATTTGTAAATTTATTTACCTTCAAAATCAAATATCTTTTTAAATTAGAATTAGAAAAAGCATGTTTTTCCTTTTCTCCCGAAAATAATAAGTTACAAACTTTTCCACTGTTTTGAGAAAAGACAAAAATATTTTCATTATCACAGGAAACAGATGATATTCTATCCTTAATGATGATAGAAAATGTTTTTGTAAAATCCAAAGCTTCACAATCAGCATATAAATATCCAATAGACCACAAAGAAATAATTATCAGAAAAGTCTTTAAACTTCTCATTATCTTTTTATATTATAAATTTGAAAGAAGGAGGTTTCTCACCTCCTCCTTCCTTCAATGTCATTTTTTGGGTGGAGTGACTTCAATATAATAAGTAGTTTCCCACCTCTTTCCATCAATTACAACAGAACAATAACATCCTGCATCAATAGCACTTGTTTCAGTTAACTTTTTGGGATATTTTACCCAAACTAAATTTTCACTTTGATTTTTCATAATGTACCTCCTTTTTTTTGTTTTAAATATAGTTTTTTTAAATTTTCAATAAATCTTTTTTCTTTATCAGCTTTATTACACAAGCCAACTTTCTTTTTTTGTATTACTAGTTCATATGGACAAATTTTCCCCCCACATACAGGAAGCATTGAACAATTTATACATTCTTCATCTTTAAATTTATCATAATCTTGCCATTTTGTATAATTATGTGACTTCTTAAACAAACTGTCTTTTATGTTTCCACAATATTCTTTCTCTTCTCCAACAAGTCTATCGCATTTATAAATATTCCCTTCGGGATCTACTCCAAAAGTTAATTCACTCAATGCCAAACACCCAAATAAATCGATCTTAGGCAAAACAGGATGAGAATAATTTTCCATCATTTTATTAATCCCATAAATATCTTCATAATGATCAATTTCATTATCTTCAATTATCTTTTCCTTTGCTTTATTACAAACATATCCATACTTTGCAACCCTAGAAGCCCCTATTTCAAATTTTTCAAATGAAAAAAATTTTTTATTTTCAAATTCATTGATTAACTGCGAAATAAAATTTATGTTGTCTTTATCAATATTGATTCTTACAAATACATACCCCCCCTCATTTAAAAGCGTATATATATTTTTAATTATTCTATCATATGTACCTTTATCATTTAAAAGCTTTCTTCTTTTATCATGTATTTCCTTAGGACCATCAACAGTTATTTGAAAAAATTCTATTTTATTTTTTAATAAAAGTTTAATTCTTTCCTTGTTTAATAAATATCCATTCGTTGAAATTCCTGAGAAATATATAATGTCATGATTATTGCAAAAAGATATTATGTTCTTAGAAAGATTATCAATGATATCAATTGCCAACAATGGCTCACCCCCATACCAAAAAACATCAATTCTTTTGGTACTACTTTTTGAGAATGCTTTTATATATTCAATAATATAATTCATTATTTCATTGCTCATATATTTTCCAGGAAATTTTGTTTTCTGATAACAATAGCTACAGTTAAAATTACAGGCAAAGGTAGGACATATTTGTAGTCCAAAAGAATGTCTTCTTCTAATTAAAGTTTCTCTTATTTGTAGCAATTTATCTACTTCATTAAGTTCACTATTTACAACAAAATTACCTTTTTTAAGTTCTTTCAATGTTTTTAAATCTATTTCATTTATTTTGTCATTTTTTAGACTATAAAAAATGTCTTTTCTCAATTCAATCATCGATAGAGAAGAATTGTTAAAGACTATGTATTTGTTTTCTATTTGTTCAATATAAATATTAAATTGCGATTTTTTTAAATTTTTTTCATACATTTGCACACTCTTTCCACTTCTTATCAATCCTTTGTAATAAATAGAATAATTTTCCCTTAATTACACCAAGTTTACTTTCTTTCATAATAAATAATATAGGCAAAAACCGTGCCACAGAGGTTAATAGCCGAAGACTATTGAAATTAAAGGATTCTTGTTTTTTTGACATTTCCAATCTTTCGCCTTCAGATAACCTATCGGTTATTTAATTTATCAAACAATCCCATTCCCATTGACATTCAATGATTTTCGTTTATTTTTAGATAGCCTATTGGTTATATCTAATAACCTATAGGTTATATATAATCAGATTTTGACATTTCTATTATCTACACTTTTAAATTATACTTATGTAAAAGCGATATGAATTTTTTATAATCCCCTTTATCAAGGTTCATCTTCCTTATAGCCTCTTTATAGCTACTTACAGAATTAATATAATACTTTCTTATCACCTCTTTTACCTCTTCCCTCTTTATATCCCTATCTATAAACCTCCTCCATACAACTTCCCAAAAACTCCCTCCACTCTCTATCTCTTCTATTAGCTTTTCTACCGTTTCATTTGTTTTATCGTTTCCTTTACCTTCCAATCTCCTACATCCACACCCATTTATATGATTCCATAAACACTCCTCTATCTCATCTCCTATCTCCTCCCCATCAAGCTCTACACTCGCTCTCTTTAATACCTGTATCAGCTCCCTTATATTCCCCATCCACTCATGGTTTAATAAAACCTCCATTCCATCTTCATTCAGCCTTTTTCCCCTCAGTAAATATTCATAATGCTCTATTAATCTTTTTATCCTATCTTTGTCCTCTCTCAATGGCTTTAACTCTATTATAAATGTCGATAACCTGTAATACAAATCCCTCCTGAACCTTCCCCTCTTTATCTCCTCTC
>CAZWJH010000116.1:0-6474 GCA_964634755.1 uncultured Clostridia bacterium
GTCAGCCTGATTTATTTTATTATATATTTCTGTCACTTTTTCTTTACTTATTTTTTTTAGTTCATCAGAAATAGTTTTTATATATTCTTCTTTATATTTTTCATAAAAACTCTTAATATCATTCCATATTTTCTTTTTTAATTTTTTCTCTTCTTTTAAATTCTTTAAAACCCTTTGTTTTTTTTCTAAATCAGACTCAATCTTTTTATATTGTCCCCAATCCTTTAATAATTGATTTACATTTCTAAGTTCTTCTACTTCTTCACTAATTAATTCTTCTTTTCTTTTTAATGCATTGAATAATTCTCCAGATTCTTCTATTTCTATTTCAGAATAATAAGCTTTTATATGTAAGTTTTTAATACTATTTCCATACTCATTTATATTTTTATTCCTTCTATCAATTTTATATTCTAATTGTTTGATTTTATTATTGATTTGTATAGCCTTCTCTAATCTTTGATGTAAATCCCTTAACCTATTAAATACCTCGCTATATCTAATTGGTTGACCACAAACTGGACATTTGTTTATTTCGTGAGTTTTTTTAAAATAATTATATGCTTCTTCTATTATGTTGGAAATTGTTGTTTCGGATAAAGTGTCTTTAAATATTTTCAATTCTTTTTTTAATTTTTCTGATTCGTCTATCAATTTGTATTTATCTTTGACTGATTCTATATAATTTTTTATCTCTTTTCTAAGGTTTTCAAGGTTGATGAATTTTTCCATGATCTTTTCTTTTTCTTTTGATTTTAAGACACTTAACCAGTTCCCCCCTAATTTTTCTTTAAGTTTTTTTTCTGCTTGTTGTTTTTCTGTTGTCAACTCTTCAATTTCTTTCTTTTTTATATTAAAGTTTTTTTCAGATTCTTTAAATCTTTTTTCTGCTTCATTTTTTAACTTAATTAAGCGCTTTTCAAACGAAATAAGATCTTCAAAGCCAAGAAGATCAGCAAATCTATTCCATAGAGACTTTTTTGTATCTATTACAAAATTTTCTATTCGTTTGGCGTCTATAAAGTAATCGGAAAAAAGATCTTCTGACTCTAATGTAACATTACCCTTTAAATACCTTGAAAAAGATTTCTCTTTTCTACCTTTCTCTTTATAAATTATTTTTACATAAGGTTCGTTTTCTTTTTTACAAAATTTATTTCTTAGCATGTCATTTTTATCGACTTTTCTTGCTTTTGACTCCTCAATATTTCCTGTCAAAACCCACTCAAGAGCATCGAAAAAGCTAGATTTTCCTGTTCCATTTTCACCATATAAGAATAAAGATTTATAGTTTAAAGTTATAGTATGGGGGGAATTCTCTTTATAAACAAAACCTCTTATACCATTAATTTCTATTTCCTTTATTTTCATTTTTTTCCCTGTTCCAATAGAATTTTAGAATGTCCTCATATTTATTTTTTAAGAAATTTTCGTTCTCATTAACTCCAAAATTTATTACCTGGAGCTTTAACAAATATTTTATAAAATAATTATGAGATTTATTATTAATCTTAGTTATTGTTTCTTTTAGTACATTTTTTTTCTTACTCATTTTCTCTCCCTTTATTTATTCTTCTTCATTCTTTTTAAAATCTCTTCTTTCATTATCGAACTCCCTCGGTAAATTTTTTAAATTCGCAATTAGCTGTTTATTATGTCCCGCCCAGTAAAGATATTTCAATATCATTTTTACTCTTTGCCAATCTCTTGTTCTTAATTTTTTCCTTATTTTTGTCTCAACCTCCATGTAATCAACTACTTTATATCCTTTTTTCTCATACTCAGGATTATTCCAATATTCATCAAGAACATCCATTGTTTTGGAAATTTCAAAATCAGTTAAATTGTAATCCTCTTTTATGATTTCTGCTTTTGAGTCCAGACCAAAATGTCTTGTTAGTTTTTTAAGTTTTTCGTAAATTTTTTCATGGTCAATATTTGAATAATCACGCAAGTTAATAATAGATTCAACTGTATTTTTTAATCTTGCTTCAAGATCACTCAAAGACTTGTATTCTATATAACGAAATTGTTTTATATCAAATGGAAGTTCTTCATTCTTATTTATATAATAATAGTTTTCATTGAATAAAAGCAATATTTTTTTATCAAGAGCACAAGCAATTCCAAGTTCATAGTAAACATTTAAATTTGGAACACTTATGTCAAATATCGTTAAACCAGCTTTCTTAATATTGTTAAGAATATCTTCCATTATATTAAACCCTAACTCTTTGTCTGCTCTGCTGCATTTCAAAATCCCGCCATGAAAAGTATTTTTTTTAAGAACTTCCTTGATTCTAAAATATATTTCTGAAAAGTTTCGTCTTTCTTCTTCATTTCTTCCAAATGGCATAAGGGCAAATACAAAATAAGGTTCTACTTCAAAAGATTCCGGAGGACCGCTTAATAATGTAAAATTCCTATAATGAGGAATAAATTTCACTTTTACCTCCTTAAGTAAAGCGATATTTTTTCCCATAAAGTTATAAGAGCCACTAAAAAAGGGATTAAATAGAAAATCAATTTAATTATTTTAGCTAAATAGCTCTCTTCAAACTTCTTTTGATTAAACCCGGCTCTTCCTATAAAACCAAAAAAGTATTCCAAAATATTTTCCAGAATCATAATTATCCAGAAAAAAGGATTTATTGTGTTTAGGATACTTCTTTTTTTATTCCTTTCATAAACCCCTAAAGATTTATTAATTAGATCAATTACCCCATATACATCTATTTTATATTCTTTAGAAAAAAGGATATCAAGATAATTAACAATTACAGGAGGTCGTCCAGTAATGGGGGGATGATAAAGGATTATTGAAGTGTCTATTCCTGAAGCAATTATAATGTCATTAATAATTGGTATGTATTTATTAATATCTTGCCTTATCTTTTGATTTTTTCCCTCTTTAAAAAAATAAGAAAAAATCAGTTCTCTAAATTCTTTTAATAATTTGATTCTTCTTTTGTTCTCAAAAATAGTTATGTTTTTATGTTTTTCCATTATTTTTTCTTCCTACTCTTAGCTTTGTCAAGGCGTTGTTTTACGAGTTCGGCGACGGCGTAATAGACCTCTTTTCTCTCGTCTTCAGTTAGTCCTATCGCATCAAAAACCACATCATCAAGAGCTTTTCTGTCCGGTAAAGGATTGGGCTCCTGCTTTCTTATTGGTTTTTCAGGATCAAAACCTATTTCAGAAAAAATAGATTCAATTGTTCTGACAGATAATTTACTAAAAATCCTAAGAATTTCTTTTTTTTGTACTTCGTTTAATATGTGCGGGTTCAATAAAATTATGTTTCTTAACTCAGGGCCATAAATAGTAAGTAGTCCTCCCCCTAAATTTATTCTCCCTATTAACTCTGTACTAAATAATGATAAAGTTGAGTTAAGAAGCGCACAAATTAAATTTTTATTAAAGTTCTTTTTTAGAATAACTACAAAAAAAGTATCTCCAATTAAAAAATCCCCTCCCTTAATAAAAAAAAGCCGCTCTCCTACAAATCTATTGGAAATAATATCAGGTTTTAAATAATCTAAATTCTTATTTTTTCTATTTTTTTCTATAGATTTAGGTAAATCAAATTTTGATACTTCAATAGCTTTAATATCTTTAATTGATGATAAATATGGAAAATTATTATTTTCTGAAAAATTTTCTTTTAATACGATAATTTTTCTTAGTCCTTCTAGTGTGTTTCTTTTAATTTTGTAGGCAATTTCACCAAGCTTTACAAGTTTACCCTTTCCCTTTTTCAAAATAGTGAAAAATATATTTGGCGCTCTTAAAAATTTTCCTCCTAATTTGTTTCCTACATATTTACCTTCTGAGGAACCATCATTGTATAAATCCTTTTGTTTAACAGGAAATATTTTGTATTTTCCTCCAATTATAAAATTTTCCGAAAGCTCGGTTAATTTTTTATCTTTTACTTTTTCTTTTATATTTTCAATTTCAAGTAAGATTTTTTTGTCTAAAGCTTCTGAAAAAGGGATATAAAATAATACAAATTTTGCAGTGTGGGAGAAAGAATTATCTCTTGAAAAGAAAGGAGCAGAAGTGAAAATTATCACGGTGTTTATATCAGCATCCTTAAAGCTTCTAACGGTGCTATCATAGATTCCGTAAATTTTTGTTTTCTCAAGTAAAAAAGCCTGAAGAGTTTTTCCGAATTCAACATCAAGCCAAGAATTTGATGTTATAAATGAGAAAACTCCGTTTTTATTCAAAAGGAAAAGACTTTTAAAATAAAAGTAAACATACAAATCAGCCTTGCCATCTGGCTTGCATTCTTTGCCCCATAGGTTGACAACCATTTTTTGAAGAGATTCTTTGTAATTTTTCTTTTTATTTTTCCAGTCATTTTCTGAGTATGTAGTAGAATCTTCCAAAGGCGGCGCAATGTCTTCCTGTCGTATGTACGGAGGATTTCCGATAACAATATCAAAGCCGGGATCTTCTCTGCCGTAAAATATTTCCACAAAATCTATATCCCAAACAAAAGGCTTTTTCTCTTTGCTTAGCAATAATTCAATTTTCTCCAAAATACTCAGTTCATTTTCAATAGAGTTAATCGTCTTTGTCATATCTTTTTTGATTTTTTCCTTTTTGTCAGATTTGTTCTCCTGAGCAAAAAAGGTGGGGCTTTCCAAGCTTTTTAGTTCTCTTTCAGTTTCTTCTTTTTTCCTTTTTAGAATTGATTTTTTTTCATTAATTATTTCTCTGAAAATTCCCTTTTCCATTCGTTCGATCTCATATCTTTTTAGAGAGTCTTTTTCACTTCTGTGAAATTTTAGTTTTTCTTTTTTAAGATTTTCAATTTTTGTTTTCATAGAATTAGAGAGTGAAAAACCTCTCTCCATTATGTAAGAATAATTTTCGCTGAGAGAATCAATAAGAGTATCGCCCTGTCTGATTTTAAAACTCAGATTGGGAAGTAGTGGTGAGGTTTTAAGTTCCTCGGGTTTAAGATCGGATTCGACAATTAAAAAAAGCCATAGTCTTAGCTCTGTGATTTTAACAGCCCACTCCATTACATCAACACCGTAAATATTATTCTCAATTATGTGTCTTTTCAACCCATAATCACTGTATTTGTGTTCGGGGTCAAAATGCTGGAGTTTTTTGTGCAGGATGTAAAGAGTGTTAACAGCACCTATAAGAAAAGAACCGCTTCCACATGCGGGATCTATTATTTTCACATCTTCTATCAATTGTTTTAATAGCTCGTATTCTTCGCTATCTTTGACTTCAAAATCCTCATCATAGAGAAAAGAATAAATTCTATCCAGAGAAAGGGATGAGTTGTTTTGCAGGTAATGTTTTAAAGAATTTTTCACCATAAAGTTTATTTCATCCTCTTCTGTGTAGATGACACCTTCTGTGCTTCCCTCTCTATCATATTTTTCTCTTAATATAGGGTTCGTTTCAAGATTAACAAACTTTTCATAAATTTTACCTATGACCTCTGGGTTAATTGCGACTTCAACATCTGTGGGAAGATTTTCAATTATTGTAAAATTATATGTATTTAGAAAATCTATGATGCGAAATATTAAATCATCCTCAATTTCAAATGGCAATCTGTCGTACTCATTCTCTTCAAAAAGGCCTCCGTTAAGATATGGCATTTTTGCTAATATTTCAATTATACTATTGGGAAGATGTTCTCTGAAGGGGAAGGATTTAAGCTCGCTTATTTTTCTGTTAAAGGTTTTAAGAAATAAGGCTCTGAGCCAGTATTCATAAAAAGTATTATTATCCTTTTTATGGCTTTTGTATTCAGCTACGATAAAATCAACTATGTTTTTCCCATCAGGAATAAAAGAGAACCATTCCTTTTTCTTTTGTATGAAATAGACAAAAATAAGCCTGTTAAGAATCTGAAGGGCGGATTCTTTTGCTTTTTGAAGAGCTTTATCTTCGGATCTTATGTAATTTAAAATAGCTCCCCATAGTTCATTAAAAAATTTAAAATATTTATCAAAAAATTCTTTATTAACAACCTCTATTGAAAATCTTTGTCTTAAATCCTCAAAGTCCTTGATTTTTCCTCCTTCTATTAGCATCTTTCTGAGGGTGTGAAGTTTGGCATCGGGTCCGAGAAAGAAAGAATATCTTCTTGGAGGGGAGATTATCTTTTTTACCTTTTTACCTTCAAGCTCATAATTGTATGTGAGAAGGGATAAGCGATAATTTTTTGAGTTTTCAGAGTGAAAAATTGCGAGGACTTTTTGAAATGCGTATTTTTCCATCAAACGAAAACTTTCTTTTGTGAGGGAGACTCTCGGATCATTTTCAGAAGTATGGTGAATCTCCAATACTTTAAGCTCAAGAGAGGGGACTTCTCCGATAAGGTTTGCTTTTTTTATGTATTTGGGGGTAAATTCCGGAGTAAGCTCCTCTTCAAGGGTTTCAAAATCATCGGGTAAAAATTTGTGTCTGAAAAATTTGATGTATTGCTCTTTTTCG
>CAZWJH010000117.1:0-6339 GCA_964634755.1 uncultured Clostridia bacterium
TTTGAAAATATTAGAAGCAAATAAAAAACTACCAATTATAAAGACAAATAAAATATAAACAAAAACATTCTTTTTCATACTCACCTCCGAAACTCAATTTTAACACCACTACTTTTTGATGACAAGATAATTTCAGTTGCTTCTTTGATAATTTTTCCCGGAAAACTCTACAATTAAATTCTTAAACCTTAAGTGCAAAAGTATGTTAAATAGTTCTCCATAATTAAGTTCTGCCTTTTCAATTATTTCATCTATATTTATCATTCTTCCCTTTGGAATTAAACTAAGAACTTTTCTCTCATTATCAGAAAGCATAATTTCCTCCTCTTCATACTCCACTTTCCCCTTATAATATGGTAACTCAAGTATATCATCAGGAGATAAAATTAAATATGCTCCATTTTTTATCAAAGCGTTAGTCCCCAGAGAGTTTTCAGAATCAATGTTTCCCGGAATTGCCCCCACATCTCTTCCCTCTTCGAGAGCGAGCATTGCTGTTATAAGAGAACCACTTCTCTCTTTAGCCTCAATTACAAGAGTGAACATAGACAATCCTGCAATAATTCTATTTCTGATAGGAAAATTTGAGGGGTGAGTTATTGAAAGAGGAGAAAACTCAGATATAACACATCCACTTTCAATTATCTCTTTAAAAAGTTTTTTGTTCCTTGCGGGATAAACCTTTGTCAAGCTACTGCCCAGAACAGCAACAGTCTTCCCCCCAGATAAAGCTCCTTTGTGTGCATAAGTATCTATCCCACTTGCCATACCACTTATTATTACAAAACCTCTTTTTGAAAGATAATCGGAGAAAAAAGTAGCTTGTTTGATCCCATAAGAAGAAGGTTTTCTCGTACCAACTATACTAATTAATGTTTCCTTTAAGACCGAAATATCCCCTTTATAAAACAGGACAAGAGGCGGTGCATAAATATTTTTTAAATTTTCAGGATAGCTATCATCTGTTATAAGAAGTGTATTTATTGAATTGGCTTTGAGAAGTTCTTTTAATTTACCATACTCTTCTTTTGCAAAAATCTTTACTCTTTCCTCTTTTAATGGATCTTTTATATCAAAGTCCTCTTTACTTTCTAATACTTCTGTCTTAATCTTTTCCAAAAGTTTTAAATCTTTTGGAAAAAGCGTTTGAACAAATAAAAGTTTTTCTTTTAATGTAAAATTCAATCTTCCTTATTAGGAAGTAAAAGAATAGGTGTTTGAGACCTTGAAACTATTTTTTCAGCTACACTTCCTAAAAAGAATTTTGACAATCCAGATCTTGAATGAGTAGCTGTTATGATAAGATCACTTTTTTTCTTCTTAGCATAGTCAACAATTGCGTCGGCCGCATTAATTGCTTTTACTATATTAAACTTTGAAGTTGCTTTTACATCTTTAAGAGAGGTTTCTAATTTCTTGGAAATTCTCTGTACTAATTTTTCCAAAGTTTCAAAGGGAAATTCATACTCATAAAGTTCCATTACATGTAAAACATCAATTAAACTATCAAATTTTCTTGCTAAAACTTCTGCCCAAGCTAATTCTGTCTCCATTACGGGCTCCAAATCAACAGGGACAAGCATATCTGAAAACTCCATAACTCTCTTTTTCTTAGAAGAAAGAAATATAGGTTTCTTGCAATGATGAATCAACCGATTTGTTGTGCTTCCAAGCAATAATCTTTCCCAAAGCGGGTGACTTTTTTTCCCTATGAAAATCATATCTATCTTATGTTTCTCTGCATTCTCTATTATTCTTTCATAAGCTGAGCCATCACTTATGATAATATCATCAAAAGTTATGTTCTTTCTTTTTTCTATTGCTCTAATTTTCCTTATCGCTGCCTTATTTATCCTAATAAAATTGAGTTCTACCTCTCTTGAATCAACAAAAGCATCATCATAAATCAAAGGCGGAAGATTGGGTATCACATGAATGGCATAAAGTTTTGCTTCAAACTTTTCTTTAAAAAAAAGGGCATAATCAAGTGCACTTAATGATTCTCTGCTGAAATCTGTTGCCCATAAAATTTTTTTAATACTTACTTTTTTCTTCATTCTAGCCTCCTTTTATTGCACTATCTCAAAGATAGCTTCAATATTACAAAATTTCACAATATCTCCGTTTTTTAATTTATAAGGAATATTCTCCTTTAATTTCTCTCCATTTAAAAAGGTCCCATTTAAAACACCTAATTCCTCTTTTATAAAAAATTCATTCTGATCATAAAAAATCACTGCATGCTTTCTTGATATATATTTACCTTTATCTTCAGCTGAAAGATCTATGTCGGGAATATAGTTCATTGATAGGACTTTTCTCCCTATTGTATTTACCACATTCTTAATAGGAACTCTCCTGTTCGATGGTACTATTCTCAAAAAAGCTTTGACTTGGGCGGGGAGTTCTTTTTTATCTTTTGTTTCTAATTTATCTGTTTCTATCTTAGGCAATTTTAAATTCTTAAATAATGTTTCAAGAGAAAACAATCTTTCAGAATATCTCTTTAAAATTGAAAGAGATATTTCAGGATCCTTTATAATTATCTCATTTAATATTTGAGGAGGAAGCTCAACCACTCTTGTATTATCCTCCTCTACAAAAGCAGTATAAAAACGAGGAGTGTTAATTAAAGTTGATGGGACTCCTATTATATCTCCTTTTTTAGCTTCATCAACAAGGATATAACTATCATTTTTAAATCTTTTTAAAGAAATAACCCCAGATTGAATTACATAGGCACCCTTCGCAGGATCTCCTTCTTTAAAAAGAATTTCACCTTTATTAAGAATTTTTGTTAATTTTTGCCATTTTGTCATTGGATTAAAAATTGGATATTAACCCTTCTGTTCTTACTCCTATGCTCAGGAGTATCATTGGGGAATAATGGTCTTGTATCCGCAAACCCTTCAGCTCTAAATCTCTTTGAATTCAATTTTCCCGTTTCAATAAAAAATCTAACGACCGACCCCGCTCGTGCAGAAGAAAGTTCCCAATTTGACGGATATTTATCGCTTTTTATCGGGAGATTATCTGTATGTCCTTCAATAACTATTTCATAAGGAGAGCTTTTTATTATTGGAATTAACTTTTTAAACAATTTTTTTGCAGGCTCTTTAATCTTAGCTTCTCCTGGATCAAACATTACCGAACCTTTTATTTGTAATAATACACCTCTGTCATTTTTTATAATGGAAACTTCACCTTCAAGATTTTCCTGAGCAATAGCTTGCTCAACTAAATTTAAAAGAGCCTCTTTCTTTTTTTCCTTTACAGCTTCTGCACTTCCCATCAAATCAATAGGACTTTTCTGCCCAAGTCGGCTTAAAATAACCTTTTCAGTCTGAACGCCAAAAGCTTTTTCAACAGAGCCTAGCAATTCTTTAAATTTCTGAACATCCATATTTGAAAAAGACACGAGCATAATAAAAAAAGTAAGCAACAGGCTCATCATATCTCCAAAAGTAACAACCCAGCCGGGAACGCCCTTCGGACATTCACATTTTTTTTCTTCGTCTCCCATTATTTACCCTTTTTTCTCCTTTGCGCCTCTTCAACTTTTACTCTTGATTTGGGGTCGAGGAATGAGGCTAATTTTTCCTGAACTACAGCAGGATGATCTCCTTGAGCTATTGAAAGAATCCCCTGGATTATTAATCTTTTCTGTAAACTCTCTAAATTTCCATATATTTTTAATTTATTTGCTAATGGCAAAAATAAAGCATTCGCCAAAAGAGCCCCGTAAAGAGTTGTTAAAATAGCAACTGCCATACCAGGTCCAATGGCTTTAGGGTCATCCATTTTGGTTAACATAGCAACAAGTCCGATTAGTGTACCAATCATTCCAAAAGCGGGAGCGCTATCACCAAGCTCTTCAAGCATTGATCTTCCCGTATCATGTCTCTCTTCCATTGAACTTAATTCTATCTTTAAAATCGACTCTATTAATTCAGGCTCAACACCATCTATTGCAAGCTGAATTCCTTTTTTTAAAAAGGGATGATCTATTTTTACCTTTTCAAGGCCTAAGATTCCACTCTTTTTTGCTTCAACCGCAAGGGATATAATATCATCTATTAATTTCTCCGTAGGTTCTATCTTATTAAAAATAGCCTTCATCATTATTCCTACCATTCCTGTTAACTTACTCATAGGAAATTTCATAAAGAGAGCCCCAAAAGCACCCCCAAAAACAATCATTACAGATCCCACATCCATATATGCAGAAAGCCCTGCTCCTGATGCAATAGCAAAAATCACTAACCCCCACGCCATTACCAAACCGATCACAGATGCTATATCCATTTTATCTCTCCTTTATTAATTTTATATTGAACAAAATAATAAAGGTTTTGTCAAGGCTTACCTTATTATGTTTATCCATTAGCATCCTCAATTATCTCTTCCACCTCGGCACTTATTATCTTCTCTTTTCTTTTTATAACTGGAACCTGCCAGCTACCCTTTAAATATAAAATAAAGATAAAAGCGGCTACAAAAATATTCGAAGAAAGCATCCCCCACCAAACCCCATAATGTCCTAAATTAAACTTTAGCGCAAGAATCCATACCAATGGTAATCTAACTATCCAAATTCTCAAAAGGGATGTAATCATCACGGGCATCGTATGGCCGGAGCCTTGAAATGCCCCAGCATAAATTCTAAAAATAGCAAAGAAGATTACGGAAGGAGCAACTATATAAAACATTTTTGCTCCAATCTCTTGAACAAGAGGATCTGCGGGGATAAAAAAAATCATTATATATTTACCATAATATGCAATCAAAATCATAGCTGGAATTAAAAAGCTCACAATTATTTTTAGCCCTAAAAAGACTGATTCTTTTGCTCTCTTTATTTTATCAGCACCCAAACTCTGTCCTACAATAGTTGTAATTGCCGATGAAATTCCGAGAGCAGGAAGCATAAAAAGATGAACCATTCTAAATCCGATTCCCGCTGCTGCCACAACTGCGCTTCCCAAAGTATTAATTACCCCTTGGATAATAATAAAGCCAACAGATGACCCCGACATCCCCAATGAAGCAGGAAGTCCCACTTTGACAATTTTTTTAAATATCTCAAAATCAGGTTTAAAACATCGAAGAGTTAATTTAATTCCTTTTGTCCCTTTAAAAAGTTCATAAAGTCCAATTACCGAAGCTATTGCCCTGCTAATAATTGTTGCAATGGCAGCCCCCAACACACCAAGAGCAGGAAAGCCCAACCAGCCAAAAATCATAACAGGATCAAGAATCAAATTAATTCCTATTGTAATAGCCTGGAGCTTTAAGGGTGATATTGTGTCTCCATAACCATTTAAAACTCCCTGATAAATAAAAAATGGGACAGCTGTTACAAGCCCTATTAACATGGCTCTAAAATATGTGAGAGTAGGTAAAAAAGCATCTTGAGGAGTTTCTAAAAGCTTTAAGAGAGGAGATGAGAAAATATATCCGACAACACTAAAAAAAAATATCAAAATCAAATTAAAAAGTAAAAGATGCCCTGCCACCTGCCGGGCCTTTTTATTTTCTTTTGCTCCAGTATACTGAGCTACAAGAGAAGTACCTGCCATAGACATTCCCATTGCAAAAGAAATAATAAAAAAGATTAGTTGAAAGGAAATAAAAGGAGCCGCCAACTGGGCTCTTCCTAATTTACCAAGCCAGTATGCATCTATTAAATTATAAAAGGTCTGGATAACAGAAGACAGAGCAAGTGGCCATCCCAAAAAAAGGATTGCTTTAAGTAGATTGCCCTCTAATATTTTATCTGATAGATCTTTTTGTTTCATTCAGGGTTAAAAAAAGTGACCCGTGCAGGGATCGAACCTGCGACCCTCTGATTAAGAGTCAGATGCTCTACCAGCTGAGCTAACGGGCCACCACTTTAAACACGCCCGGCAGGACTCGAACCTGCAGCCTGCGGATTCGAAGTCCGACGCTCTGTCCAGTTGAGCTACGGGCGCATTGAAAAAGTATCCAATTTTATAACATTTATAATTTTTTTTCAATACTGCCTTAATCTTTGAAGTTACAAATTAAAGATGTCATAAAAAGTTACAAAAAATTATGTCACATATTAAAAGATATAAAGTTTTATTTTAATAAAACATCTTGTAGCGCGCCTCCGAAAAAAAGAGTAGAAGAGAAGAGAGTTAAGGAAAATTTTAACAGGAGGTGCGCATGGAGGAAGGAATATTTACGGAGGAAAGCATGAAAAGATTAAGAGTATTGGAAGAATTGGTTAAGAAGCGAATAAGAGTGAAAGAAGCAAGTAGTCTGTTAGGAATAAGCTACCGCCATATGTTAAGATTGAAGAGGAGATATTTAGAA
>CAZWJH010000118.1:0-1449 GCA_964634755.1 uncultured Clostridia bacterium
AAAGTAAAGGGAAGATACTTGAGAGTATTTGCAAAAAACAGAGGAATATGTCCCCCATGGCATAAAGGGGCAGGATGGAGAAGCTGGATTTTTGCGGACGAAATTATAGTGAAGTAATAAGTAATACACTACCTTCCTTTAAAACAGAAAAATTATAATTTTTAATTTAGAAGCTTTGACTATTTTTTATATGAATTTATTTCGGTCTCAAAGAAAGTATGATTTCGTATTTTTTGCTCAGAAAAAGAGCTTTGTGAAATTCTTCTGCTGAAATTTCCCCTTTAATTCCCTTTTGCATAAGTTCATCCTGCTCTTTTTTCTTTTCCTCTATTTCATCATAATCAACTTCTTCGGGATCGAGGGCTTCTTCACTTAATACGGAAACAGAATGGGGCTGTACATCAAAGTATCCCCCCTGAACAAAGAGTGATTTTTTAAGAGTACCAGTTCTGTACCAGAGCTCACCCATTCCGAGCATAGCAAAAAATGGGGTGTGTCCTTCCAAAACTCCCACATAGCCTAATTTTGCGGGAATTTCTATTTCATCTGCCTCTGTTTCCAAGATTATTCCCTGAGGTGTTATTATTTCAAACTTCATTAAACCTTTGCTCCCATTTTCTTGGCTTTTTCTTTAACCTCTTCAAGATTTCCAACCATATAAAAAGCCTGCTCCGGAAGGTGATCCCATTTTCCTTCAACAACCTCTTTAAAACTGGCAACTGTCTCTTCAATAGGCACATACTTTCCTTCTATCCCTGTAAATTGCTCAGCAACAAAGAAAGGCTGGGAAAGGAATTTTTGAACCCTTCTTGCTCTGTTAACTATAACCTTGTCTTCTTCGGAAAGCTCTTCCATTCCCAATATTGCAATAATATCCTGAAGATCTTTATAACGCTGCAAGATTTCTTTTACTCTTCTTGCTACCAAATAATGCTCCTCACCTATGATTTTAGGATCTAAAATTCTTGAAAATGAAGAGAGAGGATCAACAGCAGGATAGATTCCCTGCTCTGTTAAAGCTCTTGAAAGGTTTGTGTTTGCGTCAAGGTGAGAGAATGTTGTAGCAGGAGCTGGGTCAGTATAGTCATCAGCAGGAACATAAATCGCCTGAACAGAGGTGATGGAACCTTTTTTTGTGGATGTTATTCTTTCCTGAAGCTCTCCCATTTCAGTTGCAAGTGTTGGCTGGTATCCAACAGCCGAAGGGATTCTTCCCAAAAGTGCCGAAACTTCTGTTCCTGCCTGTGTGAATCTGAATATATTATCAATAAAAAGTAAAACATCCTGTCCCCTTTCATCCCTGAAAAATTCAGCCTGCGTAACTCCTGTAAGAGCAACTCTCAGTCTTGCACCGGGAGGCTCTGTCATCTGACCGTAAACAAGAACTGTCTTATTAATAACACCTGATTCATTCATCTCAAGCCAGAGGTCATTACCCTCTCTTGTTCT
>CAZWJH010000118.1:1549-5920 GCA_964634755.1 uncultured Clostridia bacterium
ACTGGCTCTCCCATAACATTTAACACTCTTCCCAAGCAGGCTTCTCCGACAGGAGCTGAAATAGGAGCTCCGGTATCTATTGCTTTCATTCCTCTTACAAGTCCGTCCGTGGGATTCATTGAAACAGTTCTTACTCTGTTCTCTCCCAAGTGCTGCTGAACTTCGGTTGTAACAGTTATCGGAGGGTCAATGTCAAAACCTTCGGATGTTATCTTAATTGCGGTGTAAATTTCCGGAAGATTATCCTTAAATTCTATGTCAACGACATTTCCGATAACCTGTATGACTGTTCCGATGTTTTCCTTTTTGCTCATAATTACCTCCTTATTTCTTCATAGCTTCGGTAGCTGTTGTTATTTCAAGTATTTCTTTTGTTATTGCCGCCTGTCTTATCTTATTCATAGTAAGGGTAAGCGAATCAATCATGTCTGATGCATTTCTCGTAGCAAGGTCCATTGCAAGCATCCTTGATGCATGCTCTGATGCTGCGGATTCAAGAAGTATCTTGTAAAAATAGTTTTTAAGATAAAGGGGAATAATATTATCAAAAATCTCTTCAACAGAAGGTTCAAATTCGTACTCTAAAACCTTTTCCTCTTCATCCTCAATTTCCACAGGCTGAATTGGTAGAAATTTTTCAAATACAAGCTCTGATTTGCTTACTGAATAAAATCTATTGTAAATAATATAAATGGCATCAACCTTTTTATCTTCTTCAATTTCCTCTTTTTTATCACCTTCTTCTTTAAATCCGGTAAAATGTGAAATTATGTTCTCCGAAATTTCCTTGCTTTTCAAATAATCAAGCTTCATAAAAAAATCCTTGTAAACTTCAACGACATCTTCTCCTTTAAATTTAAAGAAATCGTATCCTTTTTTACCAATGGAAATAAGATTAACCTTTATTCCACTTTCTTCCAACTCTCTTTTTCTTTCATAATAATATTTAATCGTATTGGAATTAAATGCTCCGCAAAGGCCCTTATCGCCAGTTATGACCACAAGATCTACTTTTTCTTCCTTCTCCTTTGCTTCAAAATACAGGTTCTTTAAATCCGGGTTTTTCGCTTTGATATTTGAAAGTATTTTCCCCAATTTCTCTGAAAATGGCCTTGTTTTGTAAACCTGAGTCTGAGCCCTTTTTAATTTGGCAGCCGAAACGCTTTTCATTGCCTTTGTAAGCTGCCTTGTGTTTTTAACACTCTTAATTCTTCTTCTTAAATCAATTAAGGTAGCCATTAGAGATTATTCTCCTTTTTAAACTCATCGTGAAATTTTGTAATGGTATCCTTTATTTTCTTATCAAGCTCATCATCAAGAACTTTTTTCTCTCTAATGTCAGAATATATATCAGGCTTATAATCCTCTATGTATTTGTAAAGTTCATCTTCAAATTTTCTAACCAAATCAACCGGAATATCATCTAAAAATCCCTTTGTCCCCGCATAAATAGCCACAATCTGCTTTTCAACAGGAAGAGGCTGATATTGATCCTGTTTCAGGAGTTCAACAAGTCTTTTACCTCTTTCAAGCTGGGCAACAGTGGCTTTGTCAAGGTCAGAGCCAAACTGGGCGAATGCTTCCAATTCTCTGAACTGAGCGAGTTCAAGTCTTAAACTTCCTGCGACTTTTTTCATAGCTTTGATTTGAGCACTTCCTCCGACTCTTGAAACTGAAATACCAACATTAATAGCTGGCCTTATACCGGCATTAAAATAATCGGGTTCAAGATAGATCTGACCATCTGTAATTGAAATAACATTTGTTGGGATATACCCTGAAACATCTCCGGCCTGTGTTTCAATAATCGGAAGAGCTGTAAGCGAACCTGCACCGAGTTCATTATTAAGCTTTGCAGCTCTTTCCAGAAGTCTTGAATGGAGATAAAAGACATCGCCAGGATAAGCTTCTCTTCCGGGAGGTCTTCTTAAAAGAAGTGAAATTTCTCTGTATGCCTGAGCATGTTTTGAAAGGTCATCATATATAATTAAAGCATGTCTTTTGCTATCTCTGAAATACTCTCCCATAGCACATCCTGCATAAGGAGCAATATACTGAAGAGGGGCAGGTTCTGAAGCTGATGCTGCAACAACAATAGTATAATTCATAGCCCCTTTCTCTTCCAATTTTTTAACAACCTGAGCAATAGTGGATTGTTTCTGCCCTATGGCAACATATATACAGATAACATCTCCCTCATTTTTCTGATTAATAATGGTATCTATTGCAATGGCTGTTTTTCCTATCTGTCTGTCTCCAATTATAAGTTCTCTCTGCCCTCTTCCTATGGGAATCATTGAATCAATTGCCTTAAGTCCTGTCTGCAAAGGCTCTTTAACCGGTTGCCTGTCAATAACACCGGGAGCTAATCTTTCAATGGGATTATATTTCTTAACCTTTATTTCACCTTTTCCATCTATAGGTCTTCCCAGAGGATCAACGACCCTGCCGATAAGCTCCTCTCCAACCGGAACCGAAATAACTCTCTTTGTCCTTTTTACTATATCTCCCTCTTTGATAAGATCTGTTTCACCCAAAAGAACAACTCCGACATTATCCTCTTCAAGGTTAAGAGCTATTCCGAAAACATCATGAGGAAATTCTATGAGTTCATTATACATTACCTTATCAAGTCCATGTACACGGGCAATTCCGTCTCCTACACTTATAACAACACCTTTTTCCTCAATGTCAATCTCTGTTTTAAACTTTGAAATTTGCTCCTTAATAATTCTACTTATTTCGTCAGCTCTAATCTCCATTTTAATTCTCCTTGATTATTTTTTCCTTTAATTTGCTAAGGGCACCAGAGATGCTCCCATCATAGTAAGTACTTTTATATTTAATTAAAATTCCACCGATTAAACTCTTATCAAGAATGAATTCGGCATCAACCTTTCCACCGAATTTTTTCTCAAGGGATTTTAATGTCTCTTTCTTCATTTCAGCATCCAATTTCAGAGGGGTATAAACTTTGACCGGATAAATATTGTTTTCTTCCTCCCAGATTTTCACAAACTCATTTATTATAAATGGAAGGTAATGAAGTCTTCCTTTATCTATAAGAAGAAGTATTAAATTGGAGCTTACATCCGAAAGCTTAATTTCCTTTAAAACCGCTTCAACCACGCTTCTTTTTTGATTTTTTGTATAAAAAGGATTTAAAAGGAATTCTTTTAGCTCCTTGTTTGAGCGTAAAATCTCTGCAAAAGCATTAAGCTCATTCTTTGTTTCCTCAAACTTTTTTCCGTCTATTGCTTTGTAAATTCCGAGAGCATACCTTTTTGCTATTATTTCTTCTCTCAATTTACCCTCTCTATTTCTTTCAAAAATCTTCTTATAATTGCCTGTTGGGTTCCCTTATCAAGTCTCTTTTTTATTTTTTCCTCTGCTTCTTTTATGGAAATATCAAGAGCGAACATCTTTATTTCTCTTAATTTCTCATTGTAAATCCTTTCTATTTCAAGCTCAGAAAATCTTTTTATTTTAGCAATCTCTTCCTCTATCTTTCTCTCTATCATTTTTTTATCTTTTTCAGCCTCTCTTTCAAATCTTCCTTTAATTTCATCCAGCTCTTTTTTAAGATTATCCACTCTTGCCAATACTTTTTTCAGGTTTTCTTCAGCCTCTTTTTTTTCCTTTTCCGCTGTTTCATAAACAGCCTTTTCTTCAGATGCTCTGTTTTTAAAATAAGAAGATATTGGTTTATATAAAATATAGGCAAGAGATCCCCATAAAATCGTAGAATTTACTATTTTGCCTAACACCTGACTGAGCTCATGTCCTCCTCCACTGTGTTCAGCAGCAAAAGTAACTCCCATTGCCACAAAAAACATTAAACTGCTGACAAAACTTTTTTTCATTGTTCTAAAACCTTCTCCACTATATCTTTTGTAATATTCTTTAAATCTTTCTCAATATCTTTTTTAATTTTGGGAACCTCCCTCTCAAGTTCCTCCTTTATTTCTTTGACTTTAATTTCAGCATCTTTCTTTGCTTTTTCCACTATTTTTTGATATTTAAAAAGAGCTTCATCCCTGATTTTTTCCCTCTCCTCCTTTGATTCAATTGTAATCCTTTTGATTTCCTCTTCAATATAAGCGAGTTTTTTTTCAATCTCTATCTCGGCTTTTTCTTTTCCTTTCATATTATCAGCCACTACTTTTCTACGTTCTTCAATCACCTTTCCTACAGGTTTGAAAAAGATTTTATCAAGAATAATAAGAAGGATCCACACAAAAAAAATAACAGCGAATATTGACCCGTCTATTGATATCATAATGGTTAAGATTACTAAAAAATTTTTTATCTGTCAAGATGCAACCATTAGCTATAAAAGAAAAAAATACCACCTAAATAAAGATGCAAATC
>CAZWJH010000119.1:0-5727 GCA_964634755.1 uncultured Clostridia bacterium
GCTAAAATAGTTTAGTTTGACAAGAGGAGTACTCCCGATTGCACTAAAA
The DNA here is from genome assembly GCA_964634755.1 of uncultured Clostridia bacterium. Lineage (GTDB taxonomy): Bacteria > Acidobacteriota > Aminicenantia > JAMOAD01 > JAMOAD01 > JALXDT01. Next base: position 50 of record CAZWJH010000119.1, read on the forward strand.
ATTTTCATATTAATGAACCTCCATGGAATTTGTAAATTCAATTAATTCATTGAGTTTTTTCATGGCAGCTCCCGAATCAATTGATTCTTTTGCCAATGATATCCCTTCTTTTAAGGAATTTGCTATTCCTGACAGATATATGGTCGCTCCTGCATTGAGAAGAACTATATCTCTTCTACTGCTTTTTTCTCCTTTGAGAATAGAAAGTGCTATTTCTTTGTTTTCTTCAGCATTTTTATACACTATATCATTAAGATTTCCTCTGTTAATTCCGAATTCCTCGGGTTCAACATGATATGTTTTAATCTTACCATCATAAAGCTCCGTTATTTTTGTTTTTCCGGTTATTGTTATCTCATCCAATCCGTCTTCTCCATGAACAATCATAGCTCTTTCGGTTCCCAATTTTTTCAAAACACCGGCAAGAGGTTCTGTTAATTTCTCATTAAAAACACCTGTTAATTGTCTTTTTGCATTAGCAGGATTTGTGAGAGGTCCGAGAATATTAAAAACAGTCTTAATCCCGATCTCTCTTCTTGCCGGAGCAGCATATTTCATTGCTTTATGGAAATTAGGAGCAAACAGAAAACCCATCCCTGTTTCTTCAATACTTTTCTTTACCTTTTCAGGTGAAAGGTTTATTTTAACTCCCAGAGATTCCAAAAGATCAGCACTTCCGCTTTTACTTGAAACCGCTCTGTTTCCATGTTTTGCAATTTTGCATCCTGCACCTGCCGCAACAAATGCACTTATAGTCGAAATATTAAAAGTATTTTTCCCGTCTCCCCCTGTTCCGCAAGTATCAATCAAATGGTTACCATTGACATGAATTTTTTCCATTCTGTTTCTCATCGTCTTAACAAAACCTGTAATTTCATCGATTGTCTCACCTTTTGAGCGTAAGGCAACAACAAAAGCGGATATCTGGGCATTTGTGAGCTTACCCTCCATGATTTCTCCGAATACACTCGAAGCCTCATCTTCCGTAAGATTAAAATTGTTTAAAATTTTTTCAATATAATCTTTAAATTGCATGGTAAACCTCCATTGTGTGATTTCATTTTCAAATTCCCATTGTTATTGAAAGGTAAAGGCAATAATGGGAAGATTATTACTAATAAATTAGTAAAAAATTAATGATAATACAGGCTTAATATTGAATTATTTCCCATTATTGTTGGCTTTATTTTTAACTTGAAAGAAAGGTAGAATCCTTTCCTTTGATACCAACAATGGGAATTCCGTTTTTCCCCCAAAAGTATCGCCAAGCAAAATTGGTCCACCAATAATAATAGTAAAAAACTTCATTGGTGTAAAATTTTTCTCTTTTTGGACCAAATTGCTTAGCCATTTTAAAACCTCCACTTAAAAAATTTTTATATTATTAGCACAAAATAAATCTCTTGTCAAGATCTCCTCGTTTGTTGAATCTAACTGAAGAAGAAAAACGAGATGAAAAAAAATATAGGAAATAAAAACACTTATAAAAATTTATTTATAATGAGGATATTGATGATAAAAAAGAGGAGTTGAGAAAATTGAAAGATTCAATTGATATTTATGAGTAAAATGGGAAAATAGCAATGTGTCTGAGGGAACTTGATAATAATTTTGTTAACAAGGTTTAAGCATCAATAATTTTAAGTTGGATATATCTCTCTTGATTAAGGACGCTATTGAGATATTTATAATAAATTACAAAGTCATATTCCAGTTAGATTTTTCTTTATCAAAACATTTAGCAAAACATAAAACTCACTCCAGAAAAGTGACAGGTTTTTCGGATTTGGGAATTTTTATAATCAAAATTTCCAGGAAACCTTCACCAGTATTTATTATTTTGTGAGGATTTCCCGAAGGGCTAAAAATAAGATCTCCTTTTACTATTTTTTCCTTTTCCTCTTCTCTTTCAGCTATTCCTTCACCTTCTATCACATAAATCCAAACATCTACGGGCGATAAATGTTTTCTGAAAAAACCATCTTTCTCGAACCTTATTTTAAGAAATTCAGCTTTCTCACTCGAAAAAAGTTTTACTGCTTCAAACTCTGGAGGAGTATCTATTTTAACACCATCTTCATCTTTTATTATCTTCATAAGCCCCCCTTAATTAGGTAATTCTATTATAAACTCAGTACCTTCGCCTTTCTTGCTTTTCACACCTATATTTCCTTTGTGCAAAAGTACTATATGTTTTACAATGGAAAGCCCTAATCCGGTTCCTCCGTTTCTTTTGGAACGAGATTTATCAACCACATAAAATCTTTCAAAAATCCTATCCAGATCCTTTTCTGGAATCCCTATCCCTGTATCCTTCACTCTTATTATTTCAATATCACCTTTCCTTTCCAACATTACTTCCACTTTCCCACTTTGCGAGTATTTAATTGCATTATCTATCAAATTTATAAAAAGTTGCTCAATTTTGAATCTATCAGCTTTAATACTATGTTTACCTTCTGCTTTTAAAATAAGATTTAAATTCTTATCTTTTGCCCTCTGGAAGAAAATTTTAAAAATATTTTCTATCAATTCCTTTAGATCTATTTCCTCTATATCAATTTTAACACTATTCTCTTCTAACTCAGACAAAATTAGTAAATCCTTTACAATATTTATCAATCTTTCTGTGTTTCTCTTAATTATTCCAATATAATGCTTTTGCTCGTCTTTAATTTCATCCTCCAATGTTTCTAAAAAGCCTTTAATTGCCGTAAGCGGAGTTCTTAACTCATGAGATACATTAATTACAAAATCTTTTTTTATTTTTTCAAGTTTTTTAAACTCTGAAATGTCATGAACAATAAGAATAACCTCCTCTTTACCAGAGATATATGTAACACTAAAAAGGTATATATTTTCAAAAAGATCAACTTCAGTAGAAAAACTTTTTTTCTCATTAAAAGCTTTCTCAATGATACTGTTTATTTTAAGATCTCTAAAGACTTCCCAGTAAAATTTATCTTTTGGTTCTTTAAATCTTGAAATATTACTAATCTTTTCAAAACTTTTGTTGTAAAGATATATTATTCCTTTCTTATTTATAACCGCAAGTCCTTCATTCAAAGATGCAATGATACTTTTTAACTTTTCCTTTTCCTTTTGTACCTCACTGAAAAGATTTTCTAATTTTTTACTCATTTCATTGAAACTTTCCGATAATTTCCCCAATTCATCTTTTCTCGATAATAAAACCTTGCTTCCGAAATCACCCGATGCTATCTTTCTTGACTGCTCGGAAAGAGTTTTTATCACTTTTGAAAAATTCACGGATATAAAATAAGCCCCAACAAGCGATAAGAAAAGTACAATCAGTACTATAAGAAATATTTTCAATCTCAATCTGTTAAGCAAAGCGTTTATGTCTTTGAGAAACAGACTAACTCTTAACACAGCTATTTTTCTCCCCTTATTTTTCAAAAGAATAGCTACATAGAGCATCTCCTTTTCAACCGTGGTACTGAATCTTATTGAAGAACCCTTACCATTCTTAAAAGCAGATATTATTTCTGGTCTGTTCTTATGATTTTCCATTTTAGAAGGCTTTTTTTCCGAATCAGCAATAACTTCCCCGTCAAGTTTTATAACAGTTATCCTTGTTTTTATTTCCCGTCCTGTTTTTTTGACAAGCATGTCAAGCAATTGATACTCTTTTTTTTCAACCATCGGGTTTATTTTAAAACTCAATGTTTTGGCTATGTTTTCAAGTTCAAGCTCAAGAGTATTTAAATAGTGAGTTCTAATTGTTCTAAAAGAGAGAGGTAAAACAAAAATGATTAACAGGAAGACAATTAAAACAAAACTTGCAAATAATTTGATGAAAATTGTATTTTTCATTCTTCTATCTTATATCCCACGCCTCTAACATTTTTTACAAAAATCCCGGCTTCCCCCAATTTTTCACGGAGATTTTTAATATGAACATCTATTGTTCTGTCCAACACAAATTTTTCATCGCCCCAAAGAATATCAAGGAGCTTGTCCCTCGAAAAAACCCATCCCTTCTTTTCCGCAAGAATTTTGAGAATTTTAAATTCTGTTGTTGTTAAGTTTATCTTTCGATTATTTACTTTAACCAAATATTTTTGGGGATCAATTTCAAGAATACCACCTATTCTCAAAACATCATGAGTTTCGCTGGCATTTGTTCTTCTCAACACAGCTTTTACACGAGCAACCAGTTCCTTAGGAGAAAAAGGTTTTGTAATGTAATCATCAGCTCCCAATTCAAGCCCCAAAATAACATCTATTTCTTCCGTTTTAGCAGTAAGCATTATAACAGGAATATTCTTAGTAACATTATCAAATCTTATTTTTTTGCATATCTCTACTCCATCGGAATCAGGTAACATCAAATCCAAAATTATAAGATCCGGCTTTTCCTTTGAGATAAAACCCATAAAATCTTTTCCGTTTACAAACTCTTTTGTTCTAAAACCTGATTTTCTAAGATGCAAACTAACAAGTTCGAGAATATCCGGCTCATCATCCACTATTGCTATTAATTTTTCCATTTTGTCCTTCCTCATATTATAATAATATAAATTAAAAAACTTAAAATTAAAAGGAAAGACCCTTATACAAAATCAGGGTCTTCCCTTTGGCTAAATTTTCCTTACAACTTTGTCTTAAATGAAACTTTCAAAGTAATATTAATATAAAAATCCCCCGAAGGAGATTCTTTGCCACCATAATAGATATATTTAATATTAGGAGAAACTCTAATTATTTTATTTATCCTATAATCAAACCCCGAAATAATAAATCTTGTCTTATAAAGTGAAGCTTTAACAGGGATATATCCTACGATATCTTTGAAATTTTTCTTGAAGAGATAATCATATCTCACAAAAAAGTTCAAATTACTTCCGATATTTACCTCTCCAAAACCGGAAAGAATTCCGTTATTCTTACTTTCACCATTCTTCGTTTTCTCAAGAAGATAAGTATAATTCAAGCCCATTTTACCCCAACTTCCTTTTCTTCCGAAAAATGCGGAAAAATAAGAGATATTTTTATTGTTTTCTCCGGCATAATGAGCATTAAATTCAAAATAATTATTTCTCCCTTCCCATCCTATTCTTCCATAAATAGCCTTCCCTTTATTCCATTCTCCCTTATTGGAACCATAATTACCAAACATCAGAGTATAAACTATTCCTTTTCTGGTTTTACCATTAAGAGAAATTCCCATATCCCTCGAAGAGGCAAATTTAAAAAAATCCGCAGGGGTTTTTTCCACAAATCTTAATCCCCAGAATTTTTCCACTCTATTAAAAGAGGGAGGTTCTATTAAACCAATCAAAAGATTGGCTCCTTCTCCGAGTTTCTTTTTCAGATAGGCATTTTTAAGATATGGGATAATCAGGCTTTTTTTGTAAGCAACATTATTCATTTCAACTCTTACTCTAACAAACCACCCTTCTCCCAAATCAGAATTATAACCAAAATAAATCCTTCTGAACCAGAAACCGTTCTGTCCCCGAAAATCAGAATCTCCGCTTTTAGCAACATAATAAAATTCCGGAACCATGTAACCCTTGATTTCATCTGCTTTTGCAATACAGGATAAAAAAACAAATATGCCAAAAAGCATTACCAAAACAAATGTTTTCTTCATCTTTACCTCCTACGATAAATTAGTTTATTATATTTTATGTTAATAAAATATATAATAT
>CAZWJH010000120.1:0-5724 GCA_964634755.1 uncultured Clostridia bacterium
ACAATATTTTCCCTCCCTTAGCCACTATCTTTCTCTTTCTTACTCGAGATTTCGGAATCAACTAAAAAAATTGACACAATATTTACCCTCTATTATAATTTCAAGCATTGTTAATATTTCCGTGGAGGTAATCTATGAAGGAAGCAGTAATAGGAGTTGATCTTGGAGGAACAAAGGTTCAAGCAGGAAGAGTTGTAAACAGTAAAATAGAAGAAAAATATCAAACATCTGTTTCAGCAAATGCGCAAGATGAAGAGATAATAGTAAAAGAAATGTTTGAAACAATAGAAAAAGTTATAACAAAGGATGTTATTGCCATAGGGATAGGAGTTCCAAGCTTAGTAGACACAGAAAAAGGTATCGTTTATAATGTGGAAAACATCCCTTCGTGGAAAGAAGTCCATTTAAAGGAAAAAACGGAAGAGCGTTTTGGAATTCCAGTTTTTATTAATAATGATGCCAATTGTTTTGCTCTCGGAGAATATTATTATGGAAAGGGCAGAGGGGTAAAACACATGGTGGGATTAACAATAGGAACAGGCCTTGGCTCTGGAATAATTATCAATAGGAAGCTCTATGAAGGAGCAAATTGCGGAGCAGGAGAAATAGGCACTGTTCCTTATAAAGATTCCAATATTGAAGATTATACGAGCGGCCAGTTTTTCAAAACAAAATATGGAAAAGATGGAAAGGAGATTTACGAAGAGACCTTAAAAGGTGATAAAACAGCTCTAAAAGCATTTGAAGAATTGGGAAAAAATCTTGGAGTAGCTATAAAAATCATCCTTTCTTTATATGATCCTGAAGCTATAATTTTAGGAGGCTCAATCTCCTCTGCTTTTAATTTCTTTAAGGTCAGTATGTTCAAAGAACTAGAGGACTTTCTCTTTCCCTTTGTTATTAAAAAATTAAAATTGGAAGTGTCAGAAAACAAAGAAAATCCCATCCTAGGAGCAGCCGCTCTGTATTATAACAATCTCGTTTAATTCATAATGTGAATAGCTTCTTTAAAAGCATTCATAAAAGCCTCACCTATTGATTCAGAAACAGTAGGATGAGGAAAAACGAGCTCCTTTAAATCTTCGTATCTTGCCTCTTTTTTTATCATATACGCTAAACCCTGAATCATCTCCCCAGCAGAGGAAGACATCAAAGAGGCTCCGATGAGCTTATTTTCGTGAAAAATAACTTTCATAAAACCAGATGATTCTCCTTCTATCAAGGATTTTCCATTTGCAACAAGGGGAAATTTTCCTATACTTAAATCACCAAACATATCTCTTCCCTCTTCCTCGGAAAATCCAACGGTAGCTATCTCAGGAGTAGTGTAAATAACAGCAGGAATTAAAGTGTCGTCAATTTTTTCCATCTTTCCCCCAAACATGTTCTCAACTGCGATCAAACCTTCATGAAGTGCTTTATGGGCAAGGAGCTTTCCTCCGATAACATCCCCCACTGCATAAATATTTTCACCTGCCCTTAAGAAATCATCGACCCTAATAAAACCTCTTGTCTCTGTCCGAATATCCGTATTTTCAAGCCTTAATGCACATGTATTTGCTACTCTCCCTGTAGCAATTAAAAGATATTCACTTTCTATTTCTATTTGTCCATTTTCTTTTTCGGCTGTAATCTTCAAGCGACCATCTACTTCAATGATATTTTTAACTCCGGTACTCGTATAAATAGTTATTCCTTTCTTTTTTAAGATTCTTTTTAAATTAGAGGTAATCTCCTTGTCAATCCCCGGGAGAATCTCATCCATTATTTCAATGACTTTTACATCTGTACCAAAACTTCCCAAAACAGAAGCAATTTCTATACCTATAACTCCCCCCCCAACAATTGTAATAGAAGAAGGTATTTTATCAAATTCAAAAACTTTATCTGAAAAAATTATTTTATCGCTATTAAAGGTTTCAAATGATTTTGGAACAGCCGGTTTTGAGCCCACTGCTACTAAAATATTTTCACCTGTAAAGTTTTTATCTCCAATTGAAACAGTATGATTATCTTCAAAAAAAGCCTCACCTTTTTCCACTACAACCTTATTCTTTTTCAATAAAAATTCAACTCCTTTGACTAATTTACTAACAATACTATTTTTATACCTAATAATACTCTCCCAATTATATGAAACATTTTCTAGCTTAATCCCAAAATTATCAGAGTTTTTTGCTTGCTCATAAACATGAGCAGACTTTAATAAAGCTTTGGTTGGGATACATCCGACATTAAGACATACTCCACCTATCTTGTTTTTTTCAATAAGTAATACTTTTCTCCCTTTTTGGGCTGCTCTTATTGCAGCCCCATAGCCGCCGAGACCTCCTCCAATTACAATTAAATCATAATCATACATCTTAAAACTCCTTTAAAACTTCCTTAAGTGAATCAATGAAAATCTTATTTTGCTCCATTGTCCCAATTGTTATTCTTACCGCTTCAGGAATCCCAAAGGGACCCAAAGGTCTTATAATTATTCCCTTTTTCTCAAGTTTTTTCACTAATTCAAGAGGATCCACAGTTGGGATAAACATCAAGAAATTGGTTTGGGAAGGGAAAACTTTAAATCCTATTTTAGTTAATTCCTCAAAAAGAAATTCTTTACCCTTCTTATTAGTTTTAAAAGATAAATCAAGAAAGTCTTTATCATCAATAGCTGCTTCAGCTGCAACAGAAGCCAATCTTGATACATTAAAAGGCAAGCGGACTTTCATCAATACATCCAAAAGCTCTTTTTGAGCCACTCCCACACCAATTCTTAAGCCGGCAAGCCCATAAACTTTTGATAGTGTCCTTAAAAGGAAAAGGTTAGGAAATTCCCTGATCCATTCAAGAGCACTTTTATAGTCTTCCGCATCAGCATACTCAACATAAGCCTCATCCAAGACTATAAGTATATCCTGAGGAATCTTTTTAAGAAAATTATAAAGCTCTCCCGCAGGTATATAACTACCCGTGGGATTATTGGGATTTGCAATAAATAAAATACTAATATTTTTTCCACTATTTAACTCTTTTTCAAAACCTTTTAAATCATACTTATAATCATCAGTAGTATCAACCCACAAAATATACTCTTCCCCTGCAAACTCCTGTACTACCTTTTCATACATTAAAAAAGAATTTTTTGAAACTATTGCATACTTACCTTCATCAAGAACAAGGCTAGCTGCCATTTTAATTAATTCAACAGAACCACTTCCTAAAATTATCCATTCGGTAGGTACATTGTAATATTTTGAAAGTTTGTTTTTTAAAGAATAATAGGTGTCATCAGGGTAAAAATAGGATTTTTCAGTCTCTCTTTTTATTGCTTCAAGTGCCTTGGGAGATGTTCCGAGAGGATTTTCATTTGAAGCAAGCTTAATAATCCTCTCAACTCCTAATTCTCTTTGCAAGACTTCTTCAGGTTTTCCCGGGATATAAGGTTTAATCTTTTCAATCCTTTTGTTTAATTTTAAAAACATTATTCCTCCTCAGATAAATTATTTATTATATATGTAATAGTATTGTATTAAATTAAATGTCTGAGTGCAAGCAAAAAATGAAACCCACTTTAAGATTAATTAACATACCCAAGACTTTTCAATTTGTTTATGTCCTTTTTGTTTAGCTTTATTTTTTTCCTTTCTCTAACATATTTTTTGCAATTATTCTTAAATTTAAAAAAGAAATTTTCAAGCTGTTTCCCCAACTTCTTTTTGCCGCTATATATATTAAATCTCTCTTTTCTATCCCTTCCCATATCAAAAAGCATTCTATTTTTACCATTTTCTAAAATAAAATGCCATCTTCCATAAATCACACCATCGTGCTCTATTTCTTTTCTAACTTTCTTCCATAAATGGAGTAAAAGATATCTTTTATTCAAACTATTTTTCTTACCTTCAATTAAAGGTAAAAGATTTTTACCCTCTTCCTCTGTACCTATGGGGTATCCCAATATACCTCTTATCGTAGGCAAGATATCTATTGTTGACACGGGAGTATAAATATTCTTTCGCTTTTTTATCTCAGGGTAGTAAATGATTAAAGGCACATGTATTTCTTCATAATAAAGAGAATGTCCGTGATCCATCCAACCATGATCCCATAAACCTTCCCCATGATCTGAGGTTATAATAAGAAGAGTGTTTTTATTCCATCCAAACTTTTCGTACAATTTTTTTATATATATATCAGCAAAATATATTTCACTATCATATCTGCTTTTAATATCATCCTCAAACTTTTCCTTTTTCCGATACAATGGTTCTCTCCCGTGATAAGGAGCATGTGGGTCCATAAAGTGAATATACAAAAAGTATTTTCCATTTTCTTTTATCTCTTTTTCCCACCTTAAAAGATTCTCATAAATTTTTTTAGCTCCCACATAACTTTTGGTTTCAAATTTATCAAATCCCTGGTCAAAGCCTTCTAATTTGCTTATATTAAGGTTATCAGCTATTCCAAAAGTCCTGTATGAAAAACTCTTCATAACTTCCGGCATGGTATTTATTTCCGAGGGTATTTTATTAACAATCACATTTGGATTAATACTTTGAGCTATCCTTATAGCCAAAAGCCCCATTAAAACTCCATGTTGAAAAGGATAAAGTGAGGTAAAGATAGAAGCAGTAGCAGGTGCAGTCCATGAGGATGCGGCAAAAGCATGATGAAAAACAACTGATTTTTTACTTAATTCTGTAATAAAAGGAGCTGTCATTTTCTTATAACCATAAGGGGGGAGATGATCAGCACGCAAGGCATCTATAACAATAACAACTACATTACAATTTTTTACCTCTCTTTTTTTACAATCCGACAAAAAAACCATACTTAAAACAAAGATTAACAAAAAAAATAAATAAATTTTCCTTTTCATAATGAAAAGAATTATAAAATAATAGAAGTATCCAGTCAAACTACTAACATTTTTTTCCTTATAAAATAAAAAAACTGGGAAGCAGGGATTCGAACCCCAACTCTCGGATCCAGAGTCCGATGTCCTGCCAGTTAGACGACTTCCCAGTATAAAAGTAGTGATAATATAATTTATCTTTCTAAATTTGTCAATATCCCAACACATCTCATAAAGCAGAGCAGCTGAACAGCCGTCCCGGCTGAGCAGCAAAATTGTTTCTCTGCTGTTCGGCTTTGTAACAGGCTGGAACGGCTTTTAGTTTTGGGCTTTGGATGTTTTTCCCTTCACAACAAGCCTTATTCCGGCCCATCTTTGCCTGCATTTGTTGAGCGTTTTTCCATCTTTTACTGAAAAGAACCATTCTCCCACAACATCCCCCTCTTCTGTTAATTCTGGCAAATTACCATCTATATCATAAAGCCCTGATTTTGTCGGGAGAAAACTTGCAACAGGTTTCACCATTCTTCCAGATAGACCTTTTTTGTTTAAATATTTAATCCACTCTACTCTTTCATCTGGAGTAGGCTCATATCCAATCCAGTATCTTAAAGTATTTTCTTCTTCTGCTTTTTCATTCTCCAATAGTTTTTCAAATTCAGATTTTTTAATAAGCCTTAAGCTCTTTCCTGTTTTCTCTTTTATAAAAGATAAATATTCCTTTATGATTTTTCTTGATATCCCGTGTACAGGTATGTTCGGAGCACCTTTAATCACTTTATCAGGATGTTTTATTTTCAAAAATTCATTTAATTGAGCTACAGTAAGCTCTGTCCTTGCCACATTAAGATCTCCAACTTTAACAAACTCAGGGATTA
>CAZWJH010000121.1:0-5157 GCA_964634755.1 uncultured Clostridia bacterium
TTATCAAATATTTCCTGTTATAACCGGTTATTACTGTCAACTCATCAAGTATCTGGCCTTTCTTCTTCTTGCTACTTCTCCAATACATCCTAAAATTCTCCTTGACAATTTTCCTTTTTTCGGTCATCTTATATACCCCTTTGGGGATTTTTGAGACCATGTGTTATCATCACCTCCTTTCTTCTTTTTTTTCTTCATATGGTGGTGATAACCCTTTTTTAATTCTTTTTCAACTCTTCCCTCTTTTTTCATCTCTTTCTCCTTCTTCAGTTAGACTTTTTTGATGAAACATCTCCCTTTCGGTTAGATTATTTTTGACGAAAATAGTTTCTTGATTAAAGTTTCATTTTATTTTAAAATATGAATGATGAAGTTTAAATACTTTTTGGTAGTTTGGCTTATTTTTTTCATAGGGATGGTATCCTGCACAAAATCCGACAAAAGCTCAGAAAAAATAAAAAAAGAAAAGGGCAAAAAGACGGTAGAAAAAGTCAAAAAGCCAGTAAAAAAGGTTTCCCTTTTAATAGCAGATGGGAAAACTTACTATGAATCGGATTTTAATGAATTCTTAGAAGACAATTTGGGGAAAAATTATAAAGAATTAAATTTATCCCCAAAAGTCATAAGATCTCTTTTTAATCAATTTGTTGAAGAAATTATATTGTACACTTATGCAAAAAAAGTTGGAATTGAGATAAGGCTCACAGAAATTAAATACTACTTAAAAAAGAATAAAATCGATACAAACATAAAAGATATAAAACAAACCTTAATTAGAAAATTATTTATTGAAAAATTATTCTCCAGAGAACTTTCAAAACTAAAAGTAACAGATGCAGAAGCTAAAACTTACTATTTTAAAAATTTGAAACTTTTCAGGAGACCAGCAGAGATAAGCCTAAGTCAAATCGTAGTAAATAATGAAAAAGAGGCTTTAAAAATCAAAGCCCAATTGGAAAAAAATATCTCTCTCTTCGCTCAACTCGCGAGAAAGTATTCCAAAGGCCCTCAAGCAAAGAAAGGTGGTGATATGGGATTTTTCTCAAAAGGTGAATTACCTAAAGATATAGAAAAGGTAGTTTTTAGCCTTAACCCCGGTGAAATTTCTCAAGTAGTGAAATCTCCTTACGGTTATCATATATTCATGGTAAAAAAAAGGAAAAGGAAAAGACTTCTTGCCTTTAAAAATGTAGTTGACTTGATTAAACTTAGAATCAAAGAAGAAAAATCAAAGGAAATCTTAAAAAGAATAAAAAAGGAAGCAAAAAGCAGTGTCGCTTTAACAATTATAAATAATAAGTACACAGAAACAAAAAAACCCTCTTCAAAAAATACCACTACTAAACAAAAGGAGAATAAATGAAAAAATCAGTGATTTTTATTTTGAGTATGATAATTGTTTTCTTAATGCCAGCAAAAATTTTCCCCCAGGAAAATGTTGACAAAATACTTGCAATTGTAAATGATGAAATAATAACCCAATATGATTATAACAAAGCCTTAGAAGAGCTTACTAAATTTTTATCACGAACCTATCAGGGAGAAGCTTTTAAAAAAGCTCTGAAAAAAGCAAAAAAGACCCTGTTAGATAACATGATTCAAGAAAAACTTTTACTTTCCAAGGCAAAAGAACTTGATATTAATGCAGATCAAGATATTGACCTTTATATTGAAAATATAAAAAAGGATAATAAAATAGAAAGTGATGAAAAATTAAAAGAAGCTCTCAGAAAAGAGGGTATGAACTATAATGAATGGAAAAATAAATTAAAAAAACAGATTATTCAACAAAAACTAATTCAAAAGGTTTTAGGTGATAAGATTAAGGTAGAAAACCTTGAAATGACAGAATATTATGATAAAAACAAAGAACAATTTAAAATCCCGGCAGAATACAAGATCTTTGCAATATATATTGATCCAACTGACCTAAACGAAGATGTTGAAAATTATAAAAAAAAGATCGATGAAGCTCTTAAAAAAGAGAAATTTTCTGAAGTTGCAAGCAAGTTTTCATCAGAGCCTTTAAAAAGCAAAAAGGGTAATTTAGGAACATTTAAAGAGGGAGAACTTGCTCCTCAAATTTTGGATATAGTAAAAAATCTCAAAAAAGGAGAAATTTCCGGGTGGGAGCCTTATAAAGACGGGTGGATTAAAGTAAAAGTAGTGGATAAAAAGGATGCTACAATACCCCCATTCCAAGATATTCAGGAAAAAGTTTACAAAGTTTTATACGCAAAAAAAAGAGGAAAACTCTTAAAAGAATATGTAGAAAAGCTAAAAAAAGAAAGTTATATAAAAATTTTCAAATAAAATGATATTCGGTTTTAATACTGAAATTACATATAGAGGAGAAAAATTCCATATTCAAACTGAAGATAGAGGTCTTCAAAGACCTGTAATTGAAACTCTTGTGTACAAAGGTGGAGAGATAGTTTTCTCAAGAAAGATAAATTATTCATTTTTAATCGGAAGAAAAGATTTAAAAGAAAGAGTAAAAGAAAAATTAAAAAATCAACATGAGACCATCATTAAAGAAATCCAAAATGGCCTTCATGATGAATTATTGGGATTTGAACCCGATGAAACCAATGAAAAAATGGATAGCACAGAGGAAAAAATTTCCAAAGCTTCCGTAAAAACAAAACCCAAAAAAGAAAAAGAAATTGATAAAAATGAAATAGTAGAGAAAATAAAGAAACATATAGAAAACATCCCGGAAGATTTTCTTTCCTTCCGAATATATTTTCCATTTATGGATGTAAATGATAAAATGCAAACAGTATTAATAATAGGAAAGATCGAAGATCTTATTAAAGAGGAGCCTGTAATTTCAGCAAAAGTAATAATCGAAATAAAAGATAAAAAAAACAAAATTTTAACTTCATCGGAGTCGAGAACAAACTTTTACGGAGAATATAAGGTTCAATTAATGTATTCCCCTGATACAAAGCCTTATTGGGCATCAATTCGATTTGAAAAAGCTAACAAAATTTACCCTCCTGTTTCCTTTTTTATTAGGTGAATGCAAGGAAAAAAATTGTATCTTATAGATGGGAATTCTCTTGTTTATAGATCTTACTTTGCAATAAAGAATTTGAGAAATTCAAAAGGTTTTCCAACAAATGCGATTTATGGTTTTATCTCAATGATAAACAAGCTCATAAAAGAAAATCCGCCGGATTATATAGCTGTAGCTTTTGATGTTAGCAGAAAAACTTTCAGAAATGAGATTTACAAAGAATACAAAGCCCAAAGGCCTCCTATGCCTGATGAGCTTGCAAAACAATTACCTTATATTAAAGAATTTCTTAAAGCATACAAAATACCCATACTTGAATTGGAAAATTTTGAAGCAGATGATGTTATTGGAACTTTTTCAGCTCTTGCAAAAGAAAAAGGAATAAAAGTGATAATAGTAACTGGAGATAAGGATTTTTATCAATTGGTAGATGATAATACAATAATTTTCAATCCTTCAAAAGAAATTTTTTTTGACAGGGAAAAGGTAAAAGAATATGTGGGGGTATATCCTGAACAAATAGTTGATCTTCTTTCTCTTCAGGGGGACAGCTCAGATAATATCCCCGGAGTACCGGGAGTAGGTCCCAAAACTGCTGTTTCTCTTTTAAATGAGTTCGGAGATATTGATAACCTTCTAAATAATTTGAATAAAATAAAAAGAAAATCTCTTGCAGAAAAGATTAACAATAACAGAAATAAGCTTGAGATAAGCAGAAAACTAACCCCTATCGTAAAAGATCTTCCTTTGGAATTAAACCTTGAAAATTTTAGATATAAATCGCCCGATCAAGTAAAACTTTTAAAACTTTACAGAGAATTAGAATTTAAGTCTCTTTTAAAAAATATTGAAGGAAATGGTAAAAAATTAAAACAGAACTACAAACTTATTACAAAAGAAAGTGAGCTTCCTGAAATCATAGATAAAATAAAAAATAAAAAAGCATTTGTCTTTGATACTGAAACAGACAATACAAATCCTGTAAAAGCTAATTTAATAGGTATTTCAATAGGTGTTGAAGAAGGAGAAGCATTTTATATTCCCACCTTTCATCAACTGGAAAAAATTAACCTTTCCCTTGATACTGTCTTAAAAAGATTAAAAGAGGTTTTTGAAGACCTGGAAATAGAAAAAACAGGACACAATCTTAAATATGATGTAATTGTTTTGAGAAAATATGGGATTGATGTAAATGGGATAAAGTGGGATACAATGATTTTATCCTACTTAATGGAACCTAATAGAAGATCCCACAAGATAGATGATCTTTCTATTGATTATCTTAATTATAAGATGAAAAGTTATAAAGAGTTGGCAGGAAGTGGAAAATCCGAAAGACCTTTAAGTATGGTCCCTCTGAAAGAACTAAGTTTTTATTCGTGTGAAGACTCAGATATTAGCCTAAGATTAAAAAACATCCTTGTAAATAAAGTTAAAGAAGAGAAACTTCTTGAGCTTTACGAAAAAATAGAATTACCTTTAATAAGCGTGCTAATTCATCTTGAAGAAAGCGGAATAAAGGTTGATCCTTTTAAATTGAAACAATTGTCAAATTATCTCGAAAAAGAGATAGAAAAACTAAAAAAGAACATATATGAAATGGCAGGAGAAAGGTTTAATATAAACTCAACCCAGCAATTGGGAAAAATTCTATTTGAAAAGCTAAAACTCCCCATTATAAAAAAAACAAAAAAATCAAAAGCTTACTCCACCTCTTCCGATGTTTTGGAAGAATTGAAAAAAGTGCATCCGATAGTGGAAAACCTCTTACAATACAGACAATTGACAAAACTAAAATCAGGATATGTGGACTCTCTCCCAGAGCTTATTTATAATGAAACAGGAAGGATTCACACATCTTATAATCAAACAGTGGCAGCAACAGGTAGATTATCTTCCAGTGATCCAAATCTTCAAAATATACCTATAAAATCTGCTATAGGTAAAAAAATAAGGGAAGCATTTGTGCCGGAAAAAGGATATCTTTTTTTATCGGCTGACTACTCTCAGGTTGAGCTAAGAGTTTTAGCTCATCTTTCCAAAGATCATGTTTTAACATCTGCTTTTGAAAGAGGAGAAGATATCCACTCTCACACAGCAAATGAAGTATTTGGAGATATAGACATACCATTTGA
>CAZWJH010000122.1:0-5034 GCA_964634755.1 uncultured Clostridia bacterium
TTTGAGACTTGGATTAGAATAAAATTCCGCATGATTTTTTTGGGAAAGCTCAAAAATGTGGGAATGAGAGCTTGACACATTAAAACCCTTAATTTATAATCATTCAATTATGAGAAAATGGGTGTATGTCAACAATTTAAAAGGTTTTATTGGTGAAACCGTTGAAATCAGAGGTTGGGTTTACAATCTCAGATCTTCCGGAAAGGTAAGATTTATTTTGCTCAGGGACGGAACTGGAATAGTTCAGACTGTTATGTTTTCTCCCACGAAAGATTCTCTTCAGTTTAAAAAGTTTGATGAATTGTCTCTTGAAAGCTCGGTTATTTTGTGGGGAAAGGTTAAGGAGGAGAAAAGAGCTCCCGGTGGTGTTGAAATTGACATAGAAGATTTTGAAATAGTGCAGGTGAGCGAGGAATATCCTATTCAAAAAAAGGAGCACAGCATAGGATTTCTTATGCCTTTAAGACATCTTTGGATAAGGTCAAGAAAGCAATTTGCGACATTAAAACTCAGAGACATATTAATCTGGAAAATAAGGGAATTTTTTAAAAAGGAAGGATTCACGCTTGTGGATACTCCCATACTTACCCCTTCCTCCTGTGAAGGTACGACAACTCTTTTTGAGACTGAGTACTTTGATCAAAAAGCATATCTGAGTCAGAGCGGACAGCTTTACAATGAAGCAAATGCAATGGCATTCGGAAAAGTTTACTGCTTTGGCCCCACTTTCAGAGCCGAAAAATCAAAAACAAGAAGGCATCTCATTGAATTCTGGATGGTAGAGCCTGAGGCTGCCTATTATGATTTTGAAGATATGATGAAAGTAGCTGAAAATTTCGTGGAATACATAATACAGGAAACGATAAAGGAAGGAAGGGAGTATCTTGAAATTTTAGAAAGGGATCTCTCAAAGCTTGAAAACATAAAAGCTCCATTTCCGAGAATAAAATACAGGGATGCCTTTAAAATTTTAAAAGAAGAGGGCTCTCAAACTCCTGAGGGAGAGGATTTTGGCGGGACTGATGAAACAATTATTTCTTCTAAATTTGACGAACCTGTTTTTGTAACCCACTTTCCCGCAAAAATAAAAGCTTTTTATATGCAACCCGATCCGGAGAACCCTGAATACACTCTCAGCTTTGATTTGCTTGCTCCTGAAGGGTATGGAGAGGTAATAGGCGGAAGCGAGAGAATCCATGATTATAAGCTTTTGGTAAAAAAACTTAAAGAGCACGGATATTCCGAAGAGGATTACAAGTGGTATCTTGATTTGAGAAAATATGGTTCAGTCCCTCATTCGGGGTTCGGATTGGGACTTGAGAGAACTTTGTCATGGATAACGGGAATTCATCATATAAGGGAAGCAATTCCTTATCCGAGAACACTTTACAATCTTTACCCGTAATATGCCCTCTTTTTTAATAGACATTCACGGATGCCCGAAAGCTGTTTATGATAGCGAAATAATTGCAGCAAAACTCTTTGAATCTGACTATGATTTCAGAGAAGAAAATGAGAAAAGGGATTACACTATAATTTTCACATGTGGTTTTCTTAAAGCTTCAAGGAAAGAGAGTGAGAAAGCTATAAAAAAAGCTCTTGAAAATCCGGAGAAAAATGGAAAGATAATAGTCGCTGGATGTTATACGCAGCTTTATCATGAAGAATTAAAGAAAAAGTATCCCGAAGTTTTTCTTTTCATAGGAGTGAATGAGTTTGACAAATTGCCTGAATTAATAGAAAAAAGAGAGAATTTGGTTTCTAAAAATACAAAGGGGGAATTTGATTTTACAGGTAAAGCTATTTTAACCGGACAGTATTGGGATTATCTTAAAATATCGGAAGGATGCTCTCATAAGTGCAGTTTTTGTATTATTCCTAAAATCAGGGGGCAATACAGATCAAGAGAGCTTGATTCAATTAAAAGTGAACTTGAGATGCTTGAAAGTATTGGCATAAAGGAGATTAACATAGTTTCTCAGGATAGCTCATATTATGGAATTGACAGGGGAAGTTCGGAGCTTGTGAATCTTCTTGATATTGTTGAAAAAGAGTATGATTTTGAATGGATAAGAGTCCTTTATCTTAATCCCATGCATTTGTCCGATGAGATAATAGAAAGAATAGGGGAGGGGAAAGTTCTTCCCTATTTTGACATACCTTTTCAGCACTCTTCTGAAAAAATTTTAAAACTTATGAAAAGAGGCGGAAGTGGAAGAGAGTTTTTGAAAATAATAGAAAAAATAAGAAAAAATCATCCGGATGCTTTCATAAGAACCTCTTTGATTACGGGATTTCCGGGAGAGGGAGAGAAAGAGTTTAATGAGCTTGAAAATTTTGTTAAATCCGCTGAAATAGAGCATCTTGGAGTTTTTTCCTACTCCGATGAACCGCTTTCGGATTCCTATTATCTTTCCTGTAAAAATAATGAGAAACTTGCTATTGAAAGAAAGGAAAAAATTTATGAAATTCAAAATGAGTTATTTAACAAAAGATTAGGAGAGCCTTTAAATAAAAAGTTTGATGCTATTTTTGAATACGAAGATAATGATTACCTATATCTAAGATTATGGTTTCAAGCACCCGAAGGGATAGATGGTTTTGCATACTTGGAAAAGAGTGAAATAAAAACTCTTGAGGAAATACCTCCGATAATTAAGGTAAATACGATAAATTATGATTTTGAAATTAATGGTTTTAATGTAGAGCTTTTGTAAGAAAAGGGGAGAAGAATTCTTTACTTTTACATTAATCTGTGATAAAAAAATGGATGACTTCTAAAAAAGAGCCTTTTGAAATTTTGGTATCCTCAGTAAGAAGATATATAAATGCCGGAGTAAAGAGCAGACTCTGGAAATTCCTTTCAAAATTAAGGCCTGAAGATATAGCAAGAGTTCTAGATAGACTTGTCTTTGAAAATAAAAAAATCATCTTTGAGCTTTTAAAAGAGAAAGATATTCCTATGTTGGCTGAGGTTTTAAGTGAAATAGATTCCGAGGATGCTGTTGAGCTTCTCTCGGATTTAAGCCCCAAAGAGATTTCGGAAATTTTAAATGAATTCTCCTCGGATGATGCTGCTGAGCTTTTATCGGAATTTCCAGAGGATTTAAAAGAAAAAGTTATTCAGTGTATGAACAAGGAAGAGTCCGAAGATGTTAAGGAACTTCTGCAGTATGAAGAGGATACTGCAGGAAGGATTATGTCAACTGATTTTTATGCACTTGAAGAGAATACAAAAATAAGTGATGCAGTTGCCGCAATCCAGCTTGCGACAGATGTTGAAGTGCCATTTTATCTTTATGTTGTTGATAAAAATTACAAATTGGTAGGAGTTGTTTCACTAAAAAAGCTTTTGCTTTATCCTCCAAATACAAAGTTAAAAGATATAATGTTAAAAGATATTATACATGTAAGTACGGATACAGATCAGGAGGAGGTTGCGAGAAAGGTCGAAAGATATAATCTTGTGGCAATCCCGGTTGTTGATAAGAATAAAAAACTTGTCGGTGTTATTACCGTTGATGATGTTATTGACATCATAAGGGAAGAGGCCACAGAAGATATTTACAGAATGGCAGGTGTTATCGAGGGTGAAAGAATTCAGGATCCTGTTTTTGATTCTATAAAAAAGAGGATACCTTGGCTTATGCTTGCTCTTTTGACTACATTTTTTTCAGCAATAGTTATTACATATTTTGAGGGGGTTATAAAAAATGCTGTTATACTTGCGGCTTTGATGCCACTTGTAGCAGCTCTCGGAGGAGTTGCCGGCAATCAGACAAATGCAGTTGTCGTAAGGGAGCTTTCAGTAGGGGATTTTGACTGGCGTATGGGAAGAAGGCTTCTTCTCAAACACTTTTTGCTTGGAATAGCATTGGGAATAGTTGTTGGCCTTGGGGGAGCTGTTTTTATAAAAATCGCATACAAACTATTACAGGAAACTATAGGATTAAAAGTGGGGATTGATGCGGGGATTGTGATTATTTTTGGTGTGGGTATATTTTTTAATATTTTAAACGGACTTTTAATGGGAACTCTTATCCCGATGACATTTAGATTTGTCGGGCTTGATCCAGCTCTATCATCTAATATGTTTGTTTCAATGTTTACAGATACCTTCGGCTTTTTTATCTTTTTGCAGCTTGCCAAAGCATTCTATCATGTGTAGATTTTAATGAGAAGTACGGAAAGGGGATTTACACTTTACTATTATGATGCCGGAGTAATAGATAAGATTGTTTATTTTTTTACTGAGAAAAGGGGTGTTATTGCAGGAATAGCAAAGGGGGCTAAGAAAAGCAAAAACAGATTCGGAGGTAATTTGGAACCATTAAATGAGGTGGAAATAATTTTGTATGAAAAGGAGAGTTCCGAGTTACCTATTATTGAAAAGGTAAATATTATTTCAAATAATTTTTCTCTTTTTAATAATTTGGATTCATTCAATTATCTTCTTACTATGTCTGATATTTTAATAAAACTTACCCCTCATAATATTGCTCAGCAAAATCTTTACCGATTACTAAGGGCTATTATTGAAGGATTGAAAAACGGAATGAAAGGGGAGAAAGTCTTTTCCTACTTTTTAATCTGGTTTTTGAGGATAGAGGGGATGCTCTCTGATTTTGAAGTTTGCTCTGTTTGTGGGAAGCACAGAGGAGAGTTTGAAGAGTTTTATATATCATCTGATGGTTCAAAGGTTTTTTGTAATAATTGTAAAACAGGAAACTCAATCTTAATCCCTTCATCCTTTTTTGTTTTTGAAAAATTAACAAAAACACTCTCTCCTCAACAGTGTGGAAATATCGAATTTAAAAATCAAAGTGAAATCAAGAAATTTTTAATAAAACTTTTGCATATTTACAATGGAGAGGAAATCAAATCTTTAAAAACAGTTCAAAATCTTTGATTAAATCCCAAAAACCCGAATAAGAGGGGACAAGATACTAAAAGCTGAAAGGTGAGTGTTAGCTACGGCTAACGGGGCTATTCCAGTCTTCATAAAGCTGAGCCAGCCGAGCAGCAGAGCAGCTT
>CAZWJH010000123.1:0-5005 GCA_964634755.1 uncultured Clostridia bacterium
ACATCTTCACATGGAGGTGCTTCAATCTCTAATATTTTTCAGGACAGAAGTGATTAAAAATAATTTTAATCTTGACAAAATCAAAATAAAATGATTAACATTTATATTAAATCACATGAAGGAGGTCCTATGAATTTTCTGAAGGAAAGAATAAATTATCTATTTACTTCAACTAAAGGACTTGTTCTTGTTGCCATAAGTATGATTTCACTTGTTACAGCTATCTGGGGAACTTTATCAGGCCCTATGGTCGAATGGGGAGTTAAAGATATAACTGTAAGACTTTTGGGGATGAAGCTTGTTCCTCTTCAAAGAGAAGGAAGAATAATCATGTTATACCATACAATTGCTATGGCTGTAATCGCAATAGAGGTTTACTTTATGACTTCAATTCTTCCTATGAAAAAGAGGCAGAAAGTTAGTATTAACAGTACAATTACAATTGGTTATATGATGGCTATGGTTTTCGGACTTTGGTTTGCCTACTTTGGCCATAATTTTGTTTTTCATGGTTTATTTTTAGTTGGTCAGGCTCTGGTTTTTTACGCTGGTTTACAACTTGCTGCTGCACTCTGGCCATGGAAAGAAGAATACAAAGTTAAAGATAAGGATTATGCGCACACAAAAAAGGGTTATGATCTTGAAAGAATTGCCTTCTTTACTATGGTTATAGCCACTCTGGGCTCAGCTTCTTTCGGTGCTGTTGTCGGTTCCTACTGGGGAAACGGTCATCAAACCTTTTTAGCCGAGAATTTAATCAGATTGGCTCACAAAACACCTCTTGAACTTGCAATAATCGGACACCTTCATATTATGCTTACTTTAATTGCTGTTGCCTTAACTCTTATAATTGGGAGATGGTTTGATTTTAAGGGAGTTTTTCATAAAATAGCCATGCCTCTTATGGTTAGTGGTACAATTGTAATTACAATAGGGGTCTGGATGGTTGTTCCTTTTGAATTAATAGCTCATACCATAATTTATGTTGGCTCTGTTTTGGTTATGCTTTCAGCTTTAATGCTTGTTATTTTTGCCTGGGATAAGCTTATAAGAGAGGGAATTGCAGAATCGGGTAAAAAAGGATTTTTTGCAAAGATAAAGGCTCTATTAAGAGATCCTATAAAATTTGGACCTTTCTGGCAAATGGTTTTTATGAATTTTACCGTGAGTGGTGTTGGAATTTTTATGGCAGTTAAACTTGATGACTTTTTCAGAGTATGGCCATTCAGAGAAGAAAGAATTGCTTTAACAGGGCACTGGCATGTTCTTTCCGGCTTAATTGCCACTATTATTTTGATGTATTATGCAGATATAATTGGGATGAAAGGTAAGCTCAGAAAGTGGTTTGGCTGGATTCTTATAATTGGTTCTGATATTGCCTTTGCATCCGCAACTATCTTTTCATTGAAAAGATTATCCGTGAAGATGTATTATGATGAGCCAATTACTGCAAAAACAATGGTATTAATTGATATTGGTTTGGGAGCGATTTTGGTTATTCTTGCAATGCTCCTTTTATGGAGATTATTTGATCTGTTTAAGAAAAAAGGTTTATGGAAAAAAGAACTTGAATCTCCTGAATTAGATGTAAATAAAACAACCCCTGATATTGAAAGAGAGGTGTAAAAATGAAGAAAAAGGGCATAATTTTATTTTTTATAGTTGTTTTGGGTATAAACTTAAGCTTTTGCAGGAAACAACCCACTTACAAACATCAATCGGTAAAATATATTGATACAGGTGTAGATTCTAATTCATGGGTTTTAATCCCGGCCGGAAAATTCTATGCGGGACAGTTTAATGAGGAGAAGGATATAAATTATGATTATGAGATAATGTTAACTAATGTTACCAATCAAATGTTTGCAGATTATCTTAACAGGATTTTGTCAGAAGGAAAGGTAAAGGTTAAAGACGGAAAGGTGTTAGGATATTATGAGGGAGAAAAGTATTATGGATTCAGGCATGAATTAAAGATTCCAGAGGGTGATAACTATCCTTATTTTCTTTTAAATGAGGCCGGTGTTAGAATCAAGTATGAAAATAAAAAATTTGTTGTTGATAAAGGTTTTGAAAATCATCCGGCTACTTTGGTTACATGGTTCGGAGCTAATGCCTATTGTAAAGCAATAGGTGGTGAGCTTCCGACTGAGATGGAATGGGAAAAAGCTGCAAGGGGAAACACAAAGAATCCCTTTCCCTGGGGAAGAGAGGTGGATAGAGATTATGCTAATTATAATTTCAGCCAGAAGGAAATAAGAGAGAAAGTTTTCGGAGTTGATTTTCAAATAACCACTCCTGTTGGATTTTTTAATGGTAAAGAGTATAATGGTTTTATGACTAAAAAAGCTGTAAGCCCCTATGGTTTATATGATATGGGAGGCAATGTATGGCAGTGGGTAAGAGATAGGTATCCTAAGATGTCAGATCGATTTATGAAAGGTGGTAGCTTTAGAAATTATGATATATATTTAAGAATATGGAGCAGGAACAGTGCGCAGCCTCAGTACGGAGGAATTGATGTTAGCTTCAGATGTGTGAGAAAACCTGTTAAAAAAACAGAGGAGGTAGAGGAAAACAAAGGAAGCAACCAAGAGGATAAATGAGAAAGATTTTTTGTAAAATAAAATTGTACTTACCATTAATCAAAAGTCTCCAAACTGCTCTTCTTCTTTTTACTGGTATTACGGGATTTATGAGTGCAAAATGTCCTGTGATAAATTACAAAGTATTTATTTCTTTGGTTGGCTCTCTCTTTTTAACAATAAGCGGAAGTACTATTCTGAACATGTATTTTGACAGAGACATTGACAAAAAAATGCCCCGAACAGCTTACAGACCCCTTGCTTCGGGAAAAATCAATGAAAAAGAGGCTCTTATTGTTGGGCTGCTTATTTCCAGTATTGGTCTTTTATGGGCTACTCTGATTTCCCCTTTGTATACTCTTATAGTTTTTTTAGGGCTTTTTTTTGATGTTGTAGTATATACGGTCTGGTTAAAGAGAAAAACTCCATGGTCAATAGTGTGGGGAGGCATAGCCGGTGGTATGCCTATTTTAGCTGGTAGAGTTCTTGCAACCGGAAGTGTTGATTGGATCGGAATTTTGCTTGCTTTTTCAATTCTTCTTTGGATCCCCACGCATATTCTTACTTTTAGTATGATTTATTATGAAGATTATCACAGAGCAGGGATCCCCACCTTTCCATCTGTTTACGGGTTTGAATATACAAGGCTCATTATTTTTGTATCAAGTATCGGGACTGCAGTTTCTGTTTCAATTGGATTTCTTTCTTTAGGGATGTCGTGGGGATATATGAGGCTCCTTGCTGTTCTTACTGTTGGGTTTATAGGATTGGCAATTTTTACTCTTGTTAAACATTCTCAAAAAACAAACTTTGGTTTATTCAAGTATGCTTCCCTTTACATGTTAGGAGCAATGTTAATGATAATTTTAGGAGGATGAATTGAAAAAAGTATCGATTCTGGACAGGTTGTTCTTGTTGTTAAGTATTTTTATTGCTTCTTATAAAATAGTTAAGGGAATGGGTGCTTACGATGATCTGTCTGTATTCTTTTTTACTCTTGGATTTGGTGTGATTATTGTGGCGTCCCTTCTGATTTTTATTATGGACTTTGAAATCCTTTCCAACAAGCTTGTAGTTGTTGCTGCTACCCTTATTCCTCTTTCATTATCATTAGCTCTTGTGGAAACTTTTTTAAAAAAGTTCTATACTTTATATATGGTATTTGCAGTAGTAATATTTTTAGCAATACTTGTATTCAGATTTATGAGAGGAAAGCTTCTTTCAGTTCTTTCTATTATAATAGGTCACGGAATAGCCGGTATTATTATAACCTTTCTCCCTTTCTTTCTTTATTTTTCCAGAAAAGCTGCTCCAAAGATTATCTTTGTTGGAGTGGGAGGGGCATTGATAGGAATAGGCGGCCTGCTTTTAAGTTTTTTAAAAGCTGGTAAGCCTCTTTTATCGGAGAAAATGATTCTTACAATTCTTTCTCCTCTCTTGTTTTTAATGACTTTGTTCTTTGTTTTAGGAGTTTAAATTAAAAGGAGGTAATAAATGACCATTCTTGACAGAATTTTTTTACTTTTGACAGGATTAATTGCAGCTTACATGATTTTCTATTTCTTTAAGAAAAACAAAGAAGAAAAGTGTAGCTGTAATTGGTATTTTATTTTATCATTCTTAGTACTTCTTGTTGCAGGTCTTATCCTTATCTTTTCAGGATGGGGAGCTCTTGCTAACAATTTTGTGGCAGTAGTTGCAGGTTTGATTCCTTTTGGTTTGGCAACAGGACTCATTGCAAAACATTGCAAAAAGAATGAACTATGGTACGGAGTTTTAATGTTAATAGGTTTGATTCTTATAGCTTATACAAGATATGCTGGTACAGAAAAATTAGGTAAGATAATTTATCCGGTTTTCCATGCAATTGCAGGATTAACTATTTTCTTTGTTCCTATTATCTTAAGATTACAGAAAAAAGCAAGCTGCTATTATCTTTTTATTACTGTAGGAGGAACATTAATAGGTCTCGGAGGTATAGCTCTTGCTTTTCTTAAAGCAGGAAAACAGCTTCTCTTTTTCTCCCAAAGTTTTGTATTAATGATTCTTGCACCTCTTCTATTTCTTACGGCTTTATCCTATACCATAGGATTTTTAAAAGAATAGTAAATAATATTTAATTGATATTGAGGGAAGGGAACAAAGTTTCCTTCCCTTTTTTATTTTAAATCAAATTTTTATCCAATGTTATAATATGCAATGATTAACTGGGTTTTCTTTGCCATTTTTTCTTTGCTTTTTGTTTATATCGGATACAGGAGTAAAAAGCCTTTAAGCAGTGAGGAGTATTTTTATTCAAGCTATAAGCTAAATGCAAAAGAGCTTTTTTTCACATTTTCAGCTTCATGGATAGGTGGAGCCACTCTGATTCTTTTATCTGAGAAGGCATCTAAAATTGGAATGCTTTCTCTATTTATTAT
>CAZWJH010000124.1:0-2547 GCA_964634755.1 uncultured Clostridia bacterium
AGAGAAAGTGCGGAGATATGGTGTTTAATTTATTTGATATCTCTTTATTTATTTCTCTTTGAGTCATATTAAAGACAATTATCTCATTGAAGAGCCTTATGATTTTTCTTGAATATCTTTTGAAAGCTGGAATTTCCAATTTACTTAAAGGCTTCAAGGATGGGGATTTTAAGGTTAGAGGATTTATGTATCTTCCGTATTTTTGAACTCCATAGTGAAGATGGGGACCTGTTGATCTTCCTGTATTGCCCACATATGCAATTATTTGACCCTGAGAAACCTTTTTCCCTCTTCTTATTCCCGAAGCATATCTGCTTAAATGATAATAGTGTGTCCTGTAGCCGTTTGGATGTCTTATTATAATGTATCTTCCTCTCACTCTATCATAGCCTCTTGCTATGATTGTTCCTGATGCTGTTGCTCTCACCTTAGTCCCTACAGGTGCGCCTAAATCAACGCCATTGTGCCTTGCGGAAAAGCCCAGAATCGGGTGTCTCCTCCATCCGAACCTTGATGTTATTTTCATAAATGGCAGAGGAGATTTTAAAAACATCTTTTTTACGGCACTTCCGTCAGGATGAAAGTATCCGTACTCCCCATTCTTTCTCCTGTATCTGATTATATCTATTCGGGAACCATTGTTTATAAATGAGGATGCTATGATATTTCCGTATTTTACGAATTTCCCTTTTAAGAATTTTTTCTCTATTATTGCTATTAATACATCTCCCTTTCTTAAGTCTCGGTTAAAATCAACATCATAATCATATAAGGATGCTAAAATATCAGCAAGCTCCGGTTTTTCATTTTCTTTTAAAATAGCTTCAAAAAGAGAGCTTTCTATTTTAACTTTTATTATGGATTTTTTAGTTGTATAGGGTATTGTTATTATTTTTGAAGAAAAATTATTCTCTTTTCTTTTAACTTCAAGGTATTTATTGATGTCTATGTAATAAACGAATTTTGTAAATTCATCATTTGCCTTAAGTATTTTAAACTTATTACCTGCTCTTATCTTTGCAAGATTATAAGTCTTTTTTACTTCCTGTATCATAGTATATGCTTCAGCACGAGTTAATCCGTTTCTTGTCAGAATTGCTGTTATATTTTCACCTATTTTCACCCTTCCGGATTTTTTCGTAAGTTTGGGAAGATTTAGTTTTTCTACTGTTTTTATTTTCTGCTTTTTTAAAGGTTGATTTGATTCTTTTTCTTTTTTTAAATTTTTATAGGCAACAAGTACAAAAAATATGAGACTTATAACAATGATTAAAATTTTTGTTTTTTTGCTCATTTCCAATTATACATTAAAGAGAATTAAAGTTGAAGTTAAAATTAAAGAAAAAAAGTTTTTTGTTATTCGTACGCTTTTTGTAATATATTAATAACATCCTCTTCTGTAAACTCTTTGCAATTGAAAATTGAAGAGCCGTCTAATACCGCTTTTTCCGCTATTTTGGGAAAATCGGCCTTTTTAACTCCGGCATCTTTTAGCTTGGTTGGTATTCCTGTAAGAGCTTTTAATTCTTTCTGCAAAGAGAAAATTTTTGAGATAAGCTCTCTTGCATTTTCTTCTTCACTCTTTTTAATATCATAAATGTCAAAATGTAGTGAAAGCTCAGCGTATAGTTTGTTGCACTTTTCAAAATTAAATTCCATCCCATAAGGTAAAATTATTGTGTTAGCAAGACCATGGGGGAGGTGGGATACTCCTCCGAGAGCATGGGATATTGAATGTATTATTCCTACCATTGAATTTGAAAAGGAAATTCCGGCAAGAAGAGAGGCAAGAGCAAGACTGTATCTGTTTTCAAGATTTTTCCCATCTTTGATAGTTTTTATCAAATATTTATTTATTAATCTTATTGATGTTATAGCATAAGAATCGCTCAAAGGATTTTTTTGCAAACTTGTGTATGCTTCTATTGAGTGGGTAATCGCATCCATTGAAGTTGTAGCTGTTAATTTTTGAGGCAAAGTAAGTGTCATTTCCGGGTCTATGATTGCAAGATCGGGAAGTATAAAATAAGAGGTAAAAGCTAATTTTACATTTTCATCCGGATCTGAGATTATAGCTACATAGGTGGCTTCTGAGCCTGTACCTGAAGTTGTGGGTATAACTATTAGAGGATTTAATTTTTTGTCTATTGTTTCGGCTCCTTCATACTCTTTCAAGTTCTTAATATTTAAAGAGACCACGATATTTACCCCTTTTGCAGTATCTATTACAGAGCCTCCTCCCACTGCAATTATGGAATCACAGCCTGAGCTTTTGTAAATTTCGGCAATTGAATTTACGATTTTTACTGATGAATCAGAGGGAATATCATCTATTATATTGCATGGCTTTACTGTTGAGCCTGAGAAGGCCTTTAACACTTTATCCAGAAGCCCGGCTTCTTTTACACCTTTGTCCGTTAGAATGAGGGGATTGAGACCTTTTATTAATTTAAGCTCAAACGGGAGATTGGCAAGGGATTTATAACCTGCCACGATTTTTACAGGATTATAAAACTCAAAGTATTTTTTATTCATTGGTTTTTCTCC
>CAZWJH010000124.1:2647-4946 GCA_964634755.1 uncultured Clostridia bacterium
TTAATGGATGGGCCATTCTCAAGAATAGTTAGTTTGACAAAATTCACATTTAATTTTTTTGTTAGTTTTTTTATTTGCTCATCCCTTTTGGATAGAAATTCGCTTGCTTTTCCTAAAACATAAAAAAATGTTTTATTAATTAATTCTTTTAACCACTGCCTTTTTATCTTGTAATTTACTCTCTCCATTAATTATTGCTTTTTAATATTTCAAGTGCTTGAGAAAGTGTGTAAAACGGAATTTTTTTAGCTGTGTACTCAATGAATTCTTTAAATTCTTTACAGGGAATTCCATAGCATGGTCCAACTATAAAATTTTCACCCGGTTTTGTGAGCTTTGGCAAATTGTTTGATAGAACCTTAATCTTGTTTCCATTTTCAAAGCCGAGAACTTTTATGTCAGTGTCCTGTATCCTTGTTTTAAGCGTTGGTACCATACAAAGTGCACTATCTTTCAAAGAAATGAAGCTCTCTTTGGTAATTATGTAATTTGACCCCACCTCTTTTATTGTTCCCCTTATATAGTGATCTTCAGAGAATACCTGATGGCTGTAAACAAATAAAAGTTTATTCTGCATTCTTGAAAAATTAACCCACATTTTAAGTTGTCTTAAAGGGACAAAGTATCCGAGATCAATTGTTGTACCCGGGTAAGATTTATCAGGATTCAACTTTTTGGTAAGCGGAAGAGGGCTGTATCTTCTGAAACTATCAAACCGTTTTGCTACATAGCCTGCTGTTAAATCATTAAAAGCATTGAAAGGGAAAACAAGGGATCTTATTTTTTTTATCCCTTTGCTTTCAAACTCTGAAACCGATGCTTCCACTTCATCTTTAATCCATTTGTCAAGTCCATACTTTTCCACATATCTTACAGAATTAAAATGGTGGTAAGTATGAGTGTTTATTTCCCAACTGTATTTGTTTTGTAAAGTTAGTAAATCATCAAAGCTTAAGTACCCACTATGAACTCTCTGGTTATTTACAAAAACAGTGGCTACTCCTCCCACCTGCTGCAAAAGGGGAGCAACCGTCTTTATCCAGCAAGGGTATCCATCATCAAAAGCTAATACCAAGCCTCCTCTCTTTACTGCACTGTAAGATGAGTTTGCAATAAGTAATAATAAGACGGACAAAATAATTAAAGTTCTTTTCATTTATTAGCTCCTTTAAAATCTTTCTTGTATGAATTTAGAAGATAAAAGAATTTTACAGGATTTCCCCCAAGATACCAGAACATTATTCTTTTATAACCTGCTTTTATTGATGTTTTAATCTTATCTTTCAAACTCACCACATCATCATACCACAACTCATCTCCGTTTTCAAATTTAATAAAAGGAATTTTTGACCCTTCATCTCTTTTTATTTTGCCTGGATTGTTTATTTTTATATTTTCACCCTCTGAAAAATCAACTCTTCTGACTTTCCCATTTCTCTCCCAGAGAAAGCCTTTTAATACAATAGCTATTCCGGGAGAACCCTTTGCATCGCCCTCAACTCTTTTTACTATCTCTTTTATGAATTTTGAGGTAGACCGGGGACCGGGCAAAGTTTTTGACCAATGTAAATTATAGCTCATAACTGTTAGATTTGCAGTCCCCCAGTAAGGTAAAGGACCATTGTAAGGCTCAACTATTACATTGCATCCTAATTTTTGCTCTTTTAATTTATAGATAAGTTTTGTTATGTAATTTCCGTACTTTTCAGATAAGTTCTCGGGTATCTTTTCAAAATCTATGTCAATCCCTTTAAAGCCATATTTTTTTAAAATATGTATTATGCTGTTTATTTGATACTCTGTTAGTTTTTTGTTTGAGAATAATTTTTTCAGAGGAAAACTTTCTTTTAAAAGTACTCTTCCGTTTTTTAGCCTTACATCATTTACCAATGTAAGCCAGGGCTCTATTTTTTTTCTCTTTGCAAGAAATACAAATTTCTTTATCTTTGAGTAAGTGAGTTCCTTTGCTCTTACGGGAAAGCCTCTTGAGTCTATTTCATAAGCGAAAAGAGATGTTTTGTCAAATACCTGCCCAAATCTTCTTAATTCTTCATACCCTCTGTTAAAATCCCAATAAACAACCCATGCTCCGAATTTAACGAAAATGCTTTCTTTCGCTATTAAATTTGTAGAAAAAGCGAGCAAAGATATTAATATCAAAGCTTTAAGTTTCAAAATTAATCACCATTTTCTAATATATAAAAAGATTATATAAAAAATATCCTTAAAAAACAATTAGGCTTTTTTGAGACTTGGATTAGAATAAAATTCCGCATGATTTTTTTGGGAAAGCTCAAAA
>CAZWJH010000125.1:0-4903 GCA_964634755.1 uncultured Clostridia bacterium
CTTTTTTATCAAAAAACGCCCAAAATAATGTAGAGCCGTTACACGTAACGGCTCTACGAGTGAGTTGCTATTGATTATTGGATATTTTAATCTCGTAAAAAATCCGATATACAAACAGCAAAGGTTTTGGGCTTTTTTGGCTTAATAGCCCAGAAAGCTACCCCTGAGGCTTTAGGCTTTGTGCTTTAGGGTTTAAAAGACACATTGTTTCGCCGGCGCCTAAGATGGGCGTCTCTTGTATCTACGATAAAGAGAGAAACAAAATAATATCCGTCAATCCTGTTTAATAAGGCCCCCTCTTCTTTTAATTGTAAGCTCAAGTGCTTTTTTCTTTCTCCACTCTTCAATCTTTTTATGATTACCTGAAAGTAGAACCTCCGGCACTTTCATTCCCTTAAATTCCCGCGGCTGTGTATATTGAGGATAATCAAATATTCCATTCTCAAAGGATTCGTTTTTTACGCTTTCCTCTTTTCCAACAACCCCTTTTACATATCTTGAAATTGCCTCTATTAAAACAAAAGCAGCAGTTTCTCCTCCGGTAAGTATATAATCTCCTATTGATATTTCTTCATTTACAAATTCTTTAACTCTTTCATCAATACCTTCATATCTCGGACAAATTAAAATAATATTATCCTTTTCGGAAAGCTCCCTTGCTCTTTTCTGATTAAAAAGCTTTCCTGAAGGAGTTAAAAGAATTATATGAGAATTTTTCGTTTTCAAAGAAGATAAAGCATTGTAAATCGGCTCAACCATAAAAACCATTCCTGCTCCACCACCAAAGGGTCTGTCATCTATCTTTCTATGCTTATTACCGGAATAATCTCTGAGATCATGAACATTAATCTTTAAAATTCCTTTCTCAATTGCCTTTGAAATAACACCGTACTTTAAAGGAGTTGTAAAAAAATCAGGAAAAATTGTGATTATATCAAATTGCATCCCTCTGCTCCGCTCTTTCTTGCATTTTTATAGGAAGCATTATGGTAAACTTTGTCCCAACATTAGGTTTCGAATGAACCAATATCTCTCCCTCATGCTCCTTAATAATATTATAAGTAATTGATAGACCCAGACCTGTTCCTTTTCCAAGACCCTTAGTAGTGAAAAATGGGTCAAAAATAAAAGGAAGATCATCTTTATTAATCCCTTTCCCTCTATCGATAACATCAATTACAACCCTATCATTTTCTTTTTTCATTTCAATGGAAACTTCACCTCCTATTGAAGATGCATCAATTGCATTCAAAACCAAATTTATAATCGCCTGCTGAATTTTCACTTTTTCCCCATAAATAAAAATACTATTACCTATTATCTTCAATTCTATTTTTTTCTTTTTCAATTGATACTCTATAAGGGTAATTATCTGCTCAACTGCCTCCCTTAAATCAAACATAATCTTTTTCCCCTGACTATCCCTTGAAAAATTCAAAAGACTTCTGACAAGCTCCTTCATCCTATCCGCCTGAGCATTGATTCTTTCTGCAAGTT
Source organism: uncultured Clostridia bacterium (assembly GCA_964634755.1). GTDB lineage: Bacteria > Acidobacteriota > Aminicenantia > JAMOAD01 > JAMOAD01 > JALXDT01. The sequence goes on from CAZWJH010000125.1 coordinate 1,498, forward strand.
CCTTTGTATCTTTATCTTTCGCTGATGATTGTAAAAGCTGGGAATAGCTTGAGATTCCCGTAAGAGGGGTATTTATTTCATGTACAATCCCAGCTGAAAGAAGACCGAGAGATGCCAATTTCTCCCTCGTTATAAGCTCTCTTTCAAGATTAAGCTTTTCAGTAACATCCGACATTAAAATTATCTTTTCATTCCCTTCGAAATCAAGGTCAAAAAGATTAACCTCGATATTCTTGATAATCTTATCCTTTGTTTTAACCCTAATTCTAACAAACGGCTCATTTCCCTCTTCTCTTTTGTTAAATATAATGTCAGTATTAACATTACCGAGAATTTCTTCCAATTTCCTACTAATAGCCTCCTCCTTCTTAACTCCAAAAAGTTCTTCCAAAAATTTATTCCAATGTTTTATCTGTCTCTCTCTGTTAATAACAATAATCCCTATTTTCACTGTCTCGAGGATATTCTCACTAAAATCTTTTAATGATTTTATCTCTTCAATTCTATTCTGCAAATCTGAATAAAGGGAAGCATTTTCGATCGCAAGAGAAATTGAAGGTGAAATTGCAAGGAGAAGTGACCAATCTTCTGTAGTAAGATAAGTACCATCTATTTTTCTGTCCATCGTTAAAAAACCTATTATCTTACCCTGAGAAAGGAAAGGCAAAATATGGTACCCCCTTATCTGTTTGACTTTATTTTTATCAATACCTTTTAGCCATTCAGATTCTTCAATTGAATAAAACCAGATAAAATCCCGGTTTTTTAATTCTTCAATAAAAATTTTTGAGAAGAAAATTCTCATAGGAAGTTTGTTATCGCTATCTCCAATTCTATTTAAGAGCACAAAATCACCGGTTTTTTCATCAAAAAGATAAATCGCTGTCCTTTTCAAAAGAAAAGCCGAAGACAATATTTCCAGAAATCTCGAACTTAAAACATCAAGATCTCTTTCATATGTCACGATTTTAGAAAAACTAACTAAGTTCTCCCTTTCAAAATAAGACTTTCTATAAAAGATTCTGTTTACAATTTCCTCTAAAAAGGTAAAAAGAGGTTTTAAAACCAAAACTCCCAAAAGGATAGCAGCTGCTCCTATTGTAATCCCCCCCTGAAAATCTGGAGCAAATTTCGTTATTATAAGGATATAAAGAGTGAAAACAAGAATAAATCCAGTCACATAAACTATGTACTTTTTAGCAACAATCTCAAAATCCATCAATTTATAACCTGAAATAGCATAAGCAAAAGTTAATGGAATCACTAACTGAGAAAGAACAATGAATTGTGCCCACTCTGGAGGATTTGGATTGGAAAAAAACGGGATTATGTAAAATAAAAAGAATGGGACAAAACCAGCTGTTATTCCCCAAAAAATCCACTTTAACTGATTTTTCGTGTAAAGTTGGGTGTCAGTCTTATACCTATAAAAAATTAAAATCAAAGTTAAAAGAAAAACAATGCTAAAGAAGCCAAGAGATACATTTGAAATTAATCTTTGATAACCCGATAATGGATAACCAAGAAATTCAGAAAATTTTCCCGAAAAAACAGGAAAATAAAAGAAAATAAACAAAATTCCTATTCCATAAAAGAGATTTCTTAATTTTTTAAAAACTTTAACTTCAGTGGGGAAACTAAGGAAAAAGTGAAACAAAAAAGCGGGAAAAAGAAAAAATGAGATTTTATCAAGCCACCAAAAAATTTTATCCCAAGTATCAAGAACAAAGGTTGGAGAAAAAACATACATTGAATAAAAAGAAAGCGCTGATAAAAAGAATAGGTTTTGTGAATATCTCGTAAGACTCGAAGGTAGGAAAATAATGTAATAAGATATAAATAAATAAGCAAATCCTATAAGAATTAGAAAGATATAAACCATGGGAATGCTCTTTTTTACCAAAGTCCCTTCCGAATAAAAAAAACTTTCCCCCCTTAAAAGGTAATACCTTATACTGGCTCCTATCTTTTGTTGATAAATTACATTATAAAGATCTATCATATTATTAACAGGAATTCCATTTGCTTCAATAAGGATATCTCCTTCTTTGATCTCAGGGAAAAACAGATTTTTTTTTACAACTTTTTTACAAACAAGGGAATCCTTTTCCTCAACCCAAATAATTCCATCTGTCGGCTCTTTTAAAGAAATTTTTCTGTAAATATTAAAAACCCCTAAAATAGTAAAAAGCAAAACAACAAAAGATGTTATTATTTTTCTCATAAATTATAGTATTTTCTTAACCCAAACTGATACAAAACTCTCCTTTCCAAATTAAATAAATTATAATAAACTCCAACAAATAATTCTGAAGAAATTTTAGGAACAAATGCAAATAATTTTATTGAAGGAGAATAGGAAAATGTCAAAAAATCAATATAATTCTTTTTCAAATTAAAAACATAAGGTATTTCAACTGAGATAGATTCATTGAAAAATCTCTTTTTAAAAAATATGTTAAAAAAGTAATAATTCTCAAAATAGTTTTCCCTAAAAACAGCAGAAATCAGACCAGCCCCCACTGAACTTTCGAAAAACTTGTTTTTATTTCTTATTCTAAAAGAAAGAGAGTTAACTCTATAAAATTTCAAAAGGTATAAATTTTGGGAAAGTTCAAAATAATAATTTTTTAATCCTTGCCCTACCGAAAAATGCTCCCCAGCCAAAGGTAATTCATCACCATAAAAAGAGAAGTTTTTCTGCACTGCGAAACCAGATCCTTTCCATAAATAAAAATTAGCTTTGAAATTTTTCAAATCAACAGACACACTTGAGCCTAAAAACTTATCATCAAATCTAAAAGACTTAGCTCCTTCAAAGCTCAATTTAATGAAATTAAAGTTAAAATCAGTATTAAAAGAAAGGAAATTATCCATCTTTCCCCTTTGACCTACAATATTAGCAACTTCAAAATTACTCTTCACACCTTCACTTTCAAATCCTTTCAGTATAATTCCTGCGTAAGAAGTTGTACCATCCCACTTATAATTAAAATAATTACTGAAAGCTATTGCAGCATTTTCATTAAAAGGAGAATTAATAGACCCCTTTTCCTCAAGAATATGTTTTACTGACGCGCGGAAGATCATATGAAATTTTCGATTTTTCTTACTTTTTAATATCCTCTCCCTAACCTTAATATAATTGAGAGCAAGTATTTTGTCCTTTTTTACTATATTCAAAAAGCTTACTTTCTTTTTCTCAATTCTGTTTTTTTCAATGAATGTTTGAATACTTTCCCCCTTTCTTTTTGAAATCAAAGGAAAGGTTAAGAGAATTAAAAGGGAAAATAATATAAGATTTTTAATTTTCATATTAAAAAATATTAATTAATTTTGTAGCAAAAGTCAAGTTTCTATTTTAAGACCCGAAATCTCGAGCTATTCTATAATCTCCCCGATATAT
>CAZWJH010000126.1:0-4787 GCA_964634755.1 uncultured Clostridia bacterium
CCTTCTCAGATGCAAGATGAGGGAACTAAGACTATTTTTGGGTATACTTATAATAGAGCTGTCGAAAAAACAACAACTGCATATGTGTGGAATACTTTGTCTCCGAGAGTCGGCATTGTTTATGATGTGATGGGTGATGGTAAAACAGTAATAAAAGCGAGCTTTTCAAGATATTATATGGCTAACCTTACACAATGGGTTGCAAGAGGAAATCCGAATGGATTTGTTTATTGGGGAGGTTTAATAGATAATAATGAGAATCTTGTTGCATTAACAGGAATTGGACTTGCCGGTCCTCAGTTTGTCCCTAAGTATGGTTATAAAGATTTTAAATACAAAGCTCCTTACTTGGATGAATTTATAATTGGATTGGAAAAGGAGATTCATGAAGATTGGTCAATTGGTATTAGATATATTAGAAAATGGGATAGAGATTTGATGGAAGATGCTGATGCAAACTATTTAAATATTGATAAGCTTCTTTCTTCTGGTGAATATGAATGGTATAATTATGAGCCTGTAAAGGTAACAGATCCGTATGATGGCTCAATAATAACTTTTTGGAATAAAACAAAAGTTTTACCTGCAAATCTTTATCTTATAAATCCTCCTGATGCTAAAAGAGATTATAAAGGTTTGGAGCTCACTCTTACAAAAAGATATTCAAATAGATGGCAGATGCAGGCATCTTATGTTTATGCAAAATCAACAGGAATGATAGGAACCGATTTTAATGCAAGTTGGAGTGGAACAGACCTTTATCAAAATCCTAATGCTCATATTAATGTATATGGTAGATTCCCACTTGAAAGGAGACATCAATTTAAACTTCAAGGAGTTGTTAGAGGTCCGTTGGGTATTAATATCGGAGGATATTACAGATACCTTTCGGGGCATAGATATACAAGAACAGTTAATAGTAAAGAACTTGGGATAGATCTTACACAGGGAGATGAAACAATTTATGCCGAACAGCGTGGGTCCAGAGCCCTTCCTGATCTTTCCATACTTGATTTAAGGGTTGAAAAAGCATTTAGAGTTTCGAATGTCGTATTCACTATTTTTAGCGATGTGTTCAATGTGTTTAATGCAAATAAAGCGATATCAGTTTATGCTAGCTCAAGTAGTAAAACATATAACTTTGGTGAAATGTCAGCAATTCAGAATCCAAGAATTTTCAGAGTGGGAGCAAGATTCGAATTCTAAATTGAATATTATTTAAAAAAGGGGGAGGTATATGTGTGCCTCCCCTTTTTTTCTTTGAAGGAAATAATATGATCAAAGAAAAAATATTTTTGTGGTAAATATAGGAATATGATAAAAAAACAATTTGTTCTTTTTATTATAATTTTTCAGGTATTTAGCTTTCAACTATTTTCTAAAAAGATTTCATTGAAAGATAAATATATAAGATGGCTTAATGTTGTATCTTATATTATTTCACCAATAGAGAAGGATGTGTTTCTTCAATTAAAAACAGATATTGAAAGGGATACTTTTATTAGATTGTTTTGGAAACAAAGGGATCCTATTCCTGCTACCCCTGAGAATGAATTTAAGGAAGAATTAATAAAACGATTTAACTATGCTAACAAGTATTTCAGATATGGAAGCACGAAACCGGGTTGGAAAACTGATAGAGGAAGAATTTATATAATATTAGGGCCTCCGATGGAAAGAAATGAGATAAATGATAAAGGCGTGTATCCTATGGAAATTTGGGAGTATTTTGGAAAGAAATTGAAAGGACTTCCTTCGAGTTTCAGAGTTGTCTTTTATAAGAAAGGAGGTGTAGGGGATTTTAAATTATATAATCCTTCAGGAGATGGGCCAGAATCATTGCTTGTGAGGTGGGCGGGTGATATTGACATCGGCAACTATTATCAGATGTATAAAAAGTTATATGATATAAATCCTGTAATTGCAGAAGCTTCTCTTACTCTTATTCCAGGGGAAAAGTCGTATGATTATAAACCATCATTAGACTCATCAATACTTATTGAGAAAATACTTAATTATCAAAAAAAGTTGGTAAGAACAAGTTATGCAAGAAATTTTCTTAAATACAAGGGAATTGTAAATGTAAGAGCTGATATGAATTATATTGAAGTATATTATCAAGCAGAATTATTAAGAAATAATGAATTAAAAATTAATTTTTTAAATATAGCAATTCAGCCTAAAATAATATCAGTTGATTATTCTGACGTAAAGAAAATGTATTTTGTAAATTATAAACTCACTGTTTGTCTTAAAAAGCCTGAAGAAGAAAAAATAATTTTACAGTATACTAAAAATTACCCTTATTATTTTTCAAAGAATGAATTGCAAACAAAAATACAACAAGGTATTGTTATTCTTGATAAATTCCCCATTCCGAGAGGAAAGTTTGAAGTTAGCGTATTGCTTCAAAATACAGTTAACGGGGAATTTGGTTATTTTTCGAAAATAGTAAGTATGGAAAAGAACAGTTTGAATAATGGTATTGTAGGTCCTTTTTATCCTTTGAAAATTTTAAAAGATGATAGAACAAAGTATTATCCTTTTGCAATAAATGGATATAGATTGTTTATTTCACCTAAAAATAATTTTGGTTTCGAAGACAGAGTGAAATTATTCTTTTGTATTAATAAAATAAGAGATATTGATAGTGTTCGCCTAAAATTAAAAACTACTAAAACATACGGAAACAAGAAGATAGCTGAATATAGAATAAATTATTTTCATGATAGCCTGAAAACAAAATGTATTTTAAAGGAGATTGGGAATTTATCACCTGGAAAATACGAAGCAATACTTGAAGTGCATAAAGGTGGTGAGCTTTTTTTATCTAAAACTTCTTTTATGATATCTTTATATCCGAAAGGTTCCAAACCTGTATTTTTATCTTCCTCTGTTCATTATGAAAAGAGGTATATTTATTATTATTATCTTGCCAAAGAATTAAGTAATATGGGAGATTACGAAAATTCTTATAAATACTATGAAAAAGCTATGGCAATGGGAGCAAGTCAGAGCAATTTTATAATTGATTATAGTCATTTATTGTTAAAATACGGAAAATATGAAAAGTTAATAAAGATTGTTAATTATCTGAAAAATGATAAAAAAAATCAATTTAATTATTATGCTTTATTGGGAAAGGCATATTTTTTTCTTAAGAATTACAAAAAATCAGTAAATATACTTGAAAAAGCTGTAAATTTGTTTGATAGTGATTATTCGGTTTGGAATTGTCTCGGCCTTTCCTATTTAAAAATCGGTAAAATTGATAAGAGTAAAGAAGCATTGAAAGCTTCGTTGATTTTAAATCCAAAACAAAAAGACATAAAAAAAATTTTAGAAAAAATTCATTAATTATTTTGGGAGGTACAAATGAATAGAGAAAAATATTTTCTATTTTCCCTATTGTTTATATTTTTTATTGCTTCATTTGTTTTTGGTCAGGAGGGAAGGGGAAATGCGAGACTTAAGGGTTTTGTTTTTGACAAAGAGGGACAACCTATCAAAGGAGCAAAGATTGAGTTGCAATCATTAATACACAATTTAAAGAAAACGGTTTTTTCGGATGAAAAAGGTAGATGGGCATTTCTCGGTCTTGGAAAAACAGTTGTCAAAATTACTGTGACGAAAGAAGGATACAACCCTGTTATCATTCCAAAATTAACGGTAAGTGCTTTTACAAAAAAGAATAAAATACAAAAGATAATTTTAACAAGAATTGATGATGTCTCATCCATTGAAAAAGAGGACCCTAAAACTCTTTTTGAGAAAGGACAAAAGCTTTATGAAGAAGGAAAATATGAAAAAGCTTTGAAAGTTTTTTACAAAATTATTGAGAAGAATCCCAATCTTTTTCTAATTAAAATGAATATAGGTAATTGTTACGTAAAAATGAAAAAATATAATAAGGCAGTGGAAGAATTCAATTGGGTTTTAGAAAAATTAAAAGAAAAAACTCCAGATTTGAAGGGAAATAAAAATGCTGCTTCTTTATATGCAAGTATTGGGGAAATTTATATGGAAAAAGGAGATTATGTTAAGGCAAAGGAATATTTTACAAAATCTATTGAAATAGAACCAACAAATCATGCTCTTGCATACAATGTTGCGGAAATATTGTTTAATATGAGTAAAATAGACGAAGCTATTAAATATTATAAATTAGCAGCAAAAATTAATCCAAAATGGGCTAAAGCATATCTTAAATTAGGGTACTGCTATGTAAACAAAGGCGATACAAAAAATGCAATAAAATATTTTAACGAATTTTTATCACTTTCTAAAGATAAAAATCCTCAGGATGTTTCTGTTGTTAAAGAAATCCTGAAAACCTTAAAAAGAAAGAATGAAAATTAATTATGAGGAATCACTTTTTTTGAATATTTTAGGACTGAAAAAAAATATATTGATAAAGGGAAAATCAAAAATTAAAAATCTTGTTGTAAATAATTGATCCAAAGAATATCAATAAATCTAACATCAAAAAGTAATGATCTTTTTGAATTACTTTAAATGCATGAGATATCAAACAAAGAAGCCTATCTGATTATATCAGAGGGTAGTAAAAAAGGAAAAGTATTACATTGGGGTTGTTGATATAGAAAGCACTGAGGAAAAAATTTTTATAGAGATAAGGTGTAGAGATAAATAGTATGTTTAATTTTGGGTTTTATTAATTTTTCCCCTGAAATATCCGGAGAGAAGATAATATTCTTTGAAGGTCCTGATGTAGTGAGCTCAAGTTCGGGCAGAAGCATTAAAAAGAAGGGAAGGATAAGCAAAAT
>CAZWJH010000127.1:0-4740 GCA_964634755.1 uncultured Clostridia bacterium
AATCATCCGAATTACATACCTGCGAGATTCAATTATGCAAGATTAATTTTTAATTATGATTTGGAAGAGTACATAAAACAGATGAAAAAGATTATCAAAATTAATCCTAAAGCTGCAAGAGCTTATCTTTTTATGGCGAGGGGGCTTTTAAAAGAGGGTGAAACTTTGGAAAAAATTAAACCTTTAGTTGACAAAGGTCTGAATTTGACGAAAGATCCGGAATTAAAAGCATTAGGATATTATCTTTTTGCAGATATTTATTCAAAGGAAGGTAATAATTTAAAGCTAAGAGAAGTCTTAAAAAAAGCTAAATATTATGAATCAAAAATAAAGAAAAAGGAGATGTGAGATGAGAAGAGAATTCAGAAAATTAATTATTTTGATTTTAATGTTATCTATAATGCCTTTGTTTGGCGGACAGTTTAGAGAATATTATGTTATAGGTAAAGTCATTGACATTAATAAGAATCCGATAAAAGGAGTTGAAATTTTAATAACAAATAGGGAAGATAATTCAAGATTCAAGTTTAAGACTAACAAAAAGGGTGAATTTAAAATAGCGGGAATTTCTCATGGTATGTATGATGTAATATTTAAAAAGGATGGATACAAAACTCAGAAAACAGAATGGAATCTTAATACTCCTCAACCGCGTATGAAAAAGGTTAATATCGGTACTATAACTCTTATTTCAACTGAAAAGTTTAAAGAAGTAATGCTTAATAGAGCTTTAAAAGAAAAATACAATAATGCTAAAAAGCTTATCTCTGAGAAAAAGTATTCAGAGGCAAAGTCTTTACTCGAAGAGATTTTAAAAAGCAAACCTGATGAAATTAACACGAATTATCTTATGGGGGTTTGCCTTGATAAAATGGGGGATGAAAAGGGCGCAAAAAAGTACTTTGAAAAAGTTGCTGAAAAAGATGAAAACTTTGCCCCTGTTTTGTTTAAACTTGCAGTGATTTATCAAAAAGAGGGTGAGCTTGAGAAAGCGGAGGAATTTTACAAAAAAACAGTAAAAGCTGATGATAAAAACTATGTTGCATTTTACAATTTAGGAATAATAATGTTTCAAAAGGATGATATTGAGAATTCTTTAAAGTATTTTAGGGAAGTTGAAAAAATAAAACCTGATGATGGTCCTACTATTGAATATATTGGACTTTGTTATATGAAAAAAGGAGATAACAAGAATGCGGTTTCATATCTTAAAAAGGCAAAAAAACTTTTGAAAAATAATCCTGAAAAAGTAAAGACAATAGAGGATATTCTGAAAAGATTGGAGAAATAAAAGTGGTAAAAAAAATTTTTTTATTAGCATTTGTAATTATTTCACTATTTTTAATAGGATGCAGAGTTGGTGTTAAAAAGATAGAGTATGAAAAAATAACAAATATTAAGTATGCGGGTGTCAGGGCATCAATATACGGAGTAAAACCATTTCCAGCTCCGGAAAAATGGAAAGATATGATTTTTGAAATGAAAAGCTATTTTCCTTCTTCAAAACCTGTTGTAATTTGGATTGTGGGTATTGTAAAAGATAAGGTTAATTGCAGATTGCATTTTCCATCTGATGGAAAAACCTATAAGAATATTATTTTTGATAAAGAGGATTTAAGTGAAAAGTATCTTGATTACTTTGATAAGAATGGAATAGATGTTTTCTTACAGGTTGAACCTGCTGATGCTGATGTTGGAACATTAATGAGGCTTGTTTTAAACAGATACGGTCATAATGAATGTGTGGTTGGTTTTGGTATTGATGTTGAATGGTATAGAGAGAATTCCCACAGAGGATGGGGGCAGAAGGTTGATGATGAAACCGCTAAGAAGTGGGAAGAAATGCTAAAAAAGTATAATCCGAATTATAAGCTTTTCATAAAACACTGGGATTTGAGGTGGATGCCGGAAAATTATCGCGGGGATATTATCTTTGTTGATGATAGCCAGCAATTTAAAAAATTTGAGCAAATGAAAAAAGAGTTTGCAGAGTGGGGAAAAAACTTTTATCCCAATGAAGTCTGGTTTCAAATAGGTTATCCGGCTGATAAAAAGTGGTGGAATAAATTTAGAAATCCTCCGAAACTTATGGGATACAATATTGCCTCTGAAATAAAGCAAAATGTTGGTATCCTTTGGGTTGATTTTAGCTTAAAGGATTTATTTTATTAATTTAAATATTTCTTTTTTATTCGGCTCTTTTTCAAAAAATTCCCACTTCCAGAAGATTATCCCGGAAGAAGGTTTTTTCATAGCTGATAGAAAAGCCCTTTTAAACTCTTCATGGCTTATATTTTTACTTAAATATTCATTGGAAACCTGAATACTTGGTACAATCGGTTTATTTGTAAACCTTTTGATATCTTTAACTACGGAACTTACCCATTGAGGCTTTCTTTTTAACATATACCAGTAGCACATGGGAGACACATAGTTTACATATTTTGAGAGTTTTGAAATATCCTGTCCTGCTATAACTCTTATTGCATTGTTATAATCCTTTTCTCTCCAGGGAATAATGTGAATATTAAACATAATATCAGGTTTTAACTTTTTTGCAAGATTTGTTATCTCTTTTACCATTGATGCAATTACTTCTGTTTTCCACTCAACCCATTCATTTTTGTGATGTTTTAAGATCCATTTCGCTTTTTCTTTTGTGGTGATAAGATTTTCAGGAAGCCTGATACCTTTGGTTTTCTCAAATTTATTTATACTTTTATCACAAAAACAGGTATTTTTAAGTGGATCAATTTTCTCTCCGGGCCCTATCTTTTCCCAGTAAACAAAGTATCTAATAAAATCTATGCTTATTCCATCAGGGTTGTATTTTTTTATAATATTTTTAAGTTCTTTTAATTTTAATTTTCTATATTCTTCATTTGAAGGGCAGGCAAAATTAACCCATTCATCTTTTGCAATGTTCCCATAGCCATCGATAGCATAAAATTTTTTATTTTCAAATTCTTTTCCAGGACTGCAAAAGACAGGAAAAACCGTGAATGTCTTAATACCATACTTTTTGGCTTTAATGTAAAACTCTTTATTTTTTGCCAACTCTTCTCCCACTAAGACAATATTAATTCCCAATGATTTAAACTCTTGGAAAAGTAGGTCTAAATCTCCTTTATGTTCATATATCTTAACTCCTATGATTTCTCTACCTATTAAAAAGTTGAATAATATTAAAAATAAAAAAAGTAAAATAAAAAATTTCTTCATTTAACCCCTCCAAAACTATTTTCTTTTAATGTATTTCTTTATGATAGGTTGATTGTTATTAATTTCAAGGGATTTTTTAAAAAATTCCATAGCCTTTCTTCTATTACCCTTTTTTAAATAAGATAATCCTAACATGTTTAAAATTCTGTAATCTTTATCATAGATAGAACAAGCTTTTTCAAGAAATTCTATTGCTTCGTCCGTTCTATTTTTTAGGTAAAGGATTTTACCTTTTAATGTGTAGAAATCATAAGTGAATTTTTTACTGTTTTTTAATATTTCGGATATTATCTCAGCCTTATCTAATTTTTTTATGCTAATTAAAAAATTAACATAATTAATCACCTCTTCAAAAAATTCCGGTTTTTCTTTCAATCCTTTATCATAAAAGTATTCAGCTTTTTTTACATTATTAAGATTTGCGTAGATAGCAGCAATTTTATAATAAAAAATGGCTTTGTCAGTAAGTCTTACTCCGTCCATAATTTCAATCGGATGATTTACATTATTTAGAGGAGAAACCGAAAAGCTTATCACTTTCGTATCAAGAGGGATATTTTTTGAAGAATAAAGTATTGATGAAACTGTGTAGACAGCAGGGAAAAGTTCTTTTGAAATATCGATTATATATTCATTTCTCCTATATTTGCCTATGTCAAAAGAATAATTTTTCTCGTATTCCGGATAACCATCCCTTGATTTTACTCTTATATCAATTTTACCCTGAAAGTCCTGAATTTCGGAGAGTGAAAGCCATAAGAATATTTTATCTTTTAGAGAATAAATATTTGCAGAATCAATGCTAAGAATTTTATTGCCTGTGTAAAAAGGGCGTATTACCGGTTGCTCTGATTTTGAAATTCTGTAAGTAATAATTGGTTTGAAAATTTTCGGTATATCTTTTTTATAATTAATGGTTAAATGCTTTTCAAGGTAAGAGAATTCATTGTTTGTGGAATTTTGAAGTAATACCACAAGATTAAATTCCCCGGAAGTAATAGGGAAAAGCTCATCAAAGGCAATTCCCATAGGTCTTACTTTATAAGTAAAATCGTCTTTGTCAAATGATAAAGAAAATTTTTTTTCTTTTGAAAAGATATTTTTATCTCCTTTTTTGAGAATAATGTTTAAGGTTATCCCTGTATAGTATTTTTCATATTCACTATTGTAGGAAAAAGATAGTTTTTTGGGTTTTATGGAGAAATGAAAAAAGAGTAAGCCAGTAAAGGGATCTTTAAATACAGAGTAAAAAAGAGAATTTTTTATGTAATTATAGTTTGTACTAACTTTTACATAGCCTTTGAATTTTAGAAAATTATTAGCATATGTTGAGTCAACTATTTTCTCAGGAGATTCTAATATTTTTGATAAAATCACACTATTGTTTACCTGGGGGTACATTATGTGTTGTCTTCCGGGAATGACGGAAAATGCTGGACCTGCAAGCTGCGGAGCGAGTTTTCTTATCTTCTTGTATATTTTTCTGTACTCATATCTACTAAAAGATGTTTCAATGTT
>CAZWJH010000128.1:0-4531 GCA_964634755.1 uncultured Clostridia bacterium
TGTCAGTATTAATTATTAGTTTGATAGTGTTGGGGAGTGTTTTGTTTGTGGTGAAAAATCTTAATGCAGATGGGGGGTACTCAGATGAATTTATTAAGTGTGAGAAGTATTGCTGGGCTAAAGCCAAGGAAGGTTATAGTTATGAAAAGTGTATCATTCTCTATTGCATTCCGAAACTTTAGACCTCTTTAAGTCTAAAAAGGGAGGAGGAGATGAGGAAAAGTATCATTTTTATAACAGTATTTCTTTTCAGTGTTAATCTTTTTTCTTTTACGCTTGATAAAGTTCTGGAAATAGGGAATGAAGAGAATGAGAAATACACTTTTTTTTCAATAGGGGATATTACAGCGGATGAAGATGGTAATATATATGTTTTTGATAATAAGGGATATGTGCTTAGAAAATATAACAGAAGAGGAAAATTCCTTGGTCAAACAGGAAAAAAGGGGAAAGGACCTGGAGACTTCTCGTCTCCTTCCTCCCTTTCATATTATGGAGATCGTATTTTCGTTTTTGATCAAGGAAACAACAGGATAGCAGTATATGATAAAAAGCTAAGGCTCATTTCTTATATTAATTCAAAAAATTTTCCCTTGTTGGGAAGTCAGAGCTTTTTTGTCTTTGGAAAAAGGATTTATTTAAAATCCCCCTTAAGTTCCAAGGGAGGGAGGATAAGTATTTTAGATTTTAAGGGTAAGTTAATAAAACAATTTTTTGATAAATATCCTTCTTATTTGGAGGACTGGAAAGAAGTAAAGGGTTATAAAAAAAGGATTTTTCTTTCCATGTATTCGTCCCCTATTTTTGCTTTTAACAGAGAAAAAAAGGAAATAGCAATAATGTTTTTCTACCCTGAAAGTGAAATGAAAATCTTTCTTTACGATTCCTCCGGAAATTTTATTAATACCCATACTACTTATCTTATTAAAGGTTTTAAGGTTCCTGATTGTATGAAAACTTTATCTCCAATGAAATGCCTGGATAAGGAAAAGTACAGTATAGGTTCCCTTGCTTTTTCAAAAGATTATTTATTTATAAGTTATTTCAAGTTTGTTAAAGGGGAAAAAAGAGGTATTCTATTTTTTGCCATATATAATATTAAGGATAGAAAGATAATCAAAAATAAAAAAGGTGTTTTTTACATTCTTTATCATGCGAGCGAAAATAAACTTTATGTTTCAAATGAAGATAATGACAAAGTTATTGTTTTAAAGATTGAAGGATGAGGGCAAAATGAAAGAGGTGAAAATATTTTTTCTATTGATGATTTTTTGTGTAATATTATTTCCTGAAAGCAATATGAAAATAATTAATGCAAGCCTTACGGCATTTCAGATAAGTAAACAACTCACTTATACTGATATGGATTTTTTTGTGGGGTTAGGTATTTTAACGGAAGTCGATAGGGAAGGTATTGATCTCTATATTAGTAAGAGAAAAAGAGAGAAGATCAAAAAGAAATCATTTTGTAAAAAAGAAAGGTTCCATCCTGATATAAAGAAACTTAAAATTGTAAAGGAGAAGATATTCTGGTTTGATTATAAACACCCCGGTGAAATTTTAGAGCTCAGATCCTTTTTTAAATACAAAGAAGGAATATACTTTTTAGTCTGTCACAATTCAATGAATGGCTACAAAAATTTTCTTTACAAGATTGAAGGAGAGCATATTAAGAAGATAGGAGAGACAAACCTATCATATATAAAAGTTATAAATGGATTTTTATATGGTATGAAAATTAGAGAGCCTCAAAAATTGTTTATACTTGATAAGAATTTTAAAATTACAAAAGAGATTAAATTAAAAGAGGCGGAATATTTTATTACTGATTTTTATAAATATAACAGGGACTTTTATTTTAAAAAGGTTAGATTTAGTCCAGAGCAGCCGGCTTTCATAAGCGAAAATGGTAAGGTGTTTTTTTTCAACGGGCAGGGAAAGGGAAAATTCCTTACTGAGGATTACATAAGAAATCAAATTATTATGGGGGAGGAAAATAATAAAATATATTTGACTTTTATGTTTCCTGATACTCCGCAATATCCTCTGTATGTATATTCTAAGGATGGTAAATGTAAAAAAGTGGTTTATGGTTATATTAAAGAATATATGTGGATACCCAGAGGGAATTGGTTTTCTAATGTTTTTCCCAAAAGAAATATGGAAATAGTTTCCATAAGTAAAGTTTTTTGTGATTTGGGAAAAATTTTTGTTATAGGGCACAGAAATATAGGGGGGAAAATAGGAAATACAAGAAAATACCTCCAGATCATATCCAAAAAAGGTAGATTCCTCGGAGAAAAAGAAATAAAAGTTTTAGGTTTTCCGGTTTTTTATGATCGAGATGAAAAAAGTTTTTACTCTGTAAGAAAGAAAGATTTTTCAATAAGAAAATGGAAATTAATAATTAGGTATTATTAGTGAAGCTAAAAATCGGAAAAAATTCTATAATAGATTATGAAAGTGGCGATTTTATCATTGCATACGATAGGAAAACAAAAAAGCTTAATATAAGGGGAGGCTTTTGATGAGAAGGAAGGTTTTGTTTTTATCAATCGTTTTGATTGTTGTATCATTTGTTTATTCAAAAAAGAAAGAATTTAAAATTCCCACGGAGGTGCTACGGCCTGTCAGAGCAATAACGGGAGAAGATGATCCGAGATTATTTGTTAGATGGGGCGGTTATGAATTATTTACAGTAGATGAAAATAGGAATATTTATATATCTACGAATTTATCAGGTTATATATTGAAGGTAAATAATAAGGGTGAATTTGTAAAAAAGATAGGAAGGAAAGGACAAGGGCCTGGTGATCTTAATCTTCCGACATGGGTTAAATACATTGATGGTAAAATTATAGAAGTGGGATATAGTTTTTTTGATACGAATGGAAGATTTCTTCATAAGTTCAGGACCTTCTTACCATTTTATAAATTTGCGGTAGATTCGAAATATATTTATGCATATCTTCCGAGGGAAAAGAATATTATAACTGTGTTTGATTTTAAGGGAAATAAGGTAAAGAGTTTCGGAAAGAGATTTTAATGTGTGAATCCAAGGAATCTGAAAGATGGAACAATGATGAACTTATACAGTGCTGATATTATGGTGACAGATAAATATGTATATCTTTTATATAATACACCAGCCTTGTTGTATCAATATGATAAAAAGGGAAATTTTATAAGAAAAAGGTTTATTGAATTTTATTATGATAAAAATATACAAGGGGTAGCGAAAGAGATAAGAGAGATTGTATTTAAGAAAGGTTATGACGGAAAAAGGCGTGTTCATCGTTATTATAAAGAGACAGGAATAACAGCTATTTATGTCCGAATATTGGAATCAGGGATTTATAATAATGGAAAGTTTTATCTAATACCTTCCCTAACAAAATATTACCTTTACAAAGGGAAGACATATTCTTACAGTCGGATAATAATGTATGATGAGAAAACATTAAAAGCGGAGAAGGAATATATATATTACACAATTATTGGCAGCACGGAGTACGGGAAGGATTCGGATTTTGGTCCATCCCCGGGACATTTTCAGGTGATAGAGGCAAAAGGTGGAGAAAAATATTTTTTTATCCCTGTAGTTGATAGAGTATACGATGGAGCTTATCTTGGGATATACAAGACAAAAAAATAGGAATGTAAAAATGAGAAAAGCCTTTTTTATCGCCTATGTTGTATTATCTTTGCTTGTCTTTTTCACTGGTATTAAATCGCTTTTTTCAGGTCATGGTGTAAGGGTTGGAAGTCCGGGGGATATTGTTTATTGCAGCAAATCTTTTCCATCATCATGTACTCAAGGTTCGTGTACTCAATCAGACAGAACAGTTGGAGTAAGTTGTAATTTAATTAATTGTTCCGCTGGATGTGAAGAGTATAAAAATGGGAAATGTATAAAATGGTATTATGAAAATCCTGTTCCCTGCACAAAGCCTAGTGGGGGTGGAGGAGGCGGAGATCCCTCATGGGGAAATGATTGCGACTCATACTGGAGTAGAATATTCGGTGAGTGTATACCTAAGATTTGATAATAAAATCCGGGGAAATATAGAGGAAATATAATGTATTAAAGTGCAAATTTAAAAGCTTTTTGTTACCATGTATTACGAGCCTTTAGTTAAGAATAAGCCTTTAAAACCCAAAAGTCGCAACAAAGCCAAGTAGTTTTTCAGGTGGCTTTTATGATTATCAAGCAATTTAGTCACAAAGGTTTAATCATTTAAATATAAATGTAGGGATAATTCATGAATTGCTTGGTGTCGGTATACTGGTAAATTATCCCGAATCAGTAGAACCCTTTTAAAGCTGAGCATCTGAGCAGATATGATATGATTTGAACACTATGGAAATGGTGAAAATTTAAAATTCAAAAATCCTTGACGAACAATAATTTTTTTAAATATTAACTCCAGAAAAGGATGAGTAAATTTGAAAGTGGTCCATGGTGTATTCAGGAAAAAACAGAAATTTTCAACTGCAACCATTGTTTAAACCAAAGAATAGTGTTATTCAT
>CAZWJH010000129.1:0-4487 GCA_964634755.1 uncultured Clostridia bacterium
TTTTACATCTTCACATGGAGGTGCTTCAATCTCTAATATTTTTCAGGACAGAAGTAAGAAGGAAAAAAGTAGCTTTACAAAAGCATTTATTTTAAATATAATTTCCAATGTATGTTGAAACAAAGACAAGATCCCTCCTGAAGGCAATTTCATGGAGATTTCTTGCGACAACAACTACAACAATTATTGTTTATCTTTTCTTTAAAAGACTTGATCTCGCAATAGCAGCGGGAATTGTTGAGAGTATTACAAAAATCATAATTTACTTTATTCATGAAAGAATCTGGCAAAAGATAAAAATAGGAAAGAAAAAAATTGAGCCTTTTCTCTTGTGGTTTACAGGGCTCCCAAAATCAGGAAAAACAACAATTGCTGATATAGTTTTTGAAAAATTAAAAAAATACGATTATATCCCCCTTGAAAGAATAGATAGTAAGGATATAAGATATTTGATTCCGGAGATAGGATTTGACAGAGAGAGCAGAAAAATACATCTTAAAAGAGTGGGAATCCTTATCAAAAGACTACAAAAAAATTCTACATCTGTTGTGGCTTCTTTTGTATCTCCTTACAAAGAAACAAGGGATTGCATAAGGGAGATGACGGAAAACTTTGTTGAAGTGTATGTAAAAGCTTCCCTTAAAACATGTATCAAAAGAGATAAAAAGGGTGTTTATAAAGAGGCAATGGAAGGCAAGAGAAAAAATTTCACTGGCATTTCTGATGCTTACGATGAGCCTGAAAAGCCTGAAATAATTCTTGAAACAGAGACCCTTTCAGCGGAAGAGGCCGCTGAAAAGGTCTTAAATTATGTCAAAAAGAGATTTATAAAAAACTAAAAATCAATTTTCATTGAAACAAAAACAATTCTATCTTTCTTAAATTCTCCGAATTTCGTTTTTTCCTCATCCCCTAAAAGAACAAAAAAGCCACCTGCACTTAATTTTAACCCGTCAGCTACTCTAAATTCTATCATAGGGCTTAAAACAAAGGAGTTTTCTTCTGAAAATTCCGCAATACCTGAAAAAATTATCTTAATCTCATCATTATGAAATTTATATTCAATATTCGGAATAAAATAATCGGATATTTCACCGAAAAAATCTCCTTTTCTCTTTAAAAAGTATTTCTCAGCTTCTGCTGTAAAATCATATTCATCAAAGAAACCGTGAAGATACTGAAGATTCACATAAAAACCACCGGAAAAAGTGTAATCTCCTCCTACAACATATTTGAAAAAACCTTTCTCAAAAAGAGGAAAATCCATATTTGCAATACCAACAGGAATGTTATTTACAATAACAGGAACCTGCATAAAAGCCTTAGTATCTTCCGGAATATGATAGGCAATTTCACCCCAGATGGTAGCCCCAGAGATAACCGTTGAAAAATCAAACCCTATTATATTCTCTTTTCCGTAAAAGAAATCGCCCTCTTTTGCGGGGTAAATTTTATAGGCTTCTAAAAACGGGAGAGAGATATTCCCTTTGTAAAAGCTTACTCCAAAATCCGTGTTAAAAAGATTAGTGGTAAACCTTATACCAAAATTCATATCTTTAACTCTGTTCTCCCAATCTTTTTCAATTGAAATATTTTCAACTTGCATGGCTCTTCTTGTAAGAAGAGAATAGCCGTAGGGGAGAGGAGCAATTTGATGCTGAAGCAAAAGGACAAACTGCATTTTTGAAGCATCACCTATATAGTATTCAAAATTTAGAGCTGTCTGAGGCCTTTTTTCAAAAGAATAATCAGGATCAAAGGTAAAGAAGTTTGCAAAATCAAGAGGATTCAAATTGTCCACAACTCCGATTTTATCGGCTGTCCCCCATGATATTCTCTGCTTACCTATTGTAAGATCAAGGTTTTTTATAAGAAAATCAGATAAAATAATATTTGCTTCATAAAGGTTAAGTTCAAAATACTCGGTTGGGTAAGGGGTGCTTAAAATCCCTGATTCCGGGAAATTGACTCCACTTAAAAGGGTTCCGGCATTTGAAAATGCATCAAATCTTAAATTATAAGATATTCTATCATTTAAACTTCCACTGAATTTCACTCTGGTCTCAACCCTTTTAAGGGCGAAATCACCGCTTTTGTGGGAAAAATATTTTCCGTTTCCATTTTCACTCACAAAAGAAGAGGTAAAGAGCTTGACCCTTCCGGAAACATCTATATCCTTTCCAAAGGAGGATAAAGAGCTAATAAACAGAATTATTACTAAAAATGAGAGAAGTTTTTTTCTCATCATTTTCCTCCTATTTCACCCTTTTTTTAAGAAATCTTTTTGTAAAGATTTTTTTGCCTAAATTAGAATCAACTTTAATATCTTCCATTTTTAAAATTGTAAATGAATTATTCTTTTTGTCAGTCATCTTGATATAAAAAATAATTTCATAATTTTTAATCTTTTTAAATCTTTCCTCTGCCACCTTCCACAGGTTTCCGGAATTATCGTAAAGTTCCATCTTCACAGGCATATAGTTTTTTTTATCAACAGTTAAGATAATTTTTTTATAAGGTTTCTTAACACCTGCTTTTTTCTTTAATTTAAGAATCCAAATATCACTATTCTCTTTTAAAATTTCAGGGGTATAATTTTTGGAAAAGGCTGATGTTCCCAGATCCTCATATGAAAAATCGGATCCCATAAATGAATCCTTTTTATTAGAGCTTGCTATTCTTCTAATCCTGTGAAATTCCGGAAGATAAAGATACATCTCCTTTTCCGAAAGAGAAAGAAGTCCGACATTTTTGACATCAGAGGGACTGATAAATTTCATAACTCTCCAATCATCATCGCCTTTTACATTCTTTGTCCAGGCTTTCAATTTTCTAACTTTAACGGAATCCCCTCTGTGAATTTCCATTGTCATTATTGCTTCAACATCCTTGGGAGCTTTTTCCCCGATCATCTTTTCCTCGAATTTTTTCAAAATAGAATCAGCTGTTTCACCATAGCCAAAGTAAAAAACCAAAGTAAAAAGAACCAAAAAAAATATTCTCTTTTTCATGTTATTCCTCCTTATTTTTTATTTTAATCTTAAAAATCAAAATAGCTGATGGCAAAAGTGAGAGGGTTGAAAAGGCAGATAAAAACATAGCTCCAACCATTGTCCCTCCGAAGTTTCTTAATGGAAGCATTGAAGAGAACAAAAGAACAGCAAAGCCCAACATCACGGCAAAGGTGTTTGTAAGAATAGCTTTCCCCTTTTCGGAAAATGCTCCGTAAACAGCATCCTCAAGAGATTTTTTTGCCTCCAATCCATTTATGACTCCATGAATAAAGTGAATTGAATAATCAATACCAACACCAATAGAAATACCTCCTATCATCATGGTCGCATAATCAAGAGGTATTCCGAAAAGACCAAGAGAACCATACATTAAAGATACTGTAAAAAGTATGGGAAGTGTTGAAATTATTCCGAGAAAAATACTTTTTCTCATAAAAATCATGAGAAATAATGTTACAAGGTAGGCGATAATAAGTGATTTAACCTGAGATGAGAATAGAGATTCATCCAAGGCAGTGATAAGAGACGGATACCCTGTCTGTCTTATTTTAAAATTTATAAGCTTACCATTTAAATTCCCGACTTTTTTTGCCTTTAAAACCGCAAGATTATCAAAAAGATCAAAAGCCACAGATTTAAGTTTTTTTTCAAGATCAGGGTTATTAAAAACAACAATCTTTTTAAGGTTATTAATAAAATTTCCAACTTTCTTTCTTAAGAGAAAATCATTTAATTTAAAGAATATTGTCTCAGAAGAATTCCGAGCGGTTTCAATATCAAACTCATCCTCCGGAATGACTCTTTTAAGCAATTCAATAATACTTTCTTTATTCAAGTTTTCTCTTTCAACTATATTTTTAATCCCTTTTAAAAGAAGGTTTTTCTCTTTTTCATTGATTTCAAAATCAAACTCATCGCTTTTAATATAATTTGATATCAGACGAAGTTTCTCCTCGGAACTCAAGCTTTCTTTTCTAAATGCAGAAGTTTTCATTAAAATTGCAATTTTTTTCTTTTGATTTTCTTGAAGATTTATACCATAATGTCTAAAAATTCCGAAAAGCTCTGTTTTAAGCTCATTCGACTCTTCTTCTCTTATCTTTTCTTCATCACTAAAATTAATTCCTTTTAAATTATAGGAATAATAATTTTTGCTGAAATTATTTTTTAGAAAATCATTGATTTTTCTGAATAACTCTTTATAAAAACCGGTGGAAGATTCTGATGTTTTGGAAAAAATAATTGCCTTTTTATTGTCAGAAGATATAATCTGTTTTAATTCTTCTCTCCCTTCCATAAAAAACCAGAGGTTTCCAACAGAAGAATCTTCATCAGGCAATGAATACTCATCATTAAGTTTATAATTGAGTTCTTGAATAATATTTACAATGGAAAAGGGAGTGGCAAGCTCTCTTTCAGCACAAAGAAAGTTCTCTGCTTTTCTCATCAATCGCAGAGCTTCAGAAGATTTTA
>CAZWJH010000130.1:0-4482 GCA_964634755.1 uncultured Clostridia bacterium
TCCTCTATGTCCTGCAACATAGATTTTTGAATTTCTGTCCATTTTAACCTCCTTTTTAATCATAATCCCCTTTATTACTTGCAGTTATTTTTTTCAGCAAAATATCAATTTTAATATACCCGGAAAATAAAATAATACTTAATCCTATAATAAGGGTAATAAGAAAGAGAAAAAGTCGCAATTTTTTGTTAACAAACACTGAAAAAACCCCAATCAAAGAAAAAAAGATAGTAAGACCGCTTAGTATAAAAAGGGTGTTTTTTTCACTGAATCCTTTCTCAATAAGTTTATGATGAAGATGCTCTTTGTCTGCTTTAAATGGGTTTTTTCCCTTTAAGATTCGCCTGAAGAAAGACAGTGTAGTATCTAAAATGGGGATAAAAAGTATTGTTATAGGCACCACAAAACTTATTCCAAAAGCTGCTTTCGTCGATGACTTTAAAGATAAAGTTGCCAGAAGAAAACCAATAAAAAGGCTTCCACTATCCCCCATGTAAATTTTAGATGGTGGAAAATTATAAAACAGGAAAGCTACAACAGCCCCAATCATTGATAAAACGAGAATAGAAAATTCTTGATGTTTGTTAACCAAATTTATTAAAAAGAAAGAAAGGCCTGAAATAACAGCTATGCTCCCAGCAAGTCCGTCTATCCCATCAATAAGATTCATAGCATTGGTAATCGCCACAATCCAGCAAATAGTTAAGCATATAGCCATTATTCTCCCAAAAGCAATTTCAAAGGGGGGAAAAGGAAGAGAAACCTTATCAACCAAAAAACCATTAAAAGAAATTATAAATGCCGCCAAAATCTCAAAAGGTAGTTTTTGATAAGCAGTAAGACCGACCAAATCATCCAAAATACCAATTAAAAAAATAATAAATATAGTTAACAAATACATATAAACTTTGTTAAATTCAAACTTAATTTCAATATTACCGTCAAAAAAAGGAAGAATGAAAGAAATAATTAAAAAAGAAAAGGCAAAACCTGCAAAAATTCCAATACCTCCCAAGCGGGGGCGTGGAGGCTTATCTATTTTTCTTTCATCAACTCTATCAACAAGGTTTTTTTGTTTTGAAAATAAAATTATTTTCTTTTGAAAAAAGAGAGAGACTAAAAAGGAAAACAAAAAGGCTGAAAAATAGAGAAAAGCCACCTTATCTCCCCCCTCTTATTAAAAATTGATGTATTTTTGAAAAGGGTTTAAAAGCAAATAAAAAAGGGGGATATCCAAGTTCATTCACTTTCCATGCCAGGTAGTCTTCATACATCTTTCTTAGTGTATTTTTAATACCCTTATTGCTCACACCACCCACTTTCATCTTTACCATAATTCTCCCTGTATAACTTACATTAATATTATACCTTAACAACAATCTTAACATCAATTCATAATCCCCGGAAATTTTAAAACCACTCTTAAACTCTCCATACTTTTCAATCAGCTCTTTTTTCACATAAAAAGTAGGATGGGGAGGCATCCAGCCTCTTCTTAATTTCTTTTTATTAAATTCCCCAGCTTTCCAAACTCTAACAACTCTACCATCTTCATTAATATAAACCAGATCCCCGTAAACAGCATCACATCTTCTTGAAGTAAAAAGCTCTGTTATATCACTTACTACACTATTATCATAAAAGATATCACCCGAATTTAAAAAACCGATAATATCCCCTTTAGCCTCTCTTATTCCTTTATTCATAGCATCATAAATACCGTTGTCCTTCTCAGATATTATACTAATGCGATTCTTATATTTTTTTATCTTTTCCAATGTACCATCAGTGGAGCCACCATCAATTATTATATATTCTATATTGAAATAATTTTGATTAATCACACTTAAAACAGTGTCTTCAATACTCTTAACATCATTGTAAACAACGGTAATTACGGTTACTCTCATCTTAAAATTCTGCTCTTTTTTTTAAAAAAACTTTCTTATAAATTCCCTTATGTTTATCCACGCAAACTCTTATGTCAAGGTTTTTTCTTGCGATCTCTCTTGATAATATCCCAAACTTTTTCTGTAAATCCGGATTTTCTATTAAAACAGCGATCTTTTCAGCTAATTTTTCAGAATTTCTTATTTCAACGATAAAACCATTCTGCCCATCTTTCACAAAATCAGGTACGGAGCCAACATTAGTGGAAACAATGGGTTTTTCCATTGCCATTGCTTCCCAGACCGACTGGGGGGAAGCCTCAGCAACGGAAGAGCATACATAAATATCAGAGGCTTTTAAAGCCTCTCTTATATTATCAACTCCACCGAGAAAGATAAAATTTTTCAAATCATAATCCTTAATCTTTTTCTTTAAATAATCAATGTATTTTTTTTGAGAATCAAACAAATTTCCTGCAATAAAAAACCATAAATTATTGTATTTTTTATTCAAAATATTCGCTGCATCTATAAAGTATTCAAAACCTTTATATGGATTAACATTCCCGACACTTAAAATCTTAATCCCTTTATAATCGGCAAATTTTTCATCAGATTTTACAATATCAGGAGCAAATTTTCCAGTATCAACAGGAGCTTGTATTTCAATTATGGGTTTATCTATTTTAAAATTTCTTAAATAATACTCTTTTACTTTTCTACCTTCAACTATAAATCCATCAACAAATTTTTGTAAAAACTTAAAAACAATTTTTATATAAAAAGGAATTTTAGTATCATTCAAATGCCAGACAACCTTTTTGCCTGCTAACTTTCCTGCAATCACTCCTTTCCACTGCCATGAGGCATTACAGTGAACAATCTCAGGATTTTCCTTTTTAATTAACCTTTTCAATCTAATAACCTGAGAAATAAAAGTAATCTTCCATCTCAAAAATCCTACTATATTTTTAGATAATTTATTCAGTCTTATCGCTCTGTATTCTATTCTATATTCTTTCAATAATTTTTTAAATTTATCAGAATTCTTCTCAGGGAAAACAACAATTGTGTCTATATCTTCTTCTTTAAGCCTTTTTGCAATCTCTGCAATTCTTAGCTGTGGACCAGCGATTCTTCCATCCAAAACTATGTTAATTATTTTCATTTCTCTACTTTTTTACCTTTTATTTTCACTTGTTTTAAGCGACTTAATATCCTTTAAAATTGCAGGAGAGCAATCTCCATGATAAGCTGAAATCCCTAAAATTATCGTTTATCTTTCTCCTTAATAAATTTTTCAATCCATGAATTATCTTTTTCGTAATTCATAATTCTTAACCCACTTCCTCCGTAATATTCAAAAAGTTCGGCACTTTCTTTATCAAAATAATTCCGCCAATCACCAACAATACCTTTTCTTGGTAATATTGCAGTTGATTTGAATAGCCATGGAAAAATTCTTCTAACCCCTCTTTGTAATTTATTATATCTTACTAAATTAATTCTTTTAATTTTTTTTAGTAAATCATTTTCCTTATTTAGATAAATTGATATTTTTCTCAAAGTTTCTTCATACGAATTATATAAATCTTCGTATTTTACTATTAATATATCTTTTATATTAATCCAAGATTCAACATGTTCACTCCAATACTCTATCCTATTTAATTCATTAAAAGAATTATCAAAATCATTTTTTGTAAGAAGAAATCTATTAAAACTCATATTTTTACTTATCTTATTAAATTTTAACAAATAATTGTATAATGATACCATAACATCTCTACCGTCTCTTACAATATAAATAATTTTACTATTTTTTATAATATTTTTTATTAAATATTCATAAAATTTTTTATTGTTTGCAAAACAGATAAAATCACCAAGACTAT
Organism: uncultured Clostridia bacterium; assembly: GCA_964634755.1. Lineage (GTDB taxonomy): Bacteria > Acidobacteriota > Aminicenantia > JAMOAD01 > JAMOAD01 > JALXDT01. The sequence continues at coordinate 3,785 of CAZWJH010000130.1, forward strand.
GTGTTTTAAATATTCTAATTTTCTTAGCAAAAAGATTATTTTCATTCATTACTGTCCCGAAAAATTTTGTGCTTGAAAAGGGTAATAAAATCAAGTATTTCGAGAGAACAGGAGAGGGGGAGAATTAATTTTCTCTTTTATAAGATTAATACCTTCATTATCATCTATTTGAAGGATATCAATAAAGTCAGTATTGGAGAATAAGATTTCAGGGATGATTTTAGCAAAGAAAGTCAATGATTTAGGGTATCTTCCCTGAAATCTGATGTAAGAAAGAAGAAGGTAATAAATAAGAGCTGTCCAAATCTGGATAAGCACTGCATTTTTAGAGGTTCCGAGGAATGATTTTATTTTTAAGTTTTGTTTTATCCACTTGAAGAACAATTCTATATCCCATCTCTTTTTATACAATTTTGCTATTGTTAAAGGGGACAGCACGAAATTATTGGTTATAAACTCAAACTTCTTTCCACTCTCCGGATCTTTATATACCACCATTCTCATCTCGTAAGGATAATGCTTAATGTTTCTATCATCTATAAACTCTATTACATTATCCTCTATTACACCTTTATCCTTTGCCCTCTTGCTCACTTTCAGCTGTCCGGAAACCACATACTCCATCCTCTTTTTCGCTCTCGTTACAAAATACAACCCTCTCTCTTCCAACTCTCCAAACCATCTGTAATCCACATATC
>CAZWJH010000131.1:0-4444 GCA_964634755.1 uncultured Clostridia bacterium
AATCAGATGGCGGTGCACTTGCTTGAAGATTCTTCACCACAAACAAAACACTCCCTAACACTATCAAACTTATAATTAAAACAGACAAAATTTTTTTCTTATCCATAACCTTACCTCCTCTTTCAAAGCTTTTCTTTTTTGATTAAATAAGCTTTCAGCTTCACAGGAGGTAGGGTCATGGTGGTTTTAATCTGCTATTGCAAAACTTTTCGTATATACACTTTCTCCAGGAAAATCTGAGAATTGTGTGTGTGTGTGTGACAAAGCACTCAAGCTTAAAGCTTCCACGTTTTTATGATAGCTTTTTGGACATAAATCTATTAACTTTTTGTGAGATTTGTCCTGTCTTAAAATACCCTTTGCTCCGCTTTTTCTTTTAAAGCTTATCATACTATTTCCCACCTTAATATTTCAATATATGAAACAATAACATGTTTGTCAAGCTTTTTTGAAATTTAAAATTTTTAAAATATCAGTATATTTTTTAGCTTTTAGCATTTTTTTTCCTTATTGGTTTCACTTCCCTGCCCCGGGATTTATCTGATTTAGTATATCCCTTATTCTGCGATAATCATCCATTTCTATTCCTCCTTTGTGTTTGTATATGAGCTTTACATATTTATTGACCTGGTATTGATATTTTAGAAAAATTCCCTTCTTTGTTTCACAGCACTTTTAATAGACAGAACTCTCAACAAGTTTTCAGAACTTAAACAAAAATATCGGAATGTTTTTTTCCACTATTGAACCGATAAACCCTATCCCATACCTTCTCCCTGTCTTTTTATCAAATATAAAATAGCAAACTCTCACCGGCTTTCCGTTTAATGTGAAAACAAATGTTTCCTTATGATTTCCTTTTTTATCAAATTTGTAAACAACAGGAGTTACCGGTGCTTTCAAATTCTCCTTTAATTCCCATGTGGAATAATAAAGGTTCAGGTCTCTGTCTATCCCTGCAGCATAACAAAAGTTAACATTTGATATCTGTCCGTTCACTGTAGAGCACCTTTTTTCAGGAGTATCAATACAGTTTCTCTTTGCGAATTCATAGGTTGCTTTAATCTCCGGAAAATTACCCTTCAAAAGATTTTTATAATATATCAGTTTACCGCCTGTAGTATAATGAAATATTATCGGGTGATAAAAAAGTGCTCCGATTACGGAATCTCCATATTTTGAAATAAGCCCGATATTAAAAAAAATATTTCCCTCCCAGCTTTGAGCCTTCAATGGTTTACCGAATGATTTTAATCTCTTCCCCTTTGTATCAAATACAGATATCAAATTCTGAGGTTTCCCTGATTTGTTTGTAAATTGAAGATTAACATAAAAAAGCTTATCATCCACGAGAAAGCTTCTTGCGACTGCATTTTTAGGAGCAAAGGGTATAATTTTCAACAACCTTTTTCCTTCCGAATCAAACCCTTTAAGGACCTTCTTTCTAATTGAACTTGTAATTACATACAGAACGGAATTATAGATATAAATTGCCTGAGGATAATAAAGGCCCAATTCATCTGTTCCGAAATGTCCTATGATTTTTAATACTTCTCCTTTCGGGGATATTTTTATTATCCTACCGTTTTTCACATCCAGCAAATACAAATTCCTCTCAGAATCCATTGCTATGTTTTGATAATGGGGATATGTTAGCAAACCTCTCCGAATACCAACTTTTTTTAATACGGAATTTAGAAGGAAGATTTTTTTAACTGGTAATTTTGTGGTATTTTCGGAAAAGGAAATATCCGTCAATAAATATAAAAAGAAAACACAAAAAACAAAGATTTTTCTGTTTTTCATCGGTCTTTATTTATCTTTTGATTTTGCTCAAAAACGAATTTTTCAATACAAAAGTCATCATCTTTACTCACCAAAACATAGATACCTTCTTTGGAAATAGTCAGAGGTCGGCTGTCTGCCGGTAATTTAAAATCAAAGAGATGTTTTCCGTTTTTATTATATGCAATTGTCTTAATAATTCTATTCTTACGAGGGGTTAAGATATCCGAGGGTTTTGCCAAATAAATATATTCATTCTCATCAACAAAAAGATTCTGATAAAAAGGTTTATATTCTGGAAGCTTTTTAGCTTCTTCTCTCCCAATCATCTTTTTCAAAAAAGCAACCTCTCTTTGGCTTATTTTCTCTCTTTTCCATTCTATTCGGAAAGTTTTTTCTGATACTCCGTTTTTAATATTGTAAAAATATATTGTTCTATCCATATTATCACCATAAACAAATCCTCCGGGGAAAACCCTAAAAAATAGCCTCTGCGAATATTCGTGCGAAATTCCACCCATCACAGCTCTTTTTATTTTCTCTCTTTTTAAGATTTTAATTTTTTCAATACTTCTCTTTTTAAAATCAAATTTGCCCACCACATAACGAATTTCCTCTCCGGAATAATCAATCCATAGCGCATATACATTGTTGTTCTTATCAACATAAAAATCCGAAAACAGAGCCACTATTTTTCCAATATCAAGCGTTTTTATGTATTCTCCGGTAAGCTTATAGATGTGTATCTTCCGGGAAAGCCCGTCATACACATATAATTTTGATTTTGATAAAAATAATTTTTGCGGTGCAATGTACTCTCCCGGTCCCTGTCCTTTCCTCCCTATGTATTTTTCAAATTTTCCATATTTAGAGTACTTTAAAACTTTACCTGTTTTAGAATCAATGAAAAAAATCTTACCCTCTCTTGAGACTTTAAACTCAACGGGAAAAACGAAAAAGCCTTTGTCAGGATTATCTGGGGGGGATATATTAAAAACGGGTATTAGTTTTATTATATTATTTTTAGCATCGCGTTTCTGAGTCTCTTTTAAAGATAAAAAGAATAAAGAAAAAACTAAAAAGAAAAACATTAATTTTCCATGAATTTTTCTTTTCATAACTTCATTATTTATTTATCATTTGGAGATTGATTTTCCACTCTTTTCACCTATCCTCTCTCTCTACTTTTCACCAAACACTTCATCTTTTAACCCACTTAAATACTTTAATATAAGAATTTAAAAACCCGGTGTCAAGGTCTCTCAGGATTTTATTTTTAAATGCTTTCATGAATAAAAAGGTTTTCCTCTTTTAAAATCCGGACTGCACTGTTGGCAAAAAAACCTTCTGTGTTACCTTATTAACTCGCGTTTCTAAAAATTTAGCCTTAACTTGACATTAACGATTTTATCGTATAATATTATGGGTAAATTAACGACAGGAGTCGTAATATGCTCGTAGAAGAACTCTATGCTTTTAATCCGTGGTGGGAAGAGGATTTTAAACCGGAGCTAATTGAAAGAGAAAAGTACCTTTCTCTCCTTGAGTCCTCTTTGAAAACAAAAGACATTGTTATCATTACAGGGTTAAGAAGGGTCGGGAAAACAGCCATTATAAAACTTTTTATCAAGAAACTCTTAGCAAAGATACCTCCCCAATACATATTGTATGCTTCTTGTGATTCAATTCCGCTTGAAAATTACTCAATTCATGAGATTATTGAAACATACAGAAAAGAGCACAGGATAAAAAGGAATAAAAAAATATATGTATTCTTAGATGAAATCGGATTCAGAGAAAAATGGGCACAGGAATTAAAGAACTTATATGACAGGGAAAACATAAAATTTTTTATATCAGCCTCTTCTGCAAGTATGTTGAAAGACAAAAAAGGGTTTTTAACAGGAAGGACAAAAACCATTAGAATATTCCCTCTTGATTTCCACGAATACTTAAAATTTAAAAAAATTGACATAAAAAAGTCGGAAAATTACTTAAAGGAATCTTATTTTGAGGATTATATGAAAGAGGGAGGAATACCTGAGTATGTATTAAGGAAAGACCCAGCTTATCTTAATGAACTTGTGGAATCAATAATTTACAAGGATATAATATACTATCATGGGATAAAAAACTCGGGAATTGTTAAGGATTTTTTCAGACTTTTAATGGAAAGAGTGGCAAGAAGGATAAGTCTTAACAAGAGTGCAAAGATTTTAAAAGTGTCCGCTGATACAATAAGAAGGTATTTTAACTATTTCAAAGAGAGTTTTCTTATTTATGAGGTCGAAAGATGCGGCAAATTAAGTGAAAGAATACTTTCACCTAAAAAAATCTATGCTGCTGATGTGGGAATAAGGAATATGATAACAGGATTTTCCGGGAAAGGTGCAATATTTGAAAATCTGTTTTTCTTTAAAATAATGAGCAAACAACCCTGTTATATTTATGAAGATGGTATTGAAATAGATTTTTTAACAAAAGACAAAATCCTTTTTGAAGTGAAATACAATGAGAAAATGAATGAAAAGCAAAAAACCCTCTTTGATAAAATAAGAGCAAAAGAGAAAAAGCTTATTTCAAATATTAATGATTACTTTTTTTATGAATAACACTATTCTTTGGTTTAAACAATGGTTGCAGTTGAAAATTTCTGTTT
>CAZWJH010000132.1:0-4358 GCA_964634755.1 uncultured Clostridia bacterium
GCATTTTTGGTCTAAATTCCAACTATTATTTGAGTAAATTTGGCAAAAATTCCAACAAAAAATGAGGTGTTCATAATTTCATAAGGATTTATTGAGATTACACAAGTTAAAAAGTAAATTCAAAGGTAAATATTCGGTATCAAAAACAATGAATTACAAGATTATTTTAACTTTTAGCATTGTAAGTAATGAGATCATTCTTCTTGATATTGCTCATCATGAGGATGTTTACTGAGTATTGAGAAAAATAATTTCATATCAAAAAACAAAGATTATTTTCGTTTTTTATGATGGTAAAATCGTTCAAGATGATATTTTTTGTATAAATCAACTTCTTCTTATCCATAAAACATCACTTATCTCTTCAGTACAAAGATAGTATTTTCTTTCTTTAATATTTTAAAATTTAAAAACTTCTGCCTCATCTCCTATTACATATGAAAGTTTAGCAGGAACAATTGAAAGGGATATGTTCTTTTCAAATTGCCAATTCTGCTCCTTCGGAAAATTATCTGTGTGAGGGTAAATTAAAATGACTTTGTTTGCTTTGTATTTTTTTGCATAAGCATACATCTGGTAGAGATCAGATTGGGAGATACCATAGTTATTTCTTTCATCATTTTTATTAAGGATTTTCCATTTTGTATCAATGATGATTTTGCCTTCTCCATTTTCTAAAATAATGTCGGGAACAAGATTAAATCTTTCAGGTTTTTCTATAAGATGCTTTCCACCTTTTTGAATGTTCACATTCCAATTTTCTTTATAATACTTCTTAACAAGATATGCAATGTAGTCTTCAAAAATCTGCTCCATTGGAAACAGGATTGCATTTGCAAGCTCTTTTCCTTTGTAATTTACAAATGATTCTCCTTTTAAAAATACCTTGCAAAAGGTTAAAACCCTTTCATAATCTTTTAATAATCTCATCTTTGAATCAGCAACTTGAAAATCTCTATCAATGTTTTTGAGAAATCAATATCACTGAAAATAAATAGAAGCTGTTTTAGTTTTTTACCTGTATCAATTGAAAAATTCTTTTTCATTAAATAATTTATTGTTGTTTTTATTAATCTGTTTGCATGAGTGTTTATGCTAAATTCATCATAAGAGACATAAAACCTTTCACGGTGGATAAGATTTTTTTTAATATGCTCTGAAAAAACGAGCTTCCCTTTTAAATATTTTTCATTTCCTTCATTTCTTACATAATCTCCCCTTAATCCACTTCTTACAATAGAGAAAACATTTTCAACAAATAGGCGAACAAAGATCTCAAGAAGTGGAAATTTTTTGTAAAGAAGATGAGCTGAGCCAAACTCTTTGAATTTGGAGCCTATGAGTTTTGAAAGCATTTTTAGGAATATTGCTTTCGTATTCCCTAACTCATAATCTTCACTTTTTGTTCCTGAATAAATCTTGGGAAGTATCTCAATCACAACTCCGTTTTTAAGCTCAATAACTCCCACAAATGACTTTGCTTGTAAAGCATCGTATCGTTTGTTTAATTGATATCTTGTTGTTTTAAAAATCTCATCTTTGTTTTTATAATTAAAATCCTTTAAAATCTCAAATGAGTTTTTGTCAATAAATGAAGAAGTAAACCTTTTGTCATCTTCAATTTTTTTTATTTTACTTTTTGAAATTTTTTCATTTAAAACAAGATATCCGTATTCTGTAATTGTGATGTTATTCATTTTTCTTTTCAGTTTTCTTGTGTTTTATTCTCTTCTGAATTATTTGAGTTTTTATCTTTATATATTTTCTTAAAAGCGGATTTCCCCCATTCATTGGAAGGTTTTATCTTATAAATTCTTCTTTCTTTCAAATCAAAATTATTAATTGTGCTAAATTCAAAATTTCTGTCTTCATATTTTATTACTTCAATAAAATTATCTTCACTGTTATCCTTCTTCTCATTCAAAACAAACCTTATCTTCTCCCAATCATCGTAAAAGTATTCCTGAAGAAGAGGGATTATTTTGTTTTCAAAAACTTCTTTTAAATCTCCAAATGTTTCTACCTCCAAAAAATAAGAGTGCCCTATTGTGTGATCCCTATCATATATAAATTCAATTCTTTCATTAATTGCTTTTAGCATTTCTTGTAAGTTAATTCCCTCAACATTATCTTTCAACAATTTAGGATCAGGCATTATCTCTTCAAAGTGAAATCTCCTTCTCAAAGCTGTATCAATAAGGGCTATTGACCTATCAGCAGTGTTCATTGTACCGATTATATAAAGGTTTTTAGGAACTCCGAACTCATCTCCGGAGTAAGGAAGCGTTATTTTTAGCTCTTCTTTTCCACCGATTCTTTTATCCTCTTCAATAAGTGTTATAAGCTCTCCGAATATTTTAGATATGTTCCCTCTGTTTATTTCGTCAATTATAAGGACATAGTTTTTACCTGAATTATCTTCTATTTTTATATCATATTTTTCTTTAATATAGTTAACTAAAGGATTGTAATAGCTTGCCCAATATTTATCTTTTGATTCGCCTATCAAGAAAGAATACACTCTTTCTTTTGTTAAAGTACCCTGTTGAATTAATTCTTTGCCTGTAAATAAATTTAGATTATTATTAGAATTAACTTTTAATTTATACTTTTTGTTTCTCTTTTCAGTTTTTAACTCTAAACCATTATCAATTATATCTTCAATAAAATTCTCCCATACTTCATTAAAATTTGAGCTTTTCTGCGCCCTTTCACATATTTTCTTAAAAATCCCTGGGATAATATCATATTTAACATTAGTGCCTTCATTATCATCTACAGCTATTGGCTTTATTCCCTCAACAAACTCCTCATAGCTGTATGATTGATGGAAAGTGATAAATTCAATCTGCCCTTTATTTTTATAATAATCAAAAACTGCTTTAAGGATTTGTCTTTCATCTTTATCAATTTTTTCGTTTTTGCTTTTATTTAATATCTCTTTAACCTTACCAATCCTAATTTTTTCCACTTTTTCAGTTCCATCTTCATTTTTTATTTCTACTTCTAATTCTTCTTTTTCTTCTTTTCTTAAAATTATTTCAAGTGCTTTATTTATGGTATTATAAGTCTTCCCTGTTCCCGGAGGTCCGTAAAGAATTGTGTTAAGGGGAGTAAAAGTTTCTTTTCTATTATTCTGTTGTGTGCTTTCTTCTATTTCAATTATATCATCATCTTTTTTACCACTTAACATTTGATACAAAATATCTTGAGCTAAAATCATATTATTTGGATCTTCATAACAATCTTTACATTCTTCAATAAATTTCTTCTTTAAATCTTTAAGCTCATTATTATTTTCAATTGCGGGGAGAATATAGCCTTTTATAAGTTCTAAATAGTGAGGATATTTTTCACCTATTTTTATCTTAGGTTTTTCACCAATAAGTTTACAAAATTGTTCATAGTATGAATACATATAAAAAGTATATTTCTCAGGTTTATACAAAGTTAGAAAGAAAGATGCAGTTTTTTCATCATGATGAGAAGATTCTCCCCCAACAATACGGTAAATCTCTTCAACTCTATTTATAAACTCTGTTAGCCTTTGTTTCAATGATTTTTCACTATCTTTTAATAAATTTGATATAGCTTCTTTATACTCATCACTTTTTTCACTATTAAAAAGCTCTTTTATTATAGTCGGTGAATAGTATTGAACAAGATAAGTAAAATTATATTTTTTAAAATAGTCATAAAAATTCTCAATTTCCCAAACTTTTGTTCCTTTGAAAATATTAACCAACTTCCACTTGTCGATCTCATTTCCAAAACCTCTTTCTATTTTCTGTTGATATACAACTAATAAATCTTTAATCTTCTTCTTTCTTTCCTCTTCATTCATCCTAATCACCTCCTATCAATTATTTTTTCCCAAAACTTCAACTATATTTATTATTTGTTCTACAAAATCATTGATTGTCTCATCTTCTGTTTTATTAAGTGGAGTTATCAGAGAGATGTAAACTCCGCTATCTTTTTCTATATATTTTAACCTGTTTATGATTGCATACGATTCAAGCTTTTTTTTATCTTTTATATCAAGATCAACCCAATCTTTTCCCTCTATCTTTTGAATATAAAGCCAAAAAGGGGAATCAAACTGCTTTGCCCAAAGTTCAAATTCAACACACACCGCAAAACCGAAATCATCTTTTCTAAAATATCTCTGATGTCCGTATCTCTTGGAGCGGCTTAATAAATTTTTAGTATTAAAACTTCCACCTCTCTTTTTTAATTCATTAACAATCTTTTCCGTTAAATCATAGTAAGAGACAATTTTCCTTGCAATTTTGGGAGAAATATCCTCATCGCTCACAGGTTTAAAAGATTCTGTCTCAACAACTTCATAAAAACCA
>CAZWJH010000133.1:0-4254 GCA_964634755.1 uncultured Clostridia bacterium
CCAAATAAAGTATAAATTTTTTGCTAACCCCCATTTTTTACCCCTATTTTCCTTTTTTTGGCATTTCAAAAATAAAATCAGGAATTTCCTCGTTAACTTCAATTTTAGTAAAACTCATTGTCCCACTATTCATATCTCCGCTTTTCATTTCCATTGTACAGGGGAAATAAATACCATCTATCTTTTTATAATCACTAAAAACAGTCTCATCCTTCCTTTCTTCACCTCCTCTTGAAACAAAAGACTCAGCTTTAAGCTCAATTCCTGTTTCCGCATCAAGATAATAATAAACAACTTTGCCACTTTTATAAATAAGTTTTAATTTATAAACTTCTGTTCCTTCAAAATCATCTTTTCCTAAAAGCTCTATTTTAATCCCTCTCTCTTTATAATTAACCAATGGAGAAAGTGAATCTTTCTGCTCCTTGACATTTTTTGCCTGCTCTTCTGGCATGAGCTTTGGCTCAGGTCCCAAAAATGGCACTATCCACCAAGCTTTCTCACCATCATAGGCTTGCACTATCTTTTTCCCCATTATCTCAACTTCGATTCTAATTTTATCAGGCTTCTTAAACCACATTTTCATCGGCATTTCAAGATTCTGCTGAGTGTTAATCATTTTGCCTTCAATATAAAGTGTTTTGATAGATTTAAGTTTTTCAAGCCCTCCTCTTGCTTCATAATTTTTTTGCAAAACTTCTTCAAGAGTTATAGAATACAAAACACTAATGCTTAATAAAACCACTAAAATTAAGAAAAATCTTTTTCTCATCAAAACCTCCTTTCCCAGGTTAATTAAATTTATACGAATGAAAACAATCTTGGTTATAAAGTCAGAGAATCTTTGAGTTAAAAGAATAATCTATAAGATATATATTCAAAAACTTTTGATAGCTTACTTTCATTTCCAAAATTATCAACTGCTGTCAACCCAATTAAATATTTTTTCCCCGGTGGTAAAATAATAAAAACAGAATTAGTATCAAAGCTTTTATATAATTTTTTCTCAGATTTATTTTCATTCAAAACATATACATTATATATTCTAAAATCGGGATCTTTTTCGGGACACAATAAAAATTTAATCCCCACTATTTTACTAATCGGGTCTATGGAATATTCTAATGAAAGGACATCTGGAACGCCAGGCGGTATATTTTGTAGTGTTTTAAACCAATTCTCAGCCATCAGTTGATACCCTTTTTCCGAAGGGTGAACCACATCGGACATTAAAGATTCATAACCTCCATCCGATTCTGGATAATCAGAGAAAATTTCCCAAAAATCTATCAAAGGAATATCTAACTCATTTGCTATTTCTCTTATCCCTTCACAAACTTCAATAGCCTTCTCCCTGAAAATTCCCTGACCAAACCATCCATTTCTGGGGATAAGGGTAGTAATTATCGGAACTATCTCATACTTTAAAGCAGTATTAATCATATATCTAATATTATAAAGAGTGGCAGAAACAGGAATATTGTAATGGATTACATCATTCGTTCCTTCATGAAACAAGAGAAATTTAGCTTTATGTTCAAGTATTACCTGCTCAAACCTTTCTACTCCTTCGTACGTTTTTTCCGCAGGCACTCCTTCATTTATAACTTCCCCTCCATACCAGGAATCAACAAGATATTGAAGTCTTGGGATATAACCAAGCTCAGGAGCAGGTTTCGTATTTATATAACCATAAGTAATACTATCTCCAAAACCTAAAAATTTATAATAATCCAAAATAATATCTTCTAAATTTTTCTTAAAATCATCTCTTTCAACCCTTACCAACTTTTGAATAGATTTCAATATTTTCAATTTGATTAAATTTCTCACATTCATTCTTACTTTTACATATTTCCCTTCCTCAAACTTAAGGAATGAAATATATTTTTTATCCTCTGATAATTTTAAAAATAGAATAGGTGAATCAAAATTAATCAGTACAATTCTTTTTTTTGCTTTCAAATCATAAGCATCAATTTCAAAGGAATTATTTATAAAAAGTAAATAGACATCAGAATCATCTTCATATAAAATAGGAGAATAAATAGATTCATTATTACAAAAAGAGATAGATTTTCTTCTCCTAAAAATTATTTTTATTAAATAATCTCCTTTTTTCCTCAGGGTCTCGTTTATAATAAAAAAAGACTTGTACTCTTTTGAATAGCCAACCCCCAGGAAAGAAGAAAAATCATTATTATTAATTAGTCTAAATACCTCGTTATTCTGTCTATCTGTTATAAGAATCTTTTGAGGAGTTAGTTTGTATAAGAAAACTTTACCATTGGCTCTAATTTTCCCCTTTTCAACATTTTCAGAGAATAAGTTAACTCCAACAATAAACATAAATAAAATCAAAACAAACTTTCTTTTCATAGTAAAAATCTTCTAATTGACATATCCTAATGTTTTAAGGCTTTTTAAATCTTTTTTTGACAATTTTCTTTTCTTAACATTCTTTCTAAACTTAAAATACTGATGCTTTTTAAAGTAAAGATAATACTTTTTATCCAAAACTTTCGCTAAAGCAGCATGTTTTTCAATAATGTTTTTTTGTTCAAGGGGATCTTTAAAAATATTAAAAAAATATCTTTTCTCTATACCCAACTCATCCGCCAGTTGAGGAGAAACTACGGAAAAATGCCCACCTTTTTCAGTTACCATTGAAGAACTTTTCAATCCACAAATATACAATAACCTTGATTTTCTTTTTCTCCAAAAGAGACTTTTCCCATCAATTTTTCTATTTGGTTTTACCTTAATAATAGATAACAAAGTTGGATAAATATCCATATTACTTACGGGAGTTTTTATTACTTTATGTTTCTTTTCCGGTAGGTAAATAATCAACGGAATCCTTGAAGCTGAATTAAAAGTTAATGGCCCGTGGTCAAAATAAAAATTATAATCCCCCAGATCTTCTCCGTGATCTGCAGAAAAAATTAAAATTGTATCCTTTGAAAATTTTCTATAAAAAAGTTTCAAAATCTCTCCTATCTTACTATCAACATAATTAACAGCAGCATCATATAAAGCTACAAAATAACCTTCATAAGGATGTATTTTTACCAAATCTCTTTCATATTTTGTGCCTACTACAACTTTTTTCGAAATCTCTTTAATATTTCTTCCACGAGGAATCAATTTTAAAAATTTATTAAAATATTTTTTAGGAGGGATATATGGAGTATGGGGTTCAATATAGTGTAACCAAAGGAAAAAAGGCTTTTTGTTAGACTGATTTAAAAAGCTTAAAGCCTTTTTTGTAATAAACCCTGTAGATTCAGTTTTCCTTTTAATCTTTGTCCAGACTTCTTCGTACTTATCAAAACCTTGATTAAAAAAGAATTTTTTTGATAAGTTTGCATTATCAACAATTGCATAAGTATAATACCCTCTCTTTTCAAAAGCCTCAGCTAATGTCATAAAATTTTTCTTTAATACTCCAAGATTAGGTTTAGTTTTATGTATAAAAGGATGAAGACCGGTCATAATAGAAGCAAAAGAAGCGGATGTTTTTGGAATAGGACAATAAGCAAATTGAAAAACAATGGATTTTTCTGCCAATTTATCAATATTAGGAGAGGTCTTATACTTATACCCATAAACACCTAGATGATCTGCCCTTAAAGCATCTACTGTAATAAAGATTACATTCGGTAATGTCTGCCGATTACACGAATTTAAGAAAAACCAACTACTCACCACTATTCCAGTTAATAAATAAATTAAATATCTCTTCATTATTTTCTAATTATAACAGAAAACAAAAATCAGAGAAAGTAAGAAGTAATAGAAATAGCCGTTTTTCATCAAAATCTAACTGAAATATAATTTTATAATTTATTATAAATATCATTAGCGCCCACCGTCAAGAGAAATATCCAATTCAAAATTCTTAACACTTAAACCCTTGTTATTATAAGCATTATCAAGCTCTTTCAAACACTTTGCTATTTTTTTGTTCAACTCGTAAAGATCAATTGAATCTTTCAATTTTCTCAACTCCTCCTTCTTCTCATAATCCACCTCCTTACTCTCCATAAGTCTTTTAAAAGGTGTTTTTGTTTCATATTTCTTTCTCATTTTCCCTCCCTCATATCTTTTCTCCACAATCTTCATAGTGGGAATAAACAGATTATGTTTCAACTCCACAAGAGAAAGCAGCTCTGATAATACCCAAATGATATAATTTATTCTTATGTACTTTTAGTCCCCTCACTATATCTCTCAACGAATCTTTCCCCGTTA
>CAZWJH010000134.1:0-4213 GCA_964634755.1 uncultured Clostridia bacterium
AAAAAATCAGCCATTGAATTTTTATCAGAGCTTGTTTGATTATTAAAGTTAAATTTCGGAGCTGATATTAATATTTTTCAAAAATAAATCCCTGCAAAACTTACCATTGACCCTCCGCTCTCATCAATGGTAAATCTGTAGTCAATCAAATCACCTTTTTCCTTTTTTACTAATTTTAGAAGAGTATAAATCGGTCCCATACCGCAAATATTTGTAAAATTTTTATTTTCAATTAGTTTATTTATAAAATCATCAGGCTTTTTTTCAACTATCAGGTCTATAATTTCTTTATCATAGCTTACTGTTTCTTCTCTTTTTTCAATTGCAGGGAAAGGATCTCCGAATTGAATTCCTCTGTGACTCAGGTCAGAAGTTGCTATCAAAAATGTATTATTGTCAGAAACTTCTTTTATCCAATCTATAAACTCACTATGTTTTCTTCTGTCCAAAAATGAAGGTGCAAGTATTGGTAAAATTGTGAAATCAACAAAAATCTCCGCCAATATGTTAACATGAAGTTCAATTGAATGCTCGTATTTGTGAGCAATTGAATCCTCAAAGTATTTATCTCCGAATTTATTCCTCAGACTTTCCGTAAGCTTTCTGTCATATTTTACTAATTTTCCTGTTGGTGTTTAAAAATCTTTATCAGCTACGATAAATTCATCTTTAAACATTGTATGATTTGTTCCAAGAATTATGAATCTTTTGAAATTTTTATTTATTAACCCCGAATAAACCTTTACATAACTCTCTTTCCCTCTGAAATAATCTATATGGGGGCTTATTAATCCTTGCTCAGGCTCTTTTACATTTTTGTGGGATTTTATATCTTTTATAAAATCTTTGAAAAATTCCTTTCCTTTTTCATCCTCTGAAAAAAAGGTATCATTGAGTTTTCTCACTTTTTCTTTTTCAAATATCTCTTTTTCACTGTTTAATTTTTTTCTAAATCTCACATTATCAAGAAGATAGTTTTGGTCAAAGAAAGAAATAATCTCCTTTACAAGGTTTGTAGGAAGTTCCCTTTTGAATCTAAAATAAAAATTATCCTGTAAATCCCTCATAGGGGTTACTCCATTGAAAAAATAAATAACAAAGGCAACTTCCTCTTTTATGAAGAATTCATTGGAAAAACCGAGAGGATCTCTAATTACAAAGCCTTTTTCATTATTTACTATTGCAGGAAAGCTTTCAACTTGTCTTAATGCTGGAAGTGGCATTATGTTTTTTATCATAAAACAAAGTAAAAAACAAGCATAATCTCAGTTTTGAATATTAAATTGGGATAATGATTAATGTTTTATTTTACTCTTCCGAAATCATCCTCAATTCTTACCACATCATCAAGCTCGGGTGTTGAAACTTCAAGAATGTAACTGTCTTCAATCGCCTCAACTCTATGTTTTGTGTATGGTTTAAAGTGAATTGACTCCTCTTTTGTTAGGATTATTTCTTTCTTTTCCCCATCAATTTCTGTTATTATTTTTACCTTCCCGCTGAAAAGATACATTGTTTCATCCTTTTTTTCATGATACTGATAACTTAATCTATTTCCTTTTTTAACGAATAAGATTTTACCTGCATACTTATTTGTGTGGGCATAGAGAATCTCATATCCCCAGGGTTTTTCAATTTTTTTAATTTTATTTAGCATTTGCTATCTCCTTTATTTTTTTATCAGATTAATATTTTCAAATAGTGTTTTGGGGCAGGATTTTAAAAAGCTTTCAATTACAAATTCTCTCACTTCATCCGCTGAAGAAAGATCCAATGCCTTTTTTGAAATCTTTCTTAAATTTTTCATACAGCTTGCTCTGAGTGTTCTTTTTACAAGAGGGATGGCAATAGGTGACATGCTTATACTTTTAATCCCCAATCCCACAAGTATCATTGCAAATATGGGATTAGACGCCATCTCTCCACAAATTTGAACTTCAATTCCCGCTTTCTTGCCTTCGTCAGAAACATTCTTTATTAACCTTAAAATTGCAGGATTTACAGCTTTGTAAAGATAATTTACAGTTGGATTTCCTCTATCTACTGCAAGAGTATACTGAATTAAATCATTTGTTCCTATACTGACAAAATCAACCTCTTTTGCCAATTTGTCTATTATTAAGGCAGCCGAGGGAACTTCTACCATTATTCCGAGATCATAATCATTTCTATTTATATTTTCTTTTTTTGCAATTTTATTAACAATTTCCTTTATTTCTCTTATCTCTTCAACTTCAGTGATCATGGGAAATAAGATTTTTACTCTATGTTTTTTCCCGGCTCTGAGTATAGCTCTGATTTGCTCGATAAGAATTTGAGGGTTTTTAATAAAATATCTAATCCCTCTAAGTCCCAATGCAGGGTTATCCTCTTTGCCAATCGTGAAAAAAGCACTCTTTTTCTCTCCTCCTATGTCAACGGTTCTTATAACCACAGGTTTTCCGTTCATCTTTTCAAGTACTGTCTTATAAAGTTTTTCTTGCTCTTCGGGTGTTGGCTCTTTATCGCTGAAAAGGTATAAGAACTCTGTCCTAAAAAGACCTATTCCTTCTGCTCCAAAAGAGAGAGCGAGTTCAACCTCTTCTGGGAGTTCAATATTTGCCATGATTCTAAATTGGTAACCATCAATAGTTTCTGATGGAAGTTCTTTAACGGATTTTAATTCAAGTAAATATTTTTCATACTGTTCTTTCTTATTTAGATATTCTTTTTTAGTAGCAAGGGTAGGTTCAAAAATAACTTCTCCCTCAATTCCATCTACTATAACCTCAGCTCCGTCATAAATTTCCGAAAGCTCTGCCTTAATATTAATAACAGCAGGAATTTCAAAGGCTTTTAGGAGGATTACAGAGTGAGAATTTAGTCCTCCTTTAGTTAAAATTACGCCTTTCAGATTCTCTTTTGTAATTAAACTTGCTATTTCTGAGGGCGGGAGATCATCTGCAATTATAACAACCGGTTTGTTTTCAGGAAAAGCTTTCTCTTTTGCATATTTTCTTTTAAGACTATCAAGGAGTCTGTTAAGAGCATCATTTATATCATTAATTCTATCCCTAAAGTATTCATTGTCAAATTCTTCAAAAATTCTTTCATATTTTAATCTGACCAGATGAATTGCCCATTCGGATCTTACCTTCTCTTCTTTTATTATTTCTTTTATAGTATCAATTAATTCTTTATCCTTTAAAAGAAGAATTAATGTATCAAGGATTATAGCGGATGCTTTTCCTCTATTCTTCTTTACTCTTTGTCTTATTGCTTCAAGTTCTCTTATTGATTTTTTAACAGCTTTGTCAAATCTTTTTAACTCTTTTGGTATTTGTTTATCTGGAATGCTTTCTCTAAGGATAAACTCGGATTCCATTTTCATTGAAAAAAGACTGCCAATTCCTATGCCTGTTGAAGCCGCTACACCTTCTATTTTTTTTGTCACTACTCTTTTTCTCCGAATTTGTTTTTAATTAGTTTTTCAATTGCATTTATTGCTTTTTCTTCATCTTCTCCATCTGCTATGATTTTGATAACAGAACCTTTTGAAGCTGCAATAGTTAATAATCCTAAAAGGCTTTTGGCATTTACCTCTGAATTATTAAATTTAATTGTTATTTTTGATCTGTATCTGTTTGCAAGTTGAACCAACTTTGAAGATGCTCTTGCATGAAGTCCTAGTTTGTTTACAATTTCAATTTCTATTTCAGTCATTTCCCCTTCCTTTATAGACATTGCTTGCGAGATATATGGAAGCTTTTCCTTCTTTGCATACACTTTCAGCTACTTTTTCTAGCTCAGTACTCTTTTGAACAAAGGTAAATTTTAAAAGCATGGGTAAATTTACCCCGGTAATTACTTCTATTTTATCTTTTTCAAGAAAAGAGAAAGAAAGGTTTGATGGGGTTCCGCCGAACATATCCGTAAAAATAATGACACCTGCTCCCATATCAACCTTTTTAATCGCATTTCTTATATTTTTCTTCCCCTCTTCAATGCTGTCATCCCATCCGATTGAAACAGGCTCTATATGGCTTGTTTTTCCAACAATTCTCTTTACCGTTTCAAGGAGTTCTTTGCAAAGAATTCCATGGGTAACTATAACTCCTCCTATCATTATTTTCTCCTATTTATTAATATCTCTATGGATTATAAATGTGTCAAAGCCCTTTTCTTTAAAATATTTTGCAAAATATTCAACGAAAGCTACTGATCTATGTTTTCC
>CAZWJH010000135.1:0-4043 GCA_964634755.1 uncultured Clostridia bacterium
TATTCCTCTATTTTATCTTTTGTTTTATCCATTTTAATAGCTCCTCTGTTTTTTTGAGCAAAACCTTAGCTTTTTCCTTTGTTATTAATGAACTTAAACCAATATTTAAGTCAGGATACCTACTATTTAAATAAAAAAAGCTTAATTCATTTAATAATCCCTTTTGCTCATTATTTAACTCTTCACTTATTTCTGCCTTTACTGCAAGAAATTCAAGCTTATGAACTCTCGGTGGGTATTTATTGGTTTTTAAAACAATAAGTGCTTTTAACATTTTTTCAAGAGCTTGTTGACACATAAAAGCTACATAAAAGTATCTTCCAGTTTTTAACATAGCTTCAGCTGTAGTAAAATCGTATTCAGCAATTTCAATCCACTTGTCAACAATATTACTCATAATATATTATAGGGAAATTTTTATTGTTTAACAACTATCATTTTTCAACTCTCTTGCGATTTCGGGAAAATCAAGAAGATCTTCCGTATGCGAATCTTCTTTTAGGAGTTCATGATTTTTAATAAATGTGTGTTTCATTTAATCTCCTTTATATATTTCATAAATTCTTCTTTATATCTCATTGAAAAGATTTTTGTTCCATAAACGGAAGTTTTTTGTTTTATAGGATTTTCCTTTAAATAACCTCTGATTTCATCATCAAGGAATATTGCATCAACCAGCGGTAAATGAACTGCTACAATATCAACATCATTTTCAAAGCTTGGTGTGAGTTTTTTTGACCCATGAGCTATTTTTCTTGCTTTTGCAGCATTTAAAAGGCATCCTATTTTTATAAAAGGGATTTTTTCAAAATTTTCAAAAGATAAAAATTGTATAAAGTCTTTTTTTATCTTATCAATCGATGCTTTTCTATTATAAGAAAGCGCTGATACTATAATTTTTTTATATTCAATAAGATTTGTGAAGTATAAGCCAAAAAATTCAAAAAATCTTTTTAAATAAGGAATGTTTAAGGAGTAAAGAATTATAATGTAAATAAAAGAATTTACTTCGTCTTTATACATTTTATCAAAACTAATTTCGTTTTCTTTTTGCCATTTTTTTAATAAAAAGGAATTTAACTCACTAAAATATTGTCTTTCTTCATATACTTTTTCATTGTTTACATGATTGTTTTTTATAAAGGGAAATTGTCTTAAATATTGTTCTTTGTTTTTTTCTCTAAACTTATTTATCAAATCTTCTTCTGAATTAAATTTTTTATCTTTCAGCCATTCTCTTGTATAGAACCATAGATAGTTTTTCTTCGTATCCATAAAATCAACAAAAAAATAACCCTTAGAAAGTTCAAACCACAATTCCTTATGTTTTTCATACAACTTTTCATCTTTTAACAAGAGTGTTTCTTCAATATGAAACTGAGAGTATGGACAGATAATCTTTTCTGCTTCAACTTTTTCCTTCAAAAGCTCATAAAGCTCAAACCAATAATCACACTTTCCTTTTTCATTTCCAATTTCACATTTAGCAATATTACTGTAAACAAATTGATCAAGGTAGATTAGGGTTGTCATGGCTTCTTGATTATTTTACCGTCTATATAATAAAAATTGGACTCTCTTTTAAAGTCTTGGGGAATTTTTTTATTGTACTTAACCACATTCAATTTAACATTTATTCCCCCCAAACTTATATTTTTAGCTCGTAATTTCTTACCATCAAAATATGTAAGTCCTATTGCATAATCTAAAATTCTTTTATCCTCTTCAAAAACCACAAGGTGAACAGTTTCATATGGAACATTTTTTGAGTCAAGATACTCTTTTAAGAAATTAAATCTTATTATATCTACTCTTCGTTTATACAAAACATCGTTTATAATATGTTGTTCAATTTTTTCATCAGGGTTGATTATCATTATTTTTACATTTTCTTTTAAATTTTCCCGGAAGATAATTTTTGAATAAAAATCTGTTTGAGGAAAAGAATAGCCAATTATAATTATTTCATCAGCTTTCTTAATTTTTTCCTGAGCGTCTATCCATAATTTTTTAATATGCTTATCTCTATAATTTTTGAATATTGTTGGAGTAATTATTAGAGGATCTAAGGTATACTCAAAATACTCAAAAGGATCTCTTAAATATTTGTTATTAGAATCAAAATCATCCGTGTGAATATTATTAAAAGTTGTATAAATAAAATCATTCTCATTAAATATTTTCAAATGAGATACTTTTAGTTTTGAAATTAAATCATTAGGTTCTCTTACATAAAACCACCCAATTGAACCATGCAATTTAAGTATTTGTTTAGTAATGTATTGCTTTTCTTGGTCATAGTATGATGTATCGAAAAAATGAGAATGAAAATCGTTTGTAATAAAAAGTTCTTTTGATATTCCGTCAAATTTAATGGGATAAGATAAAACCCTATTAAACTTGTATTGAGATTTATAAAACAGTTCACTCTCTTTTTGGGGATTTTTTTCTTCATTAGGAAACATCTCATACATCAAGTTTTTCTCTTTCTCAGAAAGTTTATTACTACCAGACTCTATCTCAATAGCTCTTTCTAAAATATTATCGTAATTAAAAGTAATTATATCTGAATCCTTTTCATTCAAAAACATTTTAGCAAATCGGAGTATTTCTTGTGCTGAATGATGGTATGAAGTAAATTCATATGATGAAAATAAATAAAAAATCATTTCCTCAATTTTTCTTTTGACTCTATAAAAATAATCACTTTGTTTAAAGAAAGCTTGTTTAAATTCCAGTTCACTTAGGAGTTCTTCTAAATTGATTTTCTTACCTTTTTCTATTTCAGATAATTTTATATTCCAATATTTATTTATATAATCAAAAACATCATTGAACCTTTTTAAATATTTTCCTAAGCTCTTTTTCCTTACAAAGGAAGTAAAAAAATCATCAGCAACAGGAATTTGCACCGCTTCTTCATCAAATTCAATATTTCTATTAAAACCAGCTCCTATGATATATAATTTATTATTCATTTCTCACTCTTTTCAAACATTTTATTAAAAGCATTTTGTAAGAATATTCTTTCATCAGGGAATAGCTTCCATACTCTTTTTCCAAAAGCATTTTTTATGGGTATCTTTTCAGGTGGAACTTTCTTTAAAACATATTTTGTAAAGATTGGGACAATCCACCAGCCGTTAAATGCTTCAAACATTAAATTCTTTTTTTGAGTTTGATCTTCAAAATTAGCTAAGTTAAATTTTTTAAACCAGATTTGCATTTGCTTTTGACCCGGCTGTATTAAAACATTTCTTTTTAATTCACTATTATAAACTGATAACCCCATTGAAGCATCAACACTTTTACAAAAGAATAAAACTATACTAAAATCCCGCACTTTTTCTAATAAATAATTGACATTTGCTTCTTTTGAATTATACTGAGAATATTCGGGTAAAGTTTCATCAAAAGTTTTCTCAAAGTAAAAAGATTCCATAAGCAAAGGGTAAAAGTCATAGGGGATTATATTAAATAAGTTTTTATTTAACTGATGTGTTTTATAGCGGTATTTTTTACCTTTATATTTTTTATGGGTTACATAAATAGTTCCATCTTTATGAAAAGAGATATGATCTACCATTCCCGCCTTCATTTCAATATTTTCGTTTAGAATAACATTAGCTTCCCCTTTCTTAATATATGAAAAGTGATAAAAAAACTCTTCCTGTTCTATAAAATTCAGAGTTGCAATCCTATACTTTTTTTTATTGTACTCAATAGAAAACCCTATTGAATAAGGTGAGTTCTTCTTCATCCCTCAAACCTCTTCCACTCTTCCTTTGTAATCTTCTTCTCCATCTCAGGATCTATGATTTTTATTTCGTCGTAGGTGAGGTTGTAGAGCTTGTAAAGGATATGATAAACATTATTTCTTCTTTTTCTTACGATAATTTTTCTCCCATTCTTCATAACCTGAACCATCTCTTTTTCTGTCTCTTTTTTTTTTAGTTAAATCATCACCTTTGTAATACTTCTTTTTTGCCATTTTTCACCTCCTACGATAAATTAGTTTATTATATTTTATGTTAATAAAATAT
>CAZWJH010000136.1:0-3991 GCA_964634755.1 uncultured Clostridia bacterium
CTTTTCTTAGTCTCATAAAAATTTTTAACAGATTAAAGAAGAAAAATCAAGGGAATACCTTATTTTTCTTCTTTGCTCCCCTCTATCAAAAGAGCTATAAATGAAAAAAGTAAGAAAGAGAAAAAGAGAACAAGAAAAGTTATCTTTTTTACCGGATATCTAATCTTGCTAACTTTTATAGTGTCAGAAGAAAAACCTATCTTTCTGTAGAATCTATCTTCTATGCCCAGGACAGAAGCATCAAGAGAACACTTTACTTCCCTAACGAAATCATTTTCTCCTTTTTTCTCAGAAAAAAAAGTTTCAAACTTTTTATTCCACAGTTCCAATAAATTACTTCCACTTTTAATCTCTTTCATCCGGGGAATAATTTTTTCAAGAAATGCAATAATAAGTTCTGTTTTCTTTTTCTCTCTTTCTATTCTCAACAAACTAACTTTTAATTCCGATATTTGAGTTTCTACTCCTATTAACTGGATAACAGGGGAAAGATATTGATAGCTGCCTTTATCCATAGGGATTATCTGCTTCTCGTAAACTTTTTGGGAGCTTTTATATTTCCGAAGAATAGCGTTTAGCATAGCCCTTTTTTCATTCAGAAGCCTCATAGTGAAAAGAGAGGAAAGTTCTCGTTTGTTTAAATTTTCAATATAAACTTTTGCACTACCAAATTTAGCTATAATAAATTCACGCAATTTTTGATAAAAGATTGAATCCCTAATAAATTCTCCCATTAAAGAGACAGAAGTTTTTGCCAATGTTTCACTCTTATTTTTCACAGTTATCTTAACCCCAACAACATAATTCTCAATTTCTTTAAAGCCCCCCATTTTCTTTCGATCTTCCTCCGTATATGCATAAACAGGTTTTACATGTTTAGATAACAACAATCCATTGAGAAAGCTTTTCCATTTTTCCTCATTCTTCATTTTATTTAAAGAATAAAGCTCAAAAAGCTTTTTGTTAAAAAACATTAAAGAAGCCTTTTTATAATCCGGCAATAGCATTCTATATGAATTGGAAGATAAAGACAGAAATCCGGAGCTTTGATATTGAAGAGGATATAAAATAAAAAACATCACCGTAATTACAAAAAAAACACCTACCCCTGAAATTATAAAAATCTTCCTTTTCCACAAAATCTCAAACAATTCAATCAAACTAATTTCTTCGTCCATCTTCTCCTCCATATACTATGTTTATGGTAAATAATAATTACAAAAATTTCAACTTATCTCAAACATAAAACCGCAGCAACAGGCTGGCTTTTGAAAATAAGTCCTTCTTTAAGAATAAAATTTTCCTGCTCTTTAATTTCTTTGAAAAGAAATTTTTTAAGCTCTACTTCACCCGGGCGGTCAATGGGGTTAAGGTACCAGTCAAACGCCACATATCTTGTTTTTTGCTTCTTTAACTCGCCAACTATAAAAACTTCAAGTTTTTTTCTATCTTTGTAAATACTCTCTTCTTTAGAATAAAAGTAGAGCATATTAATATTTCTCTTTAAATAAAACCTAATCATTATTAAATTTGAAAAAACGGCCGCTTTTTTCAAAGTAGAATTATTATTAATCCATTCTGCAATTGCATAAGCCCCTTTGTTTGGAGTGGAATATATATATTTGTATCCCTTTTTATATGTTTTAAAATAATAGTTAGTAAAAAAAGAGAAAAGCAGTATTATTAAAATTGCCTTTTCAATTTTTCCGAATTTTAATGATCTTAAAAATATCAAAAGCAGGGGGAGTATAAAAATAAGTGAGATTAAAATAAACTTAGCTGTAATAAGAAACCTGGAAAAAACTAAAACACCAAGAATAAAATAAATAAAGTATCTTAAGAAGACAAATTCTTTGTCCCCAAGGCTTTTTCTGAGATATCTTAATAATCCATACAAACCAACAAAACTTAAAAGATAAAAAACAAAGACAAAAGATAAAAACCTTCTCAAATTGTGCTCTCCGGGGATAATTGCATAAGAGTTTCCAAAAATATAGCCTTTACCAAAAGCAAATATTAATTCATACAATAATATTGAAACAGCTAATTTCAAATTATTTCTAAAAAGCAAAAGCAATCCTATAATTAAAAACACTATTAAAAAATAAAGCACTACCCAATGAAATAAAACCGGTGTTTTGTTAGGAATAAAGTTTAATATCCCTGAATAAACAATATAAAAAAGCTGTTTCGGATGATATATAAAAAACAGAAAAGATTTCGTTTGAGTGACAAGCTCAACCTTTTGCACAAACCGATGGCCGAATTTATAGTAAAAGAGATAAACAATAGGGGCTGAAACCACCAAAAACAGTAAAAGCTTAAAATAATTCTTCGCTTTTTTGAAATCAAAAAAATAAATAAATAATATCATTATCAACAGTATTCCTTCATACCTTGTTAAAGCTCCCAAAAGAACACTAAAAAAAAGAAGAAAATCCTTTTTAGCAAGAAAAAAGTAAAAAGAAGCCATAACAAAGAATAAAAAAACAATGTCAGTGGAAGGGAAGCTTAAGAATTTAAGGAAAAATGGCGAAATAATAATAAAAACAGTTCCTAAAAGAGAAAAACTTCCGGTATATTCTCTTAAAAATTTGTAAGAAAAAAATATTATTCCAAGACCTGCAAAAAGAGATAATAATTTACTTGCTGTTATAAAAGGATTATAAGATGATAAAAAAAGACTCAGAAATTTACCGAAAATATACAGAGAAAAAGGGAAAAGAGGAGGAATAAATCTCAAATTCATGCTTCCTTTAATTAACCTCTCCCCTGCAAAATAATACTTATAAAAATCGGGTGGAGCAAGTTTTGTCACAGGGAAAAGCAAAATCCAGTTAAACAAAACAAAGATTAGCAGATAAAAAAAAGGATTAGCAAGTGTTTTTTTTAGCTTATTCATTAACCTTTGTAAACAATCTATTTTAAATAATCTTTATAGGTTAGTTTTATTCCTTCTTCAAGAGAGGTTTTTGCTCTCCACCCAAGTCTGTTTATTTTTGAGACATCAAGGAGTTTTCGCGGAGTACCATCCGGTTTGGAGCTATCCCAATCTATTTTACCTTCAAAACCCACAATCTTTTTAACTATCTCAGCAAGCTCTTTTATGGTAATATCCTCACCAGTGCCTATATTTATCAGCTCTCCTATATCCTCATATCCGTATCTCTCCATAAGAAAAACAACAGCTTCTCCTAAATCATCAACATAAAGGAATTCTCTTCGCGGTGAACCTGTCCCCCACAATCTGACAAAAACCTTTCCGTCTTTATCCTTCATGATTCCAAATTTTTCAAGAAAATCGTCAACATCTTTTTGGTTTCCGTTTTGAGGAAACTCTTTCATTGGACGCTTTTTAAAGTCCTCTTTTATTTTTTCATAACCCTCTTCGGAGAGAAGTTTTGCAAGGTGAAACTTTCTTATTAAAGCAGGCAAAACATGGGAGTTAAAAAGATCATACCTGTCATTGGGCCCATAGAGATTTGTCGGTTGAACTGAGATGAAATTTGTTCCGTACTGGTCATTGTAGTATCTGCACATCTTAAGTCCCGCTATTTTTGCGATAGCATAAGCCTCATTGGTAGGCTCAAGGGGAGAAGTTAAAAGATACTCTTCTTTCATAGGCTGAGGAGCAAATTTAGGGTAGATACAGGAGGAGCCTAAAAACAGGAGTTTTTTTACCCCGTATTTGTAAGCAGAGTGGATAACATTAACCTGAATTAAAAGATTGTTGTAAATAAATTCCGCAGGATAGGTTTTGTTTGACATTATACCGCCAACCTTTGCTGCTGCTAAAAAAACATACTCAGGCCTCTCTTTTTCAAAAAAATCCTCAACATTTTCCTGCCTTTCAAGATCAAGTTCAGCATGAGTTCTGAACACGAGATTTTCATATCCTCTCTTCTTAAGCTCTCTCACAATTGATGATCCCACAAGTCCTCTATGTCCTGCAACATAGATTTTTGAATTTCTGTCCATTTTAACCTCCTTT
>CAZWJH010000137.1:0-3975 GCA_964634755.1 uncultured Clostridia bacterium
ATAAAAAGATTAATAAATATAAAATTTCCTCCCTCTTTGCCTTTTTCTTTGAGAAAAATATGGATTTTAATTGTGCTCCAGACGAAGATGGTTATAGAGAAGAAAGCAATAATGATTAAAAAACTCATACTTCATTTTAACAGATTACTTATTTTTGTCAAAAAAAAAAATCATATTGAAAATTTCATTTCATCTTAAATACACGAGGCACTTTCTTACAATACTCTCTGTATTGCTCACAATATTTAAAAGATAAAAATTCCTCCTCTGTTTTTATCATAAAAAAGGCGATAATCAAATACTCCAAAAACCATAGTAGAAGGAAAGTATTAAAGTATAATATTAAAAAACCTAAGAGAATCAAACCATAACCGGTTAACTGGGGATTTCGCGAATAATTATAAATACCGGAGACAACGAGTTTCTTTTTGTCCAAACCAAGACTTGTTTTTGTTCCCAATTTAATCCAGGCAAAAGTCAGAATAATACTGCCTGCGGTTATAAAAATTATTGCAAATGCTCTTTGAATGAGATTATCTGGAATTGGAGGTAATTTTGGCCATTTTGTTTGGAATGTAAGATATGCCAAATTCGCGTGCAGGGCAAAAATTAGAATTTCCAACAAATATGAAATTGGTGTAAGTTTAAGATGTTTTAAATACGAACCCTTTACTATAATTCTAAAAACATAGTATGAAAATATAATAAATAATAGAGAAAGAATTAAAAACATATCTATTTTGTTTGCTATCATTGTAAGTATTTGTAATCAATTATAGTATATTATTTGGAATCCTGCTACAAAAAAATAGATAATAATTCCTTTTTATTTAAAGTACATTTTAATTTTGTTTAGTCTTTCAATCTCATTACTGTCCCGAAAAATATTGTGCTTGAAAAGGATAATAAAATCAAGTATATCGAGGGAACAGGGAGGAGAATTAATTTTCTCTTTTATAAGATTAATACCCTCATCATCGATTCTAAGAGAGATAGGAAATAGATTAAAAGCAAAAGAAGATTAGATTATTTCAGGGCGAAATACTTTTTCATTAAAGCCCACTACTACAAATTTCTTCCTCCTTTCGTTTTTTTTTGCTATTATTGTTTTATGATAGTCATTTGTTTTTATTACAGTAAAAAAATGGTTAATAAATCATTACGGAGGGGAGAATGAGAAAAAGAACTATAAAATTGTTTTTGATTATTCTCTTTGTTTTTTATACTTTTCCTTTGCTCTCTTTTCAGGCTGGATCTTTTCATGCACCATACTGGAATGGAATTATTTTGGTTGATAATGGAAAAATTTACGGTTTCAGATTTGCATTTGAGAAAAACGGGAAAATTGCCGATGGATATGATACATTCTTTTTGGTTGAAAGGCCCGGATTGATTGCACAGGATTATTCCTATGCGGAAGTTTACTTTAATATTAATCACAAATTCGGATTAAGACACAAAACTCCCATTGAAAAAAAGAACATTAAAAGAGATGGTATTTTAAAGCTTGTTTACGGAAAATATGGAACCGGAGTAATCGGATATATTAAGGCCCCTGAAAATGTGAGAATAATTTTAAAGTTTTACTCTCCTTGGGGAATGGGAGAAAAGGTTAAATTCGGAAATGGATTTGTTGTTTCAGAAAAGAGAGATTTTGTCTTTAGAAAAATAGGTGGCACTTTAAACCCTCCTGAAAAGGATGGAAGTGAAATGAATTTTAAAATTTCAGGAGAAAGGTTTTATTTTTATGCTGGTTTTGAAGATTTTAACAATGACAGTGCTTGGATTGAAGCAAAACTTGAATCCGCCAAAAAAAACTATGAGAAAACGAGAGTAAAATTCAAGGGGGAATTTGATGGGCTTATAAACTCAATCACTACAAACCTTTACTGGATGAAGCTCTTGCAACCTGACAAGGGAAGGCTCTACATACCTGCCGGAAGAAGGTGGATTTTTCCGGGGAAGGATAGAAAACACGATTTATGGACTATGTTTGAGTGGGATTCATTTTTCAATGCAATTGAGCTTTCTGTTGAGGATGAAAAGCTTGCAAAAACGGAAATTGAAGCTGTACTTGATACTCAGTACATGTGGGGGAATATTCCGAATTGGCGCTCTGCTACAGCAGGATCAACCGACAGAGCCCAGCCTCCGGTAGGAGCTTTTGCTGTTTTAAAAGTATTTTATAAAACCGGAGATTTAAACCTTTTGAGAAAATCATATGAAAGGCTTGTGAAATTTCACAAATATTGGACTGATAATATGGGAAAACACCTTAAAAGGGATGGAAACAATAATTTTCTCTTTGAATGGGGAAGTGATACAGAGCTTATAAATAAAGTGCTTCCATCGTGGGAGGTTGGTGCATCCGGCAGAACAAGGGCAGCCTGGGAATCCGGACAAGATGATCTTCCGAATTATGATAATGTGAAATTCAATGAAAAGACTCATTCAATTGAGCTTGATTGTGTGGATTTATCCTCACTTTTGGCACTTGATTCGTATTCCCTCTTTAAAATTGCAAAAATTTTGGGAAAAACCTCTGATTCTGAATTTTTTAAAAATGAGTATGAAAAAATTTCAAAAAAGATTAATAAGCTTTTGTGGAATGATAAAGAGAGCTTTTATTTTGACAGATATTGGAACGGAAAATTTTCAAGTGCAAAGGCATCTTCAAACTTTTATCCTCTTCTTGCGGGAGTGGTGACAAAGGAGAGAGCAAAAAAACTTTTGGCTCACCTTTTAAATCCCAAGGAATTCTGGGGTGATTACATTATACCTACGATTTCAAGGGATAATCCTGCTTTCAAGGATCAGCAGTACTGGAGAGGGACAATCTGGCCCCCCACAAATTATTTGGTGTATCAGGGGCTTAAAAGGTATGGTTTTGATGAAATTGCCGCTGAGTTTGCAAGAAAGAGTGCGAGACTTTTTTTGAGAAGCTGGAAGGAGTACGGACTTTGCAGAGAAAACTATAATTCTGTCACAGGAGAGGGCGGAGGACAGCGTTATCAGAGCTGGGGACCGCTTTTTGCTCTCGTTTTGATAGAGGATTTTATAGATAATTCTCCCTTTGATGGTTTAAGGGTGGGAAATCTTGCGGCTTATGATAAAAACACTCTTTTGAATTATAAGATAAAAGGGGATTCTTACGACCTTTTTGCTGACAAAAATTCTCTTACACTTTATAGGAATTCAGAAAAAGTACTCTCCTACAGGGGAAGAGCTGTCTTAAGAAATCTTAAAATTGATAATGATTTTGTGGAAGCTGATATAAGTGTTTATTCCGATAGCCTCAATTTCATACCTTCTTCGAAAAAGTGGAAACTCTATGTTGACGGAAAATCTGTGTCTTCATCTTTCAAGCTTAAAAAAGGAAAATACGAAATTAGAATAATAAGGGGGAAAAATTGAAGAAAATAGGTGCTTTTATAGTTTTCATATTAAGTTTTTCATTCCTTTTTTCAATTACCAATTATACAAAATCCTTTTTCGGAGTTTACGGAAAAAGAGCCTCTCTGATGGGGAAAATAGATGGCTCTGCATTTGAGGTATGGGTTTATCCTTACAAAGTGTTTCATAATTATGAATTTTTTGTAATTGAGAATGGAAACAAAATTAAGCCTGTTTCAAAGCTTTCGGAGTTTAAAGTTTCGGAATATAGTGTGGAAAGAAATTATACGGGTGAAAGCTGGAAAATAGATGAGCTGATTTTTGCGGATTATGAGAATCCTGTAGCTTTTTTGGTTTACAAAATAAGAAATATCAAACCTATTGAAATAGAGGTAAGATTTAAGCCTGATCTATCTCCAATGTGGCCAGCTTCATTGGGGGGAAAGTTTTCATGGTGGAATGATAGGGGATACTTTGTTTTGGGAGAGGCAAGGTGGAATAGCTTTGCTTTCATAGGTTTTCCAAAAGGGATAAAGGAGGGTAAACTTCCGGCTCACAAGCTTCCGGGAGGAAAACTTAAAT
>CAZWJH010000138.1:0-3951 GCA_964634755.1 uncultured Clostridia bacterium
TTGGCTCTGCTCTATGTGATGTTTTTTCAAAAAATGGATACAATGTTATCGGGGTAGACAGGAGGGAAGTGAAAAGTTTGAATTACAGGGTCATACAATATGATATTAGCGAGTTAGGAAAAAAAGATGGAGAGGAAAAAAAATTTTTTAAAACACTTAGGAATATAATGGAAGGGAATCTTTTTGTTCTTATTAATAATGCTGCTGTTCAAATAGTAAAAAAAATAGAGGATGTCCAATATGAAGATTGGAAGGAAACACTTGATACAAATCTTTTAGCACCTTTCTGGCTTATACAGGAGTTCAAAGAAGAACTGAGTAAAAACAAAGGAAGTATAATAAATATCGCCAGTATACACACATATTTGACTAAAGCAAAATTCACTGTTTATACAACAAGCAAAGGTGCTCTTGTTGCTTTAACAAAAGTTTTGTCTCTTGAGCTTGCTCCTGATGTTAGAATTAACGCAATTGTTCCAGCTGCGACAGATACTCCGATGTTAAGAGATGGATTTAGAGATAATCCGGAAGGATTGAATGTTCTTGGCAAGTATCATCCCTTGGGAAGGATCGCAAAACCTGAAGAGGTGGCCAAGGTAGCCTTGTTTCTTGCATCTGACATGGCAAGTTTTATAACTGGAGCCGTTCTTAATGTGGATGGCGGAATCGGAAATGTCTTACATGATCCTGTTTTTGCGAGGTAAGAAATGATGATAGATAAATTAAAAAACAAATATAAAGGGCAAAGAATCTACATAATAGGAAATGGCCCAAGTTTAAGAGAAATTAATGTTTCTCTCTTAAAAAATGAATATACTTTTTCTTTTAATAGAGCATATTTAGCCTATAAAAACTGGGGGTTTTCCCCTTCTTTTTATTCTGTTATTGATAGAGTCGTTTTAAAAGATAATAAGCATGAAATAAATAATATGATTTCTAATAAAAGTTTGTATAAAGACACTTTATTTTTTTTTCCTTTTTGGAGTGACAAAATAATAAAAAAAGATAAAAACGTTTTTTTCTTGAAAGAAAAAGTTAAGAGAGTTTTTGATGATAGAGTAAATAAGACACTGAATCTTCTCGGAAATGTAGGTGCTACAAGTGTGCAAATAGCTCTTTACTTGGGCTTTAAGGAAATAGTATTGGTAGGAATAGATGCGAATTATGTTGAAAAACCAAAAAACATAAAAGAAATAGATAATCGTGTGTATGGTGTAAACTGGAAAGTTTATGAAGGCACTGGAGATGATGATCCAAATCATTTTTTACCCAATTATTTCGGGAAAGGAAAAAGATATTCTATCCCAAATGCTCATATACACCGGTTAGGTTGGAGGCTGGTAAAAGATTGGATAAGAACATTTAATATATTAAATCCTGATGATAAGATATGCATTGTAGATACATCTTTAAAAGGAAAATTGAGAGTTTTTAAAAAAGTACGTTTCGAAAAGGTTGTTAAAAAAAAGGTATTAAATTGTACTCAGAGAAAAAAAAATATTGTAGTTTGGGGAACTGGAGAGGCTGCTTTAAGATTTTTAATAAAAGAAGGAAAATATTATAGAGTTCTTTTTTTTGTTGATAATGATAAAGAGAACTGGGGAAAAAATTTTTTAGGAAAAAAAATTCTTGAACCAAAATATTTACTAAAAACAAAGGACTATGATTTTATTGTAGTAGCAGTTCAGTCCGGTATGAAAATTTTAAAGAATCAGCTTACAAATATGAACATATATGAAAAGTGTGTGTATTATGAAGAATTATAAACCTTTAAGGAGGAATAAGTGAAGAAAGCATTAGTTTTAGGAGCAGGAGGGTTTATAGGAAGCCACCTTGTAAAAAAATTAAAGAAAGAAGGTTTTTGGGTAAGAGGTGTTGATTCGAAACATCCAGAGTTTTCACCAACGGAAGCTGATGATTTTGTAATAGGAGATTTGAGGAATCCGTATCTTGTGAGATATGTGATAGATCAAAAGTTTGATGAAGTATATCAGCTTGCGGCTGATATGGGAGGAGCCGGATACATATTTACGGGAGAGAACGATGCTAATGTAATGCATAATTCGGCTACGATAAATTTGAATGTTTTGGATGTTATTAAAGATGTCGGAGTGGGAAAGATATTTTATTCATCTTCAGCGTGTATATATCCTGAGTATGTACAGATGGAAGAGAAAAACAGTGGATTAAAGGAGGATATGGCATATCCTACGCAACCTGATAGTGAGTACGGGGGGAAAAGCTTTTCAGTGAAATGCTTTATATGTCATATATGAGAAATTATGGAGTGGAGGTAAGAATAGCAAGGTTTCACAACATATTTGGGCCGGAGGGGACATGGAGAGGAGGGAGGGAGAAGGCGCCAGCGGCAATATGCAGAAGAGTTGCAGAGGCAGAAGATGGAGGGGGATAGAGATCTGGGGAGATAGGAAGCAGACGAGGATATTTTTGTATATAAATGAGTGTTTGGAAGGAGTGAGGAGGCTAATGGATTCAGATTTTACAGGATCAGTAAATATGGGTCCAGAGAAGTTGATAAGCATAAATGTTCTGGCAAAGATGGTGATGGAGATAGCTGGGAAGAAGTTGATTATAAGACATGTTCCGGGATCTCAGGGAGTAAGAGGAAGAAAATCCGATAACACTTTTAATTAAAGAGAAGCTCGGATGGGCACCTACGAAGCCATTGAGAGAGGGAATGGAGATAACCTACAGATGGATTGAAAGCAGGTTAAAAAGCTAAAGATATGAAAATTTCTGTTATTATGATTGACGGTAGTTTTAGAGAAAATATTTATGGAGCAAAATACTTTTCCGAACAGGATTTTCCTGAAGGGGATTATGAGGTGATTTGGGTTGAATTTTTTAGTAAAGCCCATTCTGAGGTTTATAATCAGAAAAAGGTCAAGGTTATAACTCTTAACAAGAAAGGTACATATCATTCATCATACTGCTTTAATAGAGGCATAAAAGAAGCAAAGGGAGAAATAATTGTTATTCCTGATGCTGACCAAATTGTTAAGCCCGATTTTTTAAAAAGAGTGTGGAAAATACATAATGAGTATGAAAAATTAGTTGTATATGGCTATAGATATGATGAAATAGAAAAGGGGATTTTAAACTCCTTTAATTTTGATGAATTAGAGAAGAAAACAGTGCTTAAAAATCCAACAAATTATGGAGGTTGTTTGACTGTAAGAAAAAAATGGCTAATTGAAATAAATGGTTATGAAGAACATCCTCTTTTTGCCTCTGGAAATCATGCAAATGGTCTTGATATTTATACCCGTTTTAAAAATCTTGGATTAGCAATAATGTGGTCACCAGAGTTAAAACTTTACCATCCATGGCATCCATTTACATTAATGTACACCAAGGAACAAGAACTCCAAAAAAGAATAATTGAGTGGAGAAGAAGAACACTTAGTTACTTTGCAATAAGGGGTATTAATCCCAGGAAAAACCTTAAAATTTCTTTTGAACTTGAAGCTATAATAGAAAACGCATTTAAGGAACTTAAAGAAGAGAATAAAAAAAAGTTTATAGAAAAAAAATTTTATAGATTTTACAATGATGCTCTCCGTTATAAAGTGGAAGGAAACAAAAGATGGAAAAGCAAGCTTGAAGAAGCAATAGCGGTTTTAACTGAGTCAAAAATTTCTGATGCGGTTTTTGATTACAGAGTGGCTTCCTTATATAAGATGTTGGGAAATTTAGAAACATCTAAAAAAATTTTTAAAGGTTTACTTAAAAAAAGGATCTCAAAAAAGCTTTTAGCTGGAGTGTTTTTTCATTTAGGAGAAATAAATTTTTTAGAAGGCAACTTAGAAAAAAGTAAGAATTTTTTACAAAAAACTATCTCATTGGAGCCCTCTTATAAGAAAGCTAATGAATATCTAAAAAAAATAAACAAAGGAGAAAGTTTTAAATGAAAAATTGTTTAATATTTGG
>CAZWJH010000139.1:0-3928 GCA_964634755.1 uncultured Clostridia bacterium
ACTCCATAAAGGAATTTAATAACTTTATTACGAAAACATAAATTTTTTGCTATTATGATATCTGAAACTATTTGGACTTTAGAACAAAGACTACAGAGGGATTCCCCTCTGCAGTCTTTGATTCCTCTTCTTATTTTTTTATTGTTCTATCCACTGGAAAAGGCCCATGTTTAGGCCACTTTTTCGGGTCTTTCTTTATTTCTTTTAAAAGTATTTCAATTCCTTTCATTAGCTGAGCATCATATCCTTTAGACATTTGAACAGGATCAAGATCCACAACTATATCAGGATCAACTCCATGATTTTCTATTATCCATTTTCCTTCGGGACTGTAAATCCTATAATCCGGTGCGGTTATACCTCCTCCGTCTATTAATTGAATAAACATTGACACACCGACAAGTCCTCCCCATGTTCTTGTACCTATGATGAGCCCCATCTTCTTTCTTCTGAACTCATAGGGAAGTTCATCTCCTCCGGAACCAGCCTGCTTATTCGTAAGAAGCACCATATGAGCATTGGCTGTCATATGAGGTCCAAGC
This sequence comes from uncultured Clostridia bacterium, assembly GCA_964634755.1. Classification (GTDB taxonomy): domain Bacteria; phylum Acidobacteriota; class Aminicenantia; order JAMOAD01; family JAMOAD01; genus JALXDT01. Next base: position 543 of record CAZWJH010000139.1, read on the forward strand.
TGGTCATGTGTATATCTTCTTGTCCAATAGGACAATATTTTTCTGTTTAGCCTTCTTAAGAAGATATCAGGATCAAGACCACCCCCATTGTATCTTCCGTCAATGATCAAACCCTTTTTTGTTATCTGAGAATAAAAATATTTTGGGAACTCAACAGCCGAGCCCATATAAGTATCGGGAAAGTGAAGATAACCAATTAATCCTCCTGAAGCTTTTTCTACAATTTTCCTGTTGTGCTCCACCCAGGCTCTGTATCTTAAAGTTCTTTCGGAATATATTGGTTTAACTCTGTATGTTTTGGCTCCAAGCATTGTAGGTTTATCATTTACTGTGATTTCAATAAGTTTTCCCGCAGTGTTTTCAAAATAGGAATAAATATTTTTCTTTCCGATAACTTTTTTATTATTAACCTTTAATAAGTAATATCCCTCTTTAACATTAATTCCCGGTTTTAAAAGCGGAGGAATAATTCCTCTTGACCAATCTGGAACCGTGTAAATCTTTTTAAAATAATAGAGATTGTGTTTTTTATCCAATCCCCAATCAACACCCAGAAGCCCGACATTAACTCTCTTGCCTCTTCTTAAAGAATCTCCGCCAAACACATATGTGTGAGAGGTATTGAGCTCCCCTATCATCTCACCTATAAGATACTTCACATCTTCCCTGCAAGAAACATAGGGCAAAAGCTTTTTATACTTTTCTTTCACAGCCAACCAATCAACACCGTGCATATTGGGCTCATAATAATAATCCCTTTCCATTCGCCATGCCTCATTGAAAATCTGGCGCCATTCTTTCACAGGATCTATTTTCATTGTCAAACCGGTAAGCTTAAGCATTTTAGGCTTACCACCCGAAGCAGAGACCACGCCGACAGAAGTTCCTCTTTTGAAAACTATGTGTTTTCCATTGGAAGAAATTTTATAATCATCGATCTTTTTAACCAAAACCTTTGATTTTTTGCTTTTAAATGAGAAAGCATAAAGATCACGGGGACCGAGATCCCTGTATTTAAAGCGATTATAATCCCCCTTATCAGAATTAAGATAAAAGAGATTACCCTCATTCACACTTAACTTTCTGTAATTGCCTTTGGGAAGAGGAAGCATTTCAATTCTATTTGAAATTCCTTCAAAGTCAATATGTAATAATTTCTTGCTTTTTTTGCTTTTCTTATTCTTTATTTCATAACTTTTATCGGATTTATATGGGAATAGAGATGGAGTATCTTTTTGCAGGCTCACATAATATATTCCGGCAATGTTTTTGTAAACCATTTCCCAATCTAAATCATCAAATGTGGGGTTAAACCTTCTGTTTGAAACAAAGAAAAGATATTTACCATCCTTTGAAAAGACAGGCTCAAAATCATTAAAAAGCTCACCGCTGATTTTGTGAACTTTTCCATCTTCAAGGGAATATATGTAAATTTTTGTGACAAAATCACTATCCATTTTTGAGTATGCAATAAATCTGCTGTCAGGAGACCAGTTAAAATCATAAATTGCCTTCTCATCCTGATCAATATCAATGTTTTGATAGTAAGCTTTGTCAACTTTTATAATTTTTTTTGTCGCAATATTAATATAGTAAAGTGAAAGGGTTTGATCCGCAAAGGCAATTTTCTTTCCATCCGGAGACCATTTGATATAGTGCCTGTAACCTTTCTTAAAAGAGGTAAGTTTAAGGGGTTTTGTTTTAGCCTCAGCATCAATTATGTAAAGATTATATTCTCCGTCTTTGTCAGAAAAGTAAGCAATCTTTTTACCGTCCGGAGACCATGCGGCATCCTTATCCCTTGCTCCGGAATCTTCCGTTATGTTCAAAATCGAGCCATTTTCCCTTGGTACTGAAAAAATTTCACCCCGTGCTACAACAAGTACTCTTGCACCTGTAAGAGAAATATCCATGTCTGTTATATATCCTCTTACATTTTTATAATATGGTCTCTTTTCAGGAGCATCAGCTCTTATCTCAACCGGTATTAGTTTATCCTCTCCTGTTTTAATATTGTAAACTCTAAGCGTTCCTCCGCTCTCATAAACAATCTTATCTATTCCTTTACTTGGTCTTCTTACATCATACTCATTATGAAAAGTTAGCTGTTTTATTTTTTTTGTTTTCGTATCATAGGAATAAAGATTTAACACACCATCCCTATCAGAAGTAAAATAGATTTCATCCCCTATCCACATTGGGATTCTATCAGTTCCCCTGAACTTTGTTATTCTGTAATCTTCCATTGCTTTAAAATCAAAAAGATAGATATCCTGAGCAAGCCCTCCTCTGTATCTCTTCCATGTCCTGTTTTCCCTTGAAACCCTATTATAGGCTATTTTGCTACCATCAGGTGAGAAACTGCCAAAAGCTGCTTCGTGAAGAATAAGCTCTTCAAGCCCCGTACCATCCGGATTTATCATAAAAAGGTGATCATATCTTGTGGCAGAATCCCTGTTCGAACGAAAAATTATTTTATGCTTTGTAGGATGCCAACCGACAACTTCATCAAATCCCGGATGATAGGTAAGCCTCTTTATATGACCACCATAAACATCCATTATATAGACATCAGGATTTCTATCATACTCACCCGTAAAAGCAATCCACTTACCGCAGGGAGAAAATTTAGGGAATATTTCATGTCCATCGTTTATCGTAAGCCTTTCGGCAATACCTCCGGTAACGGGAACTTTCCAGATATCATTTCCGTAAACAAAAACAACAGTATCTTTGTAAACATCTGGATACCTCATCAAAGGTCTTTTCTGAACTTCCGAATTTGAAATTAACGGATAAAAGCTCAAAACAAAGCCCAAAACAAAAACAAATATTAACTTTTTCATAAAACTTGATCTTGCTGAAAATAATTTCATATACTCCTCCTTATAAAGACACTAAGTTAATTCATTATAGCAAAGAAAATTTTCTCCTACAATAAAAAGGGCTACTAAAAAAATTAAACATTAAAAAGTAAACTTTAATAAATTACTCATTAAACATCCAAAAACTCGAATAAGCGAGTCCAAAAAGCCGAGCAGATGTTGTCTGAAAAGTCAAGAGGGATATAGGGAAATAATTTAAAATATTCGTAAATATCAAGCTTAGACATTATAGCTCTCCGAATAAAAACTCATATTTTTATATAATGAATAGGTGAGTACAAGAACTTTTCTCATAATAGCAGTAAGAGCCACTTTTTTGGGTTTTCCCCTCCTTCTTAACTCTTCATAAAATCTTCTGAATCTACCCTCTGTTTGTATTAAATACATTGCTGACATAAATAATTTTCTCCTTACAAGTTTGTTACCCATTTTGCTTATCCTTCCCTTCTTTTTAATGCTTCTGCCCGAACTTGAGCTCACTATATCAAGCCCAGAAAGAGA
>CAZWJH010000140.1:0-3745 GCA_964634755.1 uncultured Clostridia bacterium
TATACTCCATCTCATTGGGAGAATAATCTTCAAATTCTGGAATACTTCTATTATTTTCTTCTTCAATAATTTGTTTAATAATTTCTTCAATTTTCTTCATAGCTTACTTCTTTTTCCAAAAAAGCGATACTTCCTGACTCGGAGTACCACGTTTCATAATACAACACCAAAAATTTCATAATTACCAAAAAGAAAGGGAAAAAGCACTTTTTTGTTTATCCCATTTTCTTTCCAATATTATCTTTTACCACCACAAAAAAATCTTGTCAAGTATTTTTGATCCTCCCAAAACTCAAATAGGGAAGAAGAAAACTATGAGTATAAATAAGCTTTAAAGTGTCTTGTGTTTTGTCCTAAAATAGCTATAAAAAGCCCAGAGCATAAAGCTTCAAAGCTTCCCAGCTAAAAGAAGTTTACAAGATCTGTCTTGTGTAAAAAACCAACCCGTATTCTTTCATACAATAAAATTTTCCAATTAAATCTTTATTAAATCAAATGATTTTTTCGCTCATCGGTAATTAATTGTCAATTTTTTGTAAAGACCTTGCATGCAAGGTCTACATTAACAAATGGAATAAAAAAACACGGGAACCCAAAATGGAAATCCGGTTCATTGGGGGTAATCATAAACCAATACAAAAGAATTTGCACAATTGAAGCCCGCAAAATAAATAAAAATTTCTCGTGGCAACAGCGATATTATGAGAACATAATTAGAGATGAAAAGGATTTTATAAAAATCTCAGAATACATATTGGGAAATCATCTTAAAATGGAAGGAGGATGAATATTATTTGTAATAGAAAATGGTAGCAAATAGCATAAAATCCGTAGCATGCTACGGGTAGGTTGTTATTTATTATTTGATATTATAATTTTGCAAAAAACAGATACACAAATTACAAAATCAGCTCGGAGGCTTGAAGGCTTTTGGTTTTTAGTCTTTTTAAATCTTTTCCACCAAATATTCTTCTATATTTTTTTTCTCTGTAGAGAAATTTATTCCTATTAATACGATTTCTTTCCCTTTATTCAGATACGGCTCATAGTATCCTTTTCCCTTTATCTGCTCTATCGCCTTATCCGCACTTTGATTGCACTTAAACTCAATAATATAATACCTGCCGTTTTTGTTGCTCAGCTCCTTTCCACTTTCAACTTTTAACTTTTGACTTTCTACTTTCAACTTTTTACTTCCTCTCGTCTCAATCAGCATATCTATTCTTCCCCTGTAATTCAATACCTCTGTCCTCACATTTACCCCACTTGCCGTTACTATCAAGTAAAATATCGTATGAAAATAATCCTCATTTATCCTATCCTTTCTCATCAATGTGTATGGTATCTCTGAATATATGCTCTTTATTATCTCTATCGCTTCTTCTATATTTCCTTGTTTAAAACTTCTTCCCACTTTTGCAAACTTAGTATCTCTTTCAAGCTCTGAAAACTCCTTGTATAAGTGCTTTGCAAACGATGTTTTTACCTCTTTGTTTGGAAATCCTAACTTATATATTTTTATATCATCATCATAATCTTTTATTGTCAAATACCCTGTCTGAAACATTAGTGGTAATGCCATTAGTTTGTTTAATTCATAGGTTGAAAACATATACTCATCTGCTTCAAACTCTTCGTATTCAGGAACATACATTTTTTGCTCTTTAATCAAATTTATCAAATATGTCGGTGTTCCGCTTTCAAACCAGTAGTTTTCTATTTTCATCTTCATTAGTGCTGAAAAAAGAGAAAAAGGATTGTAAACCTTTAAATCCTTTGAAGAAAATCTGTATCCATTGTAATAATTCCTTAACCCCTCTCTTAGCTCTTCACAATCAATATTCTTTTCCTTGCAATAATACTCAATGTGTGGGGTTAAATATCTATCAATCTCGTCTTCCCTCACTCCAAGTAAATCACAAAACCTCTCATCCATGGTAAGGTCAATTAGATTATTAAGCTCTGAGAATATTGAAACTTTTGAAAATTTAGTAACTCCCGTTATAAATACAAATCTTGTTATCCTTACTATTTCACTAAATTTTAATACCCCGTAAAATTCCTTTAAAAATTCCCTGTTATCTTCAGCTATTCTTAGCTCCTTCTCTCCCTTCCCAAGATGATTTATTATCGGTTTATCATACTCATCTATCAAATACACTATGCTTTTGCCATATTTATTGTACAACTCTTTACTTAATTCCTTTAATAAATTCACCGCATACTTCTCTTCTCTTAACTTGATTCCGTATGATTCTCCAATGTCGTATAAAATGTTTTTAACTTCTTCCTCAAGCACCTGTTTATCCCTTGATAATATTCCATTGAAATCCATTAATATTACAGGATGCTCTTCCCAATCAAAGTCACTATCATATATATAAAGTCCCTTGAATAATTCCTTATGCCCTTTGAAAATATGATAAAGGGTTGAAATCAAGAGTGATTTTCCGAACCTGCGGGGACGGGAGAGAAAATAATATTTTCCTGATTCAATTAATCTGTGAATAATCTCTGTCTTATCCACATACAAAGAACCACCTTCTATTATATCTTTAAAATCACTATTACCGACAGGTAAATTCTTTGGTTTTCCTTTCATATATTAATATTAGCAAAATTCGCTTTGTTTTGCAAAAAAACCGTTAAAAAGCCCAGAGCATAAAGCTTCCCAGCTAAAAATGTCTTGTCCTAAATATGAATTTACGAGGGTGAAAAATTACATGTTTGTATTCTGAATATACATAGTGAGTTTTTTATATAACTATCTACAAACCAATCAGATATTCCCGCAAAGTACCTTAAACGGACAGTAAGAGCAGTAGCCTGAATCTTTAGGGTTGGGGATAAAGTATTCATTTTCCATTATGTCCTTTATTATTATTCCGAGATTTTCTTCAAATGTGTTAAAAAGGATGGCTTTATCTTCGTCAGTTATACCATCTTTCTCGTAAATACTTCCAACCTGAGGATTTTTTTTCTTTAAAAATACATAAGCTGAGACTATCTCATTTAAGTTTTTCCCGAAAAGCTCGGAGTAAAGTTTTTCGTAAATTAACAATTGAAGGGGTGGAAATACTTTTTCAAAGGATTCGAAAAACTCAAAATACTCATTACCTTCCGGTGAATATTCCTTGATTTCTTTTAAATTAGAAATTTTTATCCCCTTTATATTATTACCTGTCTTATAATCAATTATCCTTACTATATTACCCTCTTTCTCAATCCTGTCTATCCTTCCCTGAATCGTTGCTTCAAGATCTTCTGCAAATTTTATCTTTTTGGTAAGATACTTTTCAAGCCAATCCTCTTTTATTTTAATATTATTCTCCCTTACTCTTCTGATATCATTTTCCAGAAACTCCGAAACTCTCTCTTTCACTATCCAGAGTTTTATTTTTAAAAGTCCGTTTGAAAGGTCAAAATTTTTTGCCCTAAATTCCTGTTCCAAGATTTCAAAGGCTTTTGCTTTAATTTCTTCAACATCTTTTTCATGAACAAGACCTATATCAGAGTAAATTCTCTTCAGAGAATCGTGAATAATTGTTCCGAGTGTTCCGGCATCAGGTTCATCGCTCACACCTTCCCTCTCCTCAAGTCCCAAAACCTTTGAATAATAAAATCTTAATGGGCATTTAATATACATCTCAATTGAAGAAGGGGAAAATGAGAATTTTTTAAGCTCCTCCTTTACTCTTTCACTCTTTTTAACAGGTTTTAAATCCTCTTTTTTTATTGAAAGAGA
>CAZWJH010000141.1:0-3711 GCA_964634755.1 uncultured Clostridia bacterium
CTTTTTTTATGTATTTGGGGGTAAATTCCGGAGTAAGCTCCTCTTCAAGTGTTTTAAAATCATCGGGTAAAAATTTGTGTCTGAAAAATTTGATATATTGGTCCTTTTCGTATGGTTTTGAAAAATCCATATTTATCTCCTCATATTAATTGTTCGGCTATTATTACACTTTCTTTGCCTCCTTCAAGTTTTTCAACCTTTCTCTTTATTTTGGCTATATAAGAAATCGGAATGTCTTCTTTGAGTTTTTTTATGTCTTCCTCAAGAGTGGCTGTGTCAATGTCTCTTATTTGCTTTAAATATTTTTCGGGAAGAGCACCGAGATTTTCCACTATGTAAAGCAAAGCTTTAAAGTAGTCTCTGTCATTGGGAAGTTCATCTCTTAATGCTCTTAATTTTTTTATTGTATCACTTAATCCCTTATCTTTTGAGATTTGTTTTTTTGATTTGAAAAGGGAGCTTTTAAGTTCCTGATAGATGGGGTCAAAACTTTCGTCCGGTTTGTCGGCATTTTCATACTCATGAGCTTCGAATAGTTTTAGAGCTTGCTGTGCGGTAAGAGAGAATATTTCATCTTTGCTTTTTGCGAATTTAAAAATATAATCATCCGCTTTTTTGCCAAATATCAGGACTCCTTTTAAATCTTTGGAAACTGTTCTTCTGACTTTTACTCTGTTTGGGATTGAGTAAGCCTGCTTTATAAGCTCATCATTGTTTTTAATTGAGTTTAAAATATTCAAATATGGAACTTCCCATGATTTTTCTTCCTCTAAACTTACCAATCGCTCATATTGTCTTCTGAAATATGATTTTAATTCCTCCTCATCTGTCAAAAATTTTGTATCTTCACCGAGAAGGGCATGGATGAGTGCTATTTTCAGGGTTGATATTCTTCTTATGCTTATTTCGGATTCGCCCTGCGCTGTGGGGAAAAAATTGTAAATATATAGTTTGTCAAAAACAAGCTTGTTTATTCTGTTGATTCTTCCGACTCTCTGAATAACCCTTGTGGGATTGTAGGGGATGTCATAGTTGAAAATAATTCCGGCTCTGTTCAGGTTTACTCCTTCGGATATGGCATCTGTTGCAACCAAAATATCATAAGCGTCTTTTTGCTCTCCTTCAGGTAAGCCGGCATCAAAGTTTTCCTTTAAAGTTTGTTTTAAGGTTTTTGAGGAATTTTTTCCTGTGAATAAAAGGACTTTGAGATTTTGTTCTTTCAGACTGTCTGCGATGTAATCCGCTGTATCGGCAAATTCTGTAAATATTACGATTTTCCTTTGAGGGTTTTCATCAAGTTTTTCATTTATTACTTTTACAAATTCGGAAAATTTGGGATCCTGACTGACAAGCTCTCTGTTATCCTCAAACCATTCTTTTTTTATCTCTTTTAATAAAGCAAGATCTTTTTTGAGATCTTCTCCGAATTTTTTCCTAAGTTCATTTTTGTCAATCAAAATCAAGCCTTTTTCAATCAGACTGTCCAATCTTTCGTTTTCTTTAAGTTCAATGGTTTCATCTATGTTCAAATCTTCCAAATCTTCTCCTGTTTTATCAAAAAGTTCTTCGGGAGAGGGGAGTTTGCCCTTTTTGTAGATAGGGACTTTTCCTGTTTTTTCATACCAATCAATTATGTTTTGAGTTGATTTGATCATGGAATCAAGGGTAGATTCAAATGCTCTTAAAGAGCTTTCAAATCTTCGGACAAGCAATCTTCTCATGAATTTGGCAAGGTTTACCTGAGCTGTTTTGAAAAGCTCCTCATTTCCAAATTCTTCTTTAATTTTCTTTTTGTATTTTTTAAAATCTTTTAAATAGGTAACAGGTTTGTATCTTGCACCGATAAAACCTTCTTTTAACTCCCAATCTCCTGTTTCGCTGTTCCAATCGGATTGAGGGGATATTTTCTCAAGTGTATTGAAATAAAGCTCTTCCAATTCTCCAAGATCATAGTCAATAAGCTCCGGAGGGTTGACTTCGGGGAATTTTATATTCTGTTTTTTCAGGTCTTTTTTATACTCCTCAATTTCCTCAAGATCAAGTCTTGATCTTCGGATAATAAAAGGGGATAAAAGGTCTCTTATTTTATCGGCATATTCCTTTACTTTTTTGTCTATAGCATCTTTTTCTGTTTTTTTATCTTTTCTTAATTCGTCAATTTTCTTATATTCTTTTATAAGTTCTCTGAATCTATACCATAGATTATCAATGGTTCTCAGAGTGGATTTTGCCGGAATCTGGAATAATTTGATTAGGGCAAAGAGATCCTGTGGTCTGTTGTTAAAAGGAGTGGCTGTAAGAAGGATGACTTTGTTTCCCTGACAGAGTTTGTGCAGGAGAGCATAATTGTTTGTTAGCTCGTTTCTGTATTTGTGAGCTTCATCAATTATTATCAATTTTTCTTCATCATCATTGTTTTCTTTAAGAGCCTGCTCTATTTTTCCCGAAGAGTAGGTTTTATACACAAGGCCGAAAGCCCATCCGTAATCTTCCCACTGGGATAAAAGGTGAGGTGGGGCTATTATTATTGTCTTTAATCTAAGATTGTAAGCAATGGCAGAGGCAATAATACTCTTTCCCAATCCGACAACATCTGCAATAATGACTCCATCGTGTTTTTTTATCACATTGATTCCGGATTCAATAGCATCGGCTTGATACTTTAGATTAAAGAATTTGTTTTTTGTGATCTCCGAGGGTAGCTTAATATCTTTTATTTTTTCCTGAGAAAAGTATTCCAAAAGCACTCTTATGAATAATAAATATGGTTTGGGGAGTTTTTCATACCAGATTTTTTCTAAAACATTATTAAAAAAATCCGGGTTTTCGGAAGAGGCAATTTCAATTGATTCCTCCCAGAGTTCATCGAAAATCCTTTTTGCATCCTCAAAAGCGGATTTGTCCCTGAGAATAGTGTTGATTTCCACTCTACCTTTTAAGCCGGAATAAGAAAGATTGCTTGAGCCTATAATAACAGAGCCGGGGTTTTGACCTCTTTCGTTAACCTCATCGGTGTATTCAAATACATACATTTTGGCGTGGGTGGGTTTGAAAGTTTTCCGGATTTCAAGTGTACCGTCTTTTATTTTTTGGAGAAAAAGTCCGAAAGTTTCCGTTTTCTCCTCGCTATCAAAATAATCGGTTTCATTGAAAAGCCTGATGAAATTTTTGTAAAAGCTATCTTTTACCAAGATATTTGCTTTTTCCTCATCATCAAGGACTTCAAATTCTCTGATTTTGTTTTTTAAATCAATCTCAATGTCCATTCCTATTAATATTTTGACCTTTTTGTTTTTAAGATTTTGGTAGATTTGTTTGATTCCGGAAAAGTAAAAATATCCGACAAGGAAATATACATTTTTTGTTTTTGGAAGTATATTATCAATAACATCTTTTAGAAAATTATCCTGATTTGTAATTAGCTCTGCCATTCCTTGTCTCCTGAAACATATTTGGGCTTGATGCATGGTTTTTTTGTTTTACTACTTTGGGCATAAATCTTTAAAATTCCCAATTTACTATTCCTAATTCTCAACTTCAAGATTCCTCCCCCCTCTTTTCACTCATAATCTTATACTTTTTTCGCAACAACGGATTTTCAACACATTTCCTTTTAACTGCAAGACACATAATTTAAAAAAGCTGCTCGGCTGCTCGGCTTGTATCTTAATATATTAATATTTTTATTCATAAAAATATTTATTAATCAGC
>CAZWJH010000142.1:0-3687 GCA_964634755.1 uncultured Clostridia bacterium
AATCCTAACTCTTTTTTTGTTTTTATTGCAGATAAAATAGTAGCTGAAGCAACAATCTCCCCATTAACCTTTACTGTTCCCTCAATCTTGGAAACACCTCTTCTAAAAAAAATCAATTCTACTTCAAGCTCCAAAGTATCACCGGGAATTACAGGTTTTTTAAATCTTGCCTTTTCAACTCCACCCAAAAACATAACAGAATTCTCCTTGGTAAGCTTTCCTCCAAGTTTATCAAGAAGCAAAAGCCCCCCTGCCTGAGCAAGTGATTCAATGATAAGCACTCCCGGCATTACAGGGTTTTCTGGGAAGTGGCCTAAAAAAAAGTGTTCATTAAATGTTACATTTTTTATTGCTTTAAGCTTATTCCCTTCAAGACTAATTATTCTGTCAACCAGTAAAAACGGATACCTATGAGGAAGAAAATCTAAAATCCTCTTTGTATCTAACATCTTATTTTTTCTTCGTTCCTGATAATTTCATTTTATTGTATCTCTGAATTACCAAATCGGTAATATCGAGAGATTTATCCATATCAATAACACCAGCCCTTGTAAGATCAAAAATAATTGCGATTCCTTTCTCCTTTCTTATCTGCTTTATAATAGGTTCAAGCTCTTTTGTTATTTTTCCCAGAAGCTTGTTACTCTGATACTGCATATCCATCTGAGCAGCCTTAATTTCCTGCTGAATGTTTGCTTTTTTTGAATCAATCTTTTTCTGAAGATCTAATCTTGCAGCATCGCTCATTGTAAAACCCTGAGTCTGGAGTTTCTGCTCTAAGTTGTTTAATTCTCTTCTCATTCTGTTTATCTTATCCTGTTTTGCTTTCTGCAAATTCTGTAATTTTTTCAAAATCTTTTTACCTGCAATTGAATTTTGCAATACTTTTTGCGGATTAATTACAGCAATTTTCGTGTTTGTTTGAGCCATAACAAAAGCAATCATTAAAATTAAAGCAGTTAAAACAGTAAATACTTTTTTCTTCATCTATTTCCTCCAAAAATTTTTTTTAAAATGTTGTCCCAACTCCGAACCTCATCTGAAAATGATTCTCGCCTTCGTAAAGTGTCTTCGGGTTATAAGCAAAAATAAGTCTAAAAGGCACGCTTAAGGCTGGAATAAAAATCCTGACTTCAGCACCTAAGGAAGAATACATATCATTTAAATTCATTGGGATTCCAGGAGCCCATGTATTACCTCTGTCATAGAAAAATATTAAGTTTAAAGGCGTCTGTTTACCTAAAGGTATCTTATATTCAAAGTTAAATTGAAGCATTCTATCTCCACCCACTATATAGCCATTGGCATCTCTCGGAGCAATTTGATAAACTTCAAATCCTCTGATTGACATTTCACCGCCCATATAAAATCTTTCGTAAAAAGGTATTTCTTTTTCATCAAGAGATTTAATAAAGCTTCCTTCAAAGTGAAGTCCGAGCGTGTGTCTTCTGGTAATACCTCTGAAATACTTGGTGAGTATTAATCTTGGTTTGTAAAGACTGTAATCTCCACCCAAAAATTTTCCCGAAAACTTAAGACTAAATCCCACCATAAATCCTGATGTCGGATCAAGGGGGGAATCCACAGTTGAATAGTATAAATTGGGGATTAAGCTTGAAAAAGCTCTCTCTCCCTCCTGATAATAGTAATAATAATAAGGATTATAATAGTTCATTTGAAAGAGATCACTAACATCCTTAACATTTATTTTTTCAAAAGAATAAGTCAAGCTAAAATTCAAATACCTGTAAAGTCTCATAGAAGCAGAAAAGCTTACTCCTTTGGTAGCTCTATCAAATAAATAAGGATACACCATAGATCTATTAAAAACATTAAAACCAAGAGACATTGGCAAATCAAAAACATAAGGTTCTGTAAAACTAAAGCTGTAATTTTTTGTACGAGAACCGTACATTAACATCATACTCATCTTTTCGCCGGCACCCATAAAGTTTATAGTTGAATAGGAGAACATTACAAAGGTTCCTTCATAACCGCTGTAACCACCGCTAAGCTGGAACATATTTCTGCCAAGCTCTGCCACTTTTACAACAAGGTCAATCTGAGAGGGATCTTTGGGATCAGGCTTTACATCCGGCATCTCCTTTATATCAACAAGCCCTAACTGCTTCATTCTTCTTAAACTCTGCTCAAAAAAACCTGTCCTGAAAACATCACCTTCTCTTAAGAAAAACTCTCTTCTTAAAACAAAATCTTTGGTATAAGTATTCCCTTTAAAACTCAAAAATCTTAAAAATGCCTTTTTATTTTCCTGAATATTAATTTTTATAGTAACTTTTTTATGGACAGGATCCAAAATCTCGCTGGGAGCTACCTGGCAATAAAAATACCCCCTGTTCCCATAAAACTTCTGAATATCCTGAATGCTATCATTTCTCTTTTTTAAACTATACCAATCACCTTTTTTTAATTTGAATAGTGCTTTAATCAAGAGTTCAGGTAACACCTTGTTTCCACTTACTTTTATACTACCGATTCTGTATCTTTTACCCTCGGTTATTGGAATTGTAATGTCTACCATTTTTCTCTTTTTAAAAAAAGCATCCCTTTTAACCACATACTCTATCTTAGGTTCCCCAATCTTTGCTTCAAGATAGCCTTTGTTATAAAAGGCTTCTTTTATTTTATCCAAATCCTCTTTTAATTTATCCATGGAAAAATTGTCTTTTTTAAAAAGTGTGAAAATAAATGAATTTTCCCTTTGATTTTTCATATACCACTTCAAAATAAAAGAGGGTATGGATTTGTTTCCGACAAACTTTATTTTGTTAATTTTAATGCTAAGTCCCTTTTTAACGAATATCTCTATGTCAATATCTCCATCTTTTCTCTTCTTTGCTGTTACTTTAACTTCAGAGCCTTCATAATTTTTTTCTTTCAAATACTCCTTAATTGCTCTTTCAACGCTTTTAACTTTATATGGATCATAATAAGAATAGGGAAGAATTCTAATGCTCTTTTCGTCAAGCTTTTTATTTATATCTTTCTCTTTAATACCTTTGGTCTTATATTTTATTATTTTGACAATAGGCCTTTCCTTAACAATTACAATAAGGTTAATCCCTTGAACTGAATCTTCTTTTTTAACTTTAATATAATCAAAAAAACCGGTTTCCCAGAGCTTTTTTATTCCTTTGTCAACTCTTTCGACACTAAACTGTTCTCCTTTTGAAATACCAAAATAGTAAAGAACAGTTTCTGTCGAAACCCTACTATTACCTTCGACTTTTAAAGAAACTACTTTTTGAGAAAACAAAGGGGAAACTAAAAACATAAAAAAAAGAACAACCAAGATTTTATTTAACCTGTGCATCTTTTCTCCCTTTTAACAAAGTTATATTATATATCACAAAAGTCAGAAAAAAACAATTTTAAAAATCCTTTCCTTATCAAGATGATTTTTTCTCAAAAACTTCGATTGATTTTTTAACCTTTTCTACATACATTTCTTTTGTAAAATTCTCTTCGGCAAACTTAAGAGCATTCTCTGATATTATTTTTCCCTCTTCGGAAAGAGCTTTTTTAATCCCGTCGGCTATAGCTTCCGGCTCCGGAGAAACGAGAATTGATATTTTATCATTGAGAATCTGAGTATGGCTTAAGATATTTGTGGCTACAATGGGTTTTCCCGATTTAAGGTAGCTGTAAATTTTAAGAGGCGTATTT
>CAZWJH010000143.1:0-3680 GCA_964634755.1 uncultured Clostridia bacterium
ATACCTGCTGCATCCTGTCCTCTGTGTTGAAGGGTTAAAAGACCCCTGTACAATCTCTCAACAACTCTATTGTTTTCAAAAAGACCAACAATTCCACACATTAATCTTTACCCAATTTTTTTCTTGTATAATTAACAAGTCCACCTGCCTCTAATATTTCGAGCATTTTTTCTGGAAAAGGAGGGAATTTAAAGGTGCCTTTTGATGTTTTTATTTCACCCTGTTTAAAATCTATTTCTATTGTCTCCCCCTTCTCTATTGCTTCAACAGCATCAGGAGATTCAATCGCAGGTATTCCTTGATTTATTGCATTTCTAAAGTATATTCTTGAAAAAGATTTTGCAATAATTGCAGAAATTCCGGCATATTTTAAAGATGTCACAGCCTGCTCTCTTGAGCTTCCCATACCAAAATTCTTCCCGGCTACAATAATATCACCTTTTTTAACATTTTTAGAAAATTCGGGATCTAAATCCTCAAGAGCATGGGATGCCATTTCCTCTGGAGTTAAATTTTTGTAAGTATACTTTCCGGGGTATATAACATCCGTATTAACACCATCACCATACTTCCAAACTCTTCCTTTAATTATTCCCGGCATCTTATCCCCTCCTTATAAAATATATTTTCTTGGATCTGTAATTTCACCCTCTATAACAGAAGCTGCAACTGTAGCAGGCGATGCAAGATAGATAAAAGCTTCTCTACTTCCCATTCTTCCTTTAAAATTTCTATTTGCAGTAGAAATTGCCACCTCTCCCGGTGCAAGGACTCCCTCATGAGCTCCCAAACAGGGACCGCAACCCGGATTCATTATTACACAGCCAGATTCTGCAAAAATCTCAAAAATTCCATTCTTTAGAGCTTTAATGTACTCCTGCATTGAAGCTGCAAATACAAGACATCTTACTCCAGCTTTTACTTTTTTCCCTTTCAGGATTTTAGCTGCAATTTCAAGATCTTCCAATCTTCCATTTGTACATGTTCCTATAAGCCCTTGATGAATTTTTGTTCCTAAAACTTCATCAATCGGGCTTACATTATCAACAGTATGAGGTTTTGCTATTTGAGGTGTAAGAGAAGAAATATCAAATTCTAAAACTTTCTCATACTCTGCATCTTCATCCGATGTAAGAATTTCATAATCTGATTTTGTTATGTTTTTTACATACTCAAGTGTCTTTTCATCAGGAAGAAAATATCCTGCTTTAGCACCCATTTCAGCTGCCATATTTGAGAGAACCATTCTCGAAGCAATAGAAAATTCAGAAGCAACTTCACCAGAGAACTCGACAGCTTTGTAAGTTGCTCCATCAGCTCCTATTTCCCCAATAATGTGAAGAGCAACATCCTTTGCAAAAACACCTTCGGGAAGTTTGCCCTTAATTATAAATTTATGAACTTCCGGAACTTTCATCCAAAGCTCTCCTGTTGCCCAGATTGAAGCAACTTCAGTTCTCCCAATTCCAGCCGAAAAAGCTCCAAAAGCTCCGTAGGTAGTTGTATGAGAATCAGAGCCAAGAATTATTTTTGAAGGTAGAGCATAGCCTTTCTCAGGTAAAACTTGATGACAAATACCATTGTTTATGTCATAAAAATTAGGTATTCCCTGAGTTTTTACGAATTCCCTTATTAACTTATGATTTGAAGCTTCAACTTCCGTAGGTGCCGGAACTGTATGATCTAAAATAATAACTATTCTATCAGGATATTTGACCTTATCAACTCCAAACTTAGCAAAAATCTTTGATATGGGAGCAGCATTATCATGTGACATAACATAATCAGGCTCAACAACTACAATCTCTCCGTGAACAACCTTTTTACCTACCTTTTTAGAAAAAACCTTTTGAACAAAAGTTTCTCCCATTTTCACCCCCAAAGTTTAAATGGTTCATAATTCAGAAAATCAGCATGGTGAATTATTATTGCTTCAACACTCCTTTTTGCTGCATCTCCTTCTTTTGAATGAGATGCAATAGTGTGAACTATTTCAAAAGGCATTCCCTCTCCGTAAGCAATTGCAGCACCTGAAATAGGATGTCTTACAATTGCGCCAAGCTCTGATTTCACAAATTTTCCATCAACTTTCTTGTACTCATAAAGTTTTCCAACATCGTGCAAAATCGCCCCGCTTGTTAAAATATCAAAGTCAATTTTAAGCCTTTCTCCGTGAAAATCTTTTAAAGCTTCGCCGATTTTAACAGCAGTCTGAGTAACGCCTCTCGTGTGATCAATAATGTTGATGTCAGTGTTCTCAATAAGAAGAGTAAATGGCATTTTCATTAAATCATCTTCTGTCCAGCTATTCTCTTTAATTGCTTTTGCCCAGATTTTAATTGTTTTGTTTTTTAAATCCTCATTTTTAATTAAATTAATCTCAGGTATTAATTTTAAAACTAATTCCTCCATTTTATGTGCCCTCCTGCCATCCGGCTAAATATTCTTCCTGCTCTTTTGTTAATTTATCAATATTTATTCCCATTGTTTCAAGTTTAAGCCTTGCAATTTCTCTATCAAGGTGCTCCGGGACATCAATAACAGTTTTTCCTATTTCCTCATAATGATTTAGAATATGAACAGCCGAAAGAGCCTGATTTGCAAAACTCATATCCATAACCATTGCAGGATGCCCCTCCGCTGCAGAAAGATTTACAAGCCTTCCGCCTGCAAGAATGTTTATTCTTCTTTCATCATCAAGCTTATACTCTTTAACAAAAGGTCTTACCTCTCTCTTGCTGACTGCTATTTTTTCAAGGCCTTCAAGGTTAATCTCAACATTAAAGTGACCGGAGTTTGCAACAATTGCTCCATCTTTCATTAATTTGAAATGTTCAACATCTATAACATTTTTGTTTCCTGTAACTGTTATAAAAATATCTCCTATTTTTGCAGCTTCATTCATAGGTAATACCCAGAATCCATCCATAGAAGCTTCCAGGGCTTTAATAGGATCAACCTCTGTTATTATAACCCTTGCTCCTGCTCCTTTTGCTCTCATTGCAACACCCTTTCCACACCAACCATAACCAGCTACTACAAAGTTCATACCAGCTATTAAAACATTTGTAGCTCTTAAAATTCCATCAAGACTGCTCTGTCCTGTCCCATATCTATTATCAAAAAAGTGCTTTGTCATAGCATTATTAACAGCTATGATAGGATATTCAAGAACTCTCTGATTCGCCATACTTTTAAGTCTTATAACTCCTGTTGTAGTTTCCTCTGTTCCTCCCTTTATTTTTGAAAGGAGCTCTCTCTTTTTAGTGTGGACAGTAGAAACTAAATCTGCTCCATCATCCATGGTAATATCAGGTTCAATAGAAAGAGCTTCATATATGTGCTTATAATAAGTTTCATTATCCTCTCCTTTAATTGCAAAAACTGATATTCCGTACTCTTTTACCAAGGCAGCTGCTGTCTCATCTTGTGTGGAAAGAGGATTGGAAGCAGTGAGAGCGACCTCAGCACCACCAGCCTTAAGAGTTCTCATTAAGTTAGCAGTTTCAGTTGTAACATGCAAACATGCAGCTATTTTCACTCCTTTTAAAGGTTTTTCCCTTTCAAAATCTTCCCTTATTTTTCTTAAGACGGGCATATTGTTTTCAGCCCATTCTATCTTCTTTTTACCCTCCTCAGCAAGGCTGAGGTCCTTTACATCATATTTCATTATTCCTCCT
>CAZWJH010000144.1:0-3548 GCA_964634755.1 uncultured Clostridia bacterium
ATGTTTGGGAAACAATATAAACATGTGTACATACGAATACACAAGATGGAAAAAGAAAGGGATAAAAAGAGCCAACAAAATTGACTCATTATCAAAATCAAAAGAAGGAAAAATTATTATTAAAAGAAAAAGAAGGAAAAAATACGAAGAAAAATAAATATGGTGGAAAAAAGGTTTATAAATGAATAAAAAAGGGATTAAAAGAAAAAAAAAAGGTAATTAATTTCAGGGATTTTAATATCTTTTTTATAAAAGAGAAAAAGAATCAATACAAGGACTGCTGAGATTAAAACTTCTCTGTAAATCTCAGCACTTAATATTAACGGGAAAATATAAAGACTAAAAAAAAAGAGGGAAAGGAGGAGCCTTTCCCTCTTCATATTTTTCAGCATGGATTAATGTTGTCTTGGTGCGTATGTGAATGCTCCGTCAGAGTAAACAAGGTCTCTGTTAAAATCAGTCTTGGATGTTGGGGGATCATAAAGAGTTCCATTACCATCATGCCAATCAAATTGCGTATCTTTTCCGGATGAACCGATTGAATAATCATCAGCTGTTGCTTTGTAATAGTAAGCATGATTCCACTGATCTGTCTCAGCATATTTCTTCGTGTAGAAAGGCTGGAGATATGTTCTGATCTCAGCTGCGCTTGAACCCTGGACAGCAATACCCCAGTCACTCATATAGTTATCAACTGCCATTCCGATATTTCTCATATCTTCCATTGTTGATTTAAGTTTTGCTTTCTGAATAGCAGTCAAGAGATTAGGAGTCATGATCATAGCCAAAATAGCAATAATAGCAACAACAATCATTAACTCAATAAGTGAAAATCCTTTTTTTCTCATTTAAACCTCCTTTAAATTTTAGTAAAAATATACATCAACTTTTGTGCCAAAAAACACTATATATTTTCATACTCTTTTTTTTAAAAGACAATTATTGTCCGTATTTAATGACAAAATTTGTCATCTTATCTGCTCATCCTTTTGGAAATTGCTTTTTCATATTTTTCAACAAAACTCTTTAATGAGCTTTCGTAGATTGTTTTATCTAATTTATCTATTTTAATATTTTTAGAAATTACTCTCCCTATTTTCTTAAAATTTACAGAAGATTCTTTTAACTTTCCTTCAAACCTCTTTTGATTTTCAGATGAAACCGAAACTATTACCATACCAGCTGTTTCACCAAACAAAAAAAGCTCAGGAGAATATCCTTCGGGAATTTGTAATAAATAACCAAATTCATCAGTAATAAAATCTAAAAGACTTACAAATACACCACCCTGTGATACATCATTTGCAGAATTAATTAATTTTGTATTTTTTCTCAAAAAATCTCCCACCCTTTTAACCACTTCAAGAGGAGTATCTTCAAGAACCCCTTCAACCTTATTAAAATACTTTTTTAAATAAAAGGAACCTGAAAAACTCGGTTTAAGATTTCCTATCAAATATATTAAATCTCCTTCTTTCTCAAAATTAGCAGTTATAATATTCTCTTTTCCTTCTATTATACCTACAAGTCCGTAAACAGGAGTAGGTTTTATTGCTACTCTATTTGTTTCATTATAAAAACTTACATTACCTCCTGTAATAGGAATTTCAAAAAACCTTGATGCCTCTCCCATGCCTTCAACAGCATACTTAAATTCTCCCATAATTTCAGGCTTTTCAGGATTTCCAAAATTCAAACAATTTGTGGCACCAACAGGCTCAGCTCCTGTAACTGAAATATTTAAATAAGATTCTGCCACTATCCTTTTTGTCCCTTCGTATGGGTTCAAATAAACATAATCAGGGTTACCATCAACAGTCATTGCAAGAAATTTATCTGTTCCCTTGATTCTTATAACAGCAGCTCCTCTCCCCGGATAAACTACGGTGTTCGTCTGAACCATGTGATCATACTGTTCAAAAACCCAATTTTTTCTTCCAATATTAGGATCATCCAAAAAATCATTGATTATTTTTTCCATTGAAAATTTACCAATATAATCATCACTATTAATTTTCTTTTCCCTGTTTTTAACAATGTTCAAATAAGGTCTATCATACTTTGGAGCAGAGGATGTTAATGAGCTAACCGGAACCTCTGCTACTATTTTCCCCTTTTCCCTAACCACAAACTTTCCGGAATCCGTTATTTGTCCAATCTCTACAATATCAAGATCCCATTTGTTAAATATCTTTTTTAATTTATTCTCCTTTCCCGGCTCTGCAACTATCAGCATCCTTTCTTGAGATTCTGATAACAAAACCTCATAAGGAATCATTCCTTCCTCTCTCTGGGGAACTTTCGAAACATCTATTTCTATTCCTTTCCCGCCTCTATCCGCCATCTCAACAGAAGAAGATGTTAAACCAGCAGCTCCCATATCTTGAATGGAGGATACAACCCCTTTATCCATTGCCTCAAGACATGCTTCTATTAAAAGTTTTTCCTTAAAAGGATCTCCCACCTGAACATTGGGCCTTTTTTCTTCAAGTGAATCATCAAATTCAGCCGAAGCCATTGTCGCACCGTGAATCCCGTCTCTTCCAGTTTTCGCCCCCGCATAAAAGACCTTTGCTCCAACATGCTTTGCTCTTGCATAAAATACCTTATCCTTTTTCGTAATCCCAAGGCAAAAAACATTAACAAGTGGATTATAAGTAAAACTATCATCAAAACAGGTCTCACCTCCAACGGTTGGAACTCCCACAGAGTTTCCGTATCCGGAAATACCTGCAACAACACCTTTAAATATCTGTCTGTTCAAAGGCTTTTCGAGAGATCCGAATCTTAAAGAGTCCATAACAGCAACAGGTCTTGCTCCCATCGTAAAAATGTCTCTTAAAATTCCTCCGACTCCTGTGGCAGCTCCCTGATAAGGCTCAATAAAAGAGGGATGATTATGAGATTCTATTTTAAAAACTGCCACATAACCATCTCCAATATCCACTACCCCCGCATTTTCACCGGGGCCTTGAACCACTCTCTTCCCTTCCGTTGGTAATTTTTTCAGGTGGATTCTTGAACTTTTATAACTACAATGCTCTGACCACATAACAGAAAATACACCCAATTCAGTAATATTGGGTTCCCGGCCTAATATTTCCACTATTCTTTCATATTCACTTTTTGTTAAATTATGCTCTTCAAGAATTTTATCTAAATTTTCAAAGCTCATCTTTTATCTCCTGTTTTTAAGATAATTTATTATTGACTCAAAAATATACCTACCATCGGTTGAACCTAAAATTTTCTCAGAAGCTCTTTCAGGATGAGGCATCATTCCAAGCACATTACCTTTTTCATTGACCATTCCTGCTATATTTAACAATGAACCATTAGGATTAACATTATCATTAATATCACCATTTTTATCTGAATATTGGAAAACTATTTGATTATTATCTTTAATACCTTTAAGATCTTTGTCCGAAGCAAAATAATTTCCGTCAGCGTGTGCAATCGGAATTCTTAATACCTGCCCTTCTTTCAAAGCATTTGTAAAAGGAGTATTGGTATTTTTTACCTTTATATATACATGCTTACAAATA
>CAZWJH010000145.1:0-3453 GCA_964634755.1 uncultured Clostridia bacterium
TTTGTCAGAGCAGTTGCCCTATCAAGAGCATCTCCGGCAACTTCAATATGCTTATAAGCAGGATGATCTTTATTTATTTTAACCTTAGCAAGCTCTAAATTTCCGAAAAGTCCTGCCAATATATTATTAAAATCATGGGCGATACCACCAGCAAGAATACCTATTGATTCAAGCTTTTTGGACTTTAACTGCTCCTTTTCAAGTCTGAGCTTTTCAGTAACATCACGAAACACGAGAACAACGCCTGTTACATTGCTCTTTACATCAACAATAGGTGCTGCACTATCAGCTATATTGTATTCCTTACCATCTTTTGAAATTAAAATTGTATGATTAGCTAACCCAACAATCTTTCCCTCTTTAAGGACCTTTTCAACCGGGTTTTCAACTTTTTCTCTTGTAATCTCATTTATAATATTGAAAACTTCTTCTAACGGTTTACCAACAGCTTCACTATATTTCCAGCCTGTAAGCCTTTCAGCTGTCCTATTAATCAAGACTATTTCACCATTAGTATCTGTAGTTATAACACCATCTCCTATGCTTCTCAATGTTACTGCAAGTCTCTCTTTTTCATTAGCTATCTTTTCTTCCATTCTCTTTCTTTCTGTTATATCCCGAGTAATCGAAAGAATAACTGACTTTCCAGCCAATTTTATAATACTTGCTGATAATAGACCTATTTTAATTTCTCCTTTTTTACTAACAAAGGGAGCTTCAAAATTTTTGATAAAACCCTTTTCTCTAAGCTCTTTTGAAAAGATATCTCTATCTTTTTCATTTTTCCATATATTTAAAGAGAATACACTCTTTCCAACAACTTCTTCTTTTTCATAGCCCAAAATTTTTTCAAATCCCTGGTTTACATCAAGATAAACACCTTCCATTGTGCTAAGAGCAATTGCTTCTGGACTAATTTGAAAAGCAACTCTGTATTTTTCCTCACTTTCCAAGAGTTTTTGCTGGATTTTCTTTCTCTCCGTTATATCAAGAAGACTGAATTGCAAATACTTTTTTCCTTTGTAAGTAAATGTCATAAGTTGAACTTCAGCATCCCAAATCGTTCCATCGGGTCGTTGATGACGCCATTCAAAAATAACTTTTTTCTCTTTTAAAACTCTTTCTATCTCTTTAGCAGCAGCAATTTCTGAAGGCTCTCCATTATATTGAGTAGGAGTGGAAACATCAGCCGGTGTTTTCCCTAAGACCTCTTCCTTAGAAGAAAAGCCATAAATTTTAACTGCGGCATCATTGCAATCAATGAATTTATAAGTATCGGCTTCCATAACCACAAGGGGGATAAGAGAGTCTTGAAACAAAACCTTATTATACTCTTCACTTTCTCTTAAAGCTTCTTCTGCCTTCTTTCTTTCTGTTATATCAGTTACAATAGAGATTATTACATCTTTCCCCTGCCACTTAAAAATATTAGAGTGAATTTCCACAGGAAATTCCTCTCCCTCTTTTGTAATATGAACAAGCTCTCTGGAAAAATGTCTTTTTTCTAATAAGTCTTTTTTCCCATTAAGAAGTCTTTTATTCTCTAAAAACCTTTCAGGAACAAGATCTTTTGAAGAAAGGCGTAAAAATTCCTCTCTTGTATATCCATACCTTTTACATGCATACTCATTTACTTCAATAAAATTTGAAAATCCATCCAATTTCAAAGGATGGACTAAAACAGCAGAATTTATTCCATTAAAAAGAGTCCTGAATTTCTCTTCACTTGTTCTCAATTCCTCTTCAATTAATTTTTGAGTCGTAATATCTATGACAAAAACAGAAACACCAATAATCTCCCCTTTCTCATCATAAATAGGGCTGTACCTATTCTCATAAAATAATCTCTTTAATTTTTCATCACCGTATTCCTCTTCAACAATAAAACTCTCTCCCTTTAAAGCTTTATCAAAATTCTTTTTAGCCTTTTCTCTGTCTTCCGGATTTTTTATGTAGTCCAGCATATTTTTCCCTATTTCAATATCTACCCCCCAAATAGCCTTCATAATCTGTTTGTGAAGCAATGTAAAATCAAGGTATCTGTATTCCTTATCCAATGCAAAAACAACAACACCTTTAGAGCTTTCAAGAATCGCTCTTTTCAAAAGAACGGTTTTTTGAAGTTCTGTTTTTAATAATTCTTTTTCCTTTATCTCTTTTTTTAATTCTTCTGTTCTATCCTCAACTATTTTTTCAAGTTCATCCTCTCTCAGTACGAGTTTTCCTGCTAAAGGCCTTGTTATTAAAAAAAACAAAAAAATTAACACTATAAAACCCAAAACCGGCAACCCACTTTTAGATAATAATTCAAAAGGATAACTCTTAAAGATACTTTTTTTATGTCTAATAAAAATTAAATACCAATCCACTCCTTCATCAATGTGTGCGTAAGTAACAAGATAGTCCTTGCTATAAATAAACCCTCTCTTTTTCTTTATTATTTCTTTTAAAAAATCCTTTGTAAGGATGCTAATTTTATGTGCATTAGTTATGTTAATAAGAGGCACAAATACTTCTTTTTGGGGAAAGCCCAAATACACATAACCAAGGTTGATTTCTTCTTCTTTAAAAATCTTTTTCATTCTCTCCATAGAAAAGACAATTACATCAGTCCCCCAAAAAAAACCTTTTCTGTCTAAAATAGGTGCACTAACAGTTATAATTCCACTATCTTTAGTAAAAATAGGTCTGCCAATACTTACTTCCGAAAGACCGATTACAAGACTCTCTTTAATCTCAGAAAAATCTAATGCCCCAACTTTAACTACAAGGTTTCCTCCCCTATCGAACCTAAATATTGAAATCACTCCTTCTGAGGAACGCATTGCATCTTCTAACTTAGGTTTTGTAAATCCTTTCAACTCATCTAAAGAAATTTCCCCCCTCTCGTATTTTATCAACTCTTTTCTTATCATAGAGCGGCTGGCTATCTGTTTTGCCACATCCTTTGTTTTTCTCAACCACTCCTCAACTGCTATCTTCTTTATCTCAGAAGAGTGTATTAAACTTTCTTCATAAGACTTTTTTATAAGAGAAGATGTTGATAAGATAAAAACTGTCGTAACTACCACAGGAAGAACAACAAATGCTAAAAGAACAAATAAGACTAAAGTTTTTCTTATGCTCTTTTTTTCGTAAGCCCGACCATTTCCTTTCATAAATTTCTCCACTAACAAATTCTACAATTAAAATATAATAAATGCAAGTGCACTTTTTTCGTCAAAAATCTTCTAATAAATTTTGACCAAAAAAATCAGAAAAATAGCACATAATTTTTTTATACTTATTGACAAAAAAACCTGAATTTAATAAAATACATCATCTATTATGCTCCTCGGTAGCTCAATCGGCAGAGCGTGTGGCTGTTAACCACAGTGTTGCAGGTTCAAGTCCTGCCCGGGGAGCCAGTTTAATGGCTGTTTCAAACTCCTTTAAAGTGTCCTTCCGACTTGT
>CAZWJH010000146.1:0-3293 GCA_964634755.1 uncultured Clostridia bacterium
AGGCTTATCTTTGCTCTCCTCTCTAAAAATCAAAAATTCAACCCGCTCTTTCATTTCTTATAGTTGACTCCTTAAATAAATTGTTATTTCAACTCTTCTATTTTTAGCGCAATTGAGGGGAGTTGTTTCCGGATAGAGAGGTTTTGAATCCCCGTATCCAGCAATACCTAAGTTATTGGGATTTACTCCTTGAGAAATTAAAAAACTAAGAACAGAAAGAGCTCTTTTAATAGAAAGTTCCTCATTTGTAATTTTGAATGAAACAGAAGAATCTGTATGTCCTTCAATTATAGCTTTATATTTGTACTTTTTTATTTTATTAGCAATAGAGGAAAGAAAAAGTTTTGCTTGTGGTGTTAGTGTCCATTTATTAAGGGGGAATAATAGTTTTTCCCCAATTACAAGAGTTAACTTTTGAAAACCAGAATAGAGTTTAATATTACCCTCTCCTTTATAATCTTCATAAAGTTCAGAAAGGTCATCTATAAGTTTTAATTCTTCAGAATTCATTGTTAAAAGAGGAAGTCCAGGAATAGGAGTAAAAGGGAGATTTTCGGAAGGATAGGCTTTAGCTTTCTTTGTTAAACTTATATTCATAAGAGTTTCAAAAAATCTTACACCCTTTGGAGTAATATATGATATTCCAAAAAGAAGAACAAAGAAGGTGAGCATAAGAGTTGATACATCAGAAAAGGTAAGCATCCACTTTGAGCTAACGCTACCCTTTTTAATTCTATCTTTTATCATTCTTCCTTTTCAAACCTTATCTTCAAAAAAGAATTTTCAGCATTGTTTGTAGCAAAACCTGCAATAATCATTTTTTCCTTAGCAACTTTCATAGACTTAAAAAACTTATAAATCTCATAAGCTCTTTGAGCTGCTACACTCCAAGGATTTCCCTTAATATTTTCTCCCTTTAGAACATATCCTTCTATATAAACATAATAAGGCAAATATCTCGCAAGATAACCTATTTTTGTTAAATAAACATATGATTTTGGATCAATTGTATTATTAGAAAGAAAAACGACCTTTGTAGGCACAATTAGAGTATAACCATCTTCACCAACTCTAACTCCTAAATTTATTAAATCAGATTCCTTTAGATATTCATTTAGTTTTTTCTTAGACAAACCTTTTTCTCTTAATTCATTAATAATAATAGATAATCTATCACCTTCTCCAAAGTTAGTTATTGAAATTTTACCTTTGCTTTTTCCTTTTGAAAATACCAAACTTTTATTGTACGCTTTTTGAAATTTTTTCATTTTCTCAAAAGTTCTTATTGAATAAGCTGAAAGAGAAATAAAAAAAGTTAAAACTATTAAAATCATAGAAATATAAAGGGTAAGCCATCTTGAATTTTTTCCCTTATTAGATTTGTAATCCACTTTGTTCTTATACTTAATCACAGGCTTCCCTCCTTTAAATATCTTTCCCTGATCTGGGTAGGGAGAAATGAAACAAGCTTTTGCTCAACTATTCTTGGAATATCCCCCTGTTGAATAGCTAAGAGACCATTTAAAATCATCATCTTTTTTAAAATTTCAAAATTTGACCTTTCTTTAAGTTTACCTGCTATCGGTAAAAAAATCACATTTGCAAAAAGAGCTCCGTAAAATGTTGTAACAAGAGCAATTGCCATAGCAGGCCCGATCTTCGATGGACTATCAAGCGATTTTAGCATTAAGATTAACCCTATTAATGTTCCTAAAAGTCCAAAGGCAGGAGCATAATTTCCCATTGCTTCAAAAAGCTCATAGCCCGATCTATGTCTTTCCGAAAGATAATCTATTTCATTTTCCATTATTTCTTTTATAGTCATTGGGTCTATCCCATCCACAATCATACGTATACCCTCAGCCATAAAAACATCTTCTTCATCTGCTATAAATCTTTCAAGAGCGAGAAGACCATCTCTTCTTGCTATTCTTGAGAACTCAACCATCTTGGGAATTATATCCACAAGCTCATCAGATTTGTAAAAAAATGCATTCTTAACAACTTTGAACACACTTAATACATTCCTCAATGGATAATTAACTAAAACCGCCCCAAAAGTACCTCCCAAAACTATTAAAAGTGCGTTCCAATTCAGAAAAACAGATAAATTGCCTTGAGATGCAATAGCTATCACAACCAAACCGAAAGATGTTGCGATTCCCAATAATGTCGTTAAATCCACATTAAACCTCCATAAAAAACAATCAAAAAATATGCCAATTTTATACTTCTTAAATAAGGTATCTTTAATCTAAAAAGGTCAAAAATTTGACATTTTGAGTTTTTGCTTTTAACCTATTGACACTTTTAAAACTTACTGTTATACTTTTCGCATTAGAAGGTAAAATAATGTATAAAATTGAAAAAAAGCCGTGGGGCTATAAACTTACTTTTGGCAATGTGGTAAGCACAGAAGAGATGAAAAAATGGGTAGAAGATTCAAAAAAAACTCTCATGACAGCTCCTTCAAAATTTGGGAATGTTATTGATATGAGAACGCTAAAACCCCTTTCTCCAGAAGCTAAAGCTGTTATGGAAGAAGGACAAAAGCTCTATAAAGCAAAAGGAATGGAAAGATCAGCCGTTATTTTAAGCTCTGCTGTTTTAACTTTGCAATTCAAAAGAATAGCTCAGGAGAGCGGTATTTATCAATGGGAAAGGTACATTGATGCAGGAAAAGACCCCAATCCTGAAAAAACCGCAGAAGAATGGGTAGTTAACGGCAAAGATCCGGATAAAAAGTAAAAAGTTAAAAGGATAAAGTAGAAAGAAGCCTTAGAGCCTAAAATTAAAAGTCTTAAAGCTTTTGTGTCTTGTCTTAAAAACAATTTTATAGTTATTCATACGATAAATTTAATAATTAAACTTTTCCGAGATTAAATAATCTTTTCCTCATTAGCAAGTTATCGTTAATTTGTTGAAAAGCCGTATCATGTTACGGCTCTACGGGAAATTTGGTATTTATTTGTTATAAGATTTTAATTTTGTAAAAAATCAATATACAAAGAGCAAATTACCAAAATTAGCTTTGAAGCATCGTGCTCAGCTTTGAAAAGAGGCTGGAACAGCTTTTGACTTTAAAAGAGCTTTTCGTGCTCTTTCATTTGAGTCTTTGGAAAATTAATGATTTACTGTTTATTTTCTTTGTTTATTGTTTCTCTTTCTTTCTCTATTTCCTCAATTAATTTTTGATCTATTTCCTTTGTTGGATAGCGTCCTGTAAAGCAGGCATCACAAAATTGGGTAAGCTCTTTATTTCCGCCTGAAACAGCTTTTTCCATATCCTCTAA
>CAZWJH010000147.1:0-3279 GCA_964634755.1 uncultured Clostridia bacterium
ATTTGTAAAAGGAGTATTGGTATTTTTTACCTTTATATATACATGCTTACAAATAAAGTGAAGATTCTTATTTCTAAGCATTGCTCCCTTTAAAAGGCCTGATTCAAGAAGCACTTGGAATCCATTACAAATACCTAAAACAAGCCCCCCTTTCTCAGAATACTCTTTAACAGCATTCATTACAGGAGAGAACCTCGCTATAGCTCCGGACCTGAGATAATCACCATAAGAAAATCCCCCCGGTAGCACTATCAAATCATAATCACTTAAAAGAGTATCTTTGTGCCAGATAAAATCTGTGGGGACACCCATTACATTATTCAATACATGATAAGTATCATAATCACAATTTGAACCCGGGAAAACAACAACTCCGAACTTCATTCTATTATCTCCACCTCATAAGTCTCAATTACAGGATTAGACAAAACTTTGTGAGCTATTTCTTTTAATAGATTCTCTGCTCTCGCCTTATCACTTTCTTCCAATTCCACAAAAAAAACTTTCCCCTGTCTGACTTTGATTATTTCTTCATAACCCATTTCTTTCAAAGAGTGAAGTATGGTGTTTCCTTGAGGGTCTAACACAATATCTTTCAATTTTACGGTAATTTTTGCCTTCATTTCCACCTCTCTTAAAGTATAAAATTATAACAAATGGCACTTAAAAGAACAAATTTACCTTTTTCGCCTGAAATTCGTATAAGTGAAAAATAAAAGCTTCAAGCAAAAAGCTTTCTTTAGAATAATAATGTAATTACGGTTTAATGGTTTCGAATGCTCTTTCATCTGAATCAAAAGAATTAAGAGATAATTTCTTTTATCTCTGCTAACAGAGTTTCTATATTTATAGGTTTCATTAATATCTTCCTTATATTGAACTCTGCTCTGCTTTTCTCGTCCAACTCTTTATTGTATCCAGTTAGCAAAATTATAGGAATATTCGGGTTTATTTTCTTAACCTCTTTTGAGAATTCCAAACCTGTCATCTGAGGCATTGTAAGATCCGTAATAATCAAATCAAAATTTTCCTTGTTTTTTCTAACATTTTTAAGTGCCTTTCTACTATCATTAAATACTTTAACTTTAAAACCCTCACTACTTAAAACCTCCTGAATAAGCTCCGTAATCATTCTCTCATCATCAACAATTAAAACTCTTATCTCCCCTTTCTTTTTCTTTTTAGGATTAATTACTTCATCTTTTCCGGATTTCCTTTCCATTTCTTCTTTTTTTACCTTTTCTATTAATTCTTTCGTAGCTACCGGAAGAAATACCCTAACCTCTGTTCCTTTTCCCTCTTCACTTTCAATAAGAATATCTCCACCATACCCTTCTACAATAGTGCTAACTATAAACATTCCAAGACCTGTTCCATCCTCCTTTGTTGTATAAAAAGGCTCAAATATTTTCTCTAAAGTTTCCTTACTCATGCCAACTCCATTATCCTTTACCTTGATCATTGCAAACTTATCACTTTCAAGATATTTTAACTGATCGGGGAGGGTTTCCTTTGATACTTCTGACAATTCTATATCAATAATCCCTCCTTTTTCCTCCATTGCCTTAAAAGCATTGGTACACAAATTCATTAATATTTGTTGAATGTGAATAGAAGCAGCATAAACAGGAGAACAGCTTCTACTCAATTTCTTTCTTATTTTAATCGTAGCCGGAATACTTTCTCTCAAAAGGGAAACTATTCTTTTTATTTCATCTTCAAGATTTATAATTTTCTTTTCCATTGGAACATCTCTGCTGTATGAAAGAATCCTCTTTATTAATGATTTTGCCCTTTGAGAAGATTCTATTATCAAGCTTACATATTTGTTGATTCTTTTATCTTTATTAATCTTTTTAATCATATTAGCATAGCCCAAAACGGGTGTTAAAATATTGTTAAAATCATGTGCAATTCCACCTGCCAAAGTTCCCAATGTCCTGAGTTTCTGCGATTTCTGTATCCTTATATTCATGTGTTTTTTTTCTTCTTCCATCCGTTTTTTTTCTGTAATATCCTGAGCTACCGCAATAACAACATCATCTCCAAAATATGTCCCCTTGTAAAGTCTTACATTCTTAGGGAAAACAGTCCCATCCTTTCTCTTTCCCCAAAATTCAAATTCCTGAGGGATTCCTTTTTTAAGGGTTAGCATAACTTTTCTAAAGATCTCTTCCATATTATTATAACCGGGAGCTGAAACATCTTCAGGATTCATTCCAACTAATTCCTCTTTTTTATATCCGTACATTTTAACAGCCCCGTAATTCACATCAAGAAAAACACCATCTTTATCTTGAATATATATAGCTTCTTCTATACTATCAATAATTCCCCTGTAAGTTTGCTCACTCTCTTCTATCTTTTTCTCCATTAACTTTCTCTTTGTAATATCAATTAGAACCCCACCTACTGCCGGTTTTCCCCCAATATTTATTACACTTCCAAAAACTTCGTGATATCTAATTTCCCCCTTCCTTAAATGTCTAACTTCATAATGACTAAACTTTTTTTCCCCGCTTTCTCTCTTTTTTATCTCCTCTCTAACTCTTTCAACTTCGTCAGGATGAACAAACTCATAAACACTTCTTCCAATAACATCTTTATATGTCTTTTCACCTATTATTTCAGCATATTTATTATTACAAAAAATAATCTTTCCATCCTGCAAAATATAAACTCCCACAAGTGAATTTTCTGTTAAAATCTTATACTTTGCTTCTCTGTCTTCCAACTTTCTTTTATACCTTTCCTCTTCAGTAAGATCTCTCATTAACACTAATACAGAATCCTCTGAATTGAATATTATAGGAATAACCGATATCTCTACTTCTAATATTCCTCCTTCCAAATCCAAATATCTTTCTTTCACACTGGTAAAAGCCTTTTTAGTCTTTTCGACCTTTCTCATCCTTTCAATAACTTCTTCATCCTTTTTTAACAGAAATTCCCTTACATCTTTCCCTATTAAATCATCGATTTTTTTAGCCTTAACCATTTTTAGTAAAGCTTCATTTGCATAAACTATTTTTTCATTTGTATAAATTACAATAGCTATTGGAGCAAGATTTAAAATAGCACTTGCAATTATATTTTCGCTTTCCAATTCGCTAATTCTCTTTTTTAGCTTTTCTATTTCTTTCTTTAACTCTTCCACTTGTTTGTTCTCGATCATTTTTCATTTTATCTTAAAAAAAATTCTATTACAAGTATTAATATCCTTATTGAAGTTACAAATTAAAAATGTCATAAAAAGTTACAAAAAATTATGTCACATAT
>CAZWJH010000148.1:0-3253 GCA_964634755.1 uncultured Clostridia bacterium
CTGATTAATAAATATTTTTATGAATAAAAATATTAATATATTAAGATACAAGCCTTCGAACATAAAACTAAGCATTCCCATGAAATAAAACAATGATAAATGAAATCGAATATAAAAATCATAATTTTGATGAATATGAAATAGAGGATATTCATCTTTATGATAATGGAAATAAATGGATTGCAAGCGTTAAAAAAAGTTCTGATGAAAAATACATTTTAACTAGTGAAGGGGGAAAATACGGCTCTTTTGAAGATGTTTGTTTACCTTATTTCCCAATAAATGAAAAAGAGTGGATTGCAGGAGTTAAAAAAAATGATTTTTTGTATGTTCTGACAAGAAAAGATTTTACAAAAGTTTCCAATGAATATGAAGAGTTTTCCAAAATTGACTTTTATCCCGATTACAACAATTGGATAGCTGAAGTAAGAAAAGATAAACATGAGTTTCGTTTTATAACAAGTGGTGGTAAGGAGTTTAAAAATTACTATACTTTTTATTTTCCCGTATTTAAAAGTTTTGTAAGGGGGGGAGAGGAGTCTGTTGAAAGAAACAGATTTTGCATACTGAAATGCGGTAAAATCAAGGAAATTGAAAAAATCAAAAATCTCTATAAAGAATACCATGTTATCGATTTTCACATAAATTTTTCCTCTGATTGTAAGAGATGGATAGCTACAATAGGAACATCCGAAGAATCCTATGTGTTATTAAGTGATGGTAGAAAAATAGGTCCTTTTTCAGGTAGCTTTAGTCCGGAAATCTCATCGGATGGTACAAGGTGGGCTGTAGGTGTTGAAAAAGAGGAAGATGAGGGATATTTTATTTTAACAAGCGAGGGAGAGGAAATAGGACCCTTTGATGATATTTTGTATGTTGATCTTTCCTCTGACGGAAGTAAATGGGTCGCACAAACAGAGTCTTACGATGATTGGTATATGGTGACAAATGGAGGGAAAAGAATAGGCCCTTATGAATTTGTAGATCCTTTTCTTATTGAAAATTCCAATGTTTGGATTGCATTTGTTTATAAGAACCACAAAGTCTATGTTCTAACAAGCGACGGGGTTAAAAAAGGACCTTACAAATTCACACAATATTTTGATTTTTCTTATAAAAACTCTGAATGGAGATGGCTTCTGTGGGTTAAAGAAGATAAAAAATATTTCATTTATACAAGCGGAGGACGGGAAATTAAAATAAATTATGATTTAAAATACATTAAATTAGCTGAGAACTCAAAATCCTTTTATATTGTTTATTTGAAAAACAATCATATTGTGGTTAGAGAAGAAGAGATTTAATAAGCAATTCGTGAATTACACGCATAATAATTTTTGATATTTTCCATGATTTTTCAAACCATTGTAGGGGGGGATTTCATATCCGCCTGTTTGGATTTTATATTCATATTTCCGGGCAGAAATGGATTCTGCTCCTACATTGTTTATTGTTGTTATTAAATATTTGATTTTTGAAATTTTGTTTTGTGATGATTTGTTTTTCCAGGGTGATTCGTGAATCGCCTCTACATTTTTTGATTTTTTGTTTCCGGGTAATTTACTTTTGTTTGTTGGGGATTTTTGTTATCGGGCTCTTTTATCCTTCATAAATATTGTCTTGTCCTAAAATAGGTTGACAGTTTTTTAATATTCCTTAAGTATTTTAATAAATTCTTCCACTGTAATTTTCAAATCCTCTTTTATTATTTTGTTTAATAAACCTTTTCCCATATTTTCACCCGAATGAATCGGTATAATTGTTATTCTCCCGTCTTCATGCTCCATAAAAATATGACTTCCTCTCTGTCTTATTTCCTTAAATCCCATGTTTTTCAATATCTTTACTAACTCCTTACCGGTTAGTATTGGCAATTTAGGCATTTTGAATGGTTAATCTCTGGATACCCAAAAATTCCGTACTTTTCTCTCTCTTGCCCCTTACCTCAGAATAGAGAGCTATTGCCTCTTTTATCCTTTCCATCAACTCATCATAACTCTTTGCCTGTGTATGGCAGCCCGGAAGCTCTACAACGCTCCCTATCAACCATCCGTCTTTATCTTTCTCTATTAAAACAGTAAATTCATCCTTTTGCATCTTCTCCCTCCACTTTTATTATAGCATTTTTTCACCTTTCGGCAAGGGGAAATATGGAATTTGCAGCGTCAAAGGTTTTCATATTTGGTCCGATATCCTGTCCTAAACAGTTGCTCGGCTGAGTACTTGTATCTTAATGGCTTATTTTAGAGTTGCCCTGATTTCTTTCGCGACTTTTTAGCAAGAAAATTCTTAAACACAGAACTTTAACTCACGATAAGAAACACTTAAAAATCACATGGTAGTAAATTTATATCCTATGAAAAAAACAAATAAGAGGCACCAAAAACGGCAAGAAGTGTTCCGAAAATTGAACGCCATGTGATTTTTTCCTTATAATGATAATATGATACGGGGATTAAAATCACAGGAGAAAGAGACATTAGTGTAGAAGCAATTCCGATGCTCGTATGATTTATCGCTTCAAGTGAAAAAATAACACCTATAACAGGCCCCAAAATTGTTCCCGAACCTATTTCAATTAAAGCTCTTTTATTCTTCATCTTTCTGATATCCTTTGCGAGTTTTTTCCCTATTATTGAATAGAGCAACACAAAAGACATTCCAGCTGAGACTCTTATGAAATTAGCTGAAATCGAGGATATTCCGCTCTCAAGCCCTAATTTTGAAAACAAAAGTCCTGCTGATTGGGAAATAGAACCTATAACAGCAAATAAAACACCTAAAAAAATTTTTTTGTTCCTTTTGTTTTTATCTTCACTATTTTTTTCTGAAACAACCCATCCTATCCCTGAAATGGTAATAAAAATTGCAACTATCTGAGAAATACTCAGATGTTCCTTTAAAAAAATCATTGCAAGGATTGTGCTGAAAACAGGGGAGCTTGTCATAATAAGCATTGATAACCTTGGGCCTATCATCAGAAATGATTCAAAGAGAAACGAATCACCAAGGACATATCCAATAACTCCCGAAAGAGCAAGGTAAAAGTATGTTCTTGAATCACAAAAGAGAGGAAACATCTCCCCGAAACATAAAGAATGGAAGATTAAAAGTGAAAAAAAGGCAATGTAAAGCCTCATTCTATTTACAGTTAAAGAGGACACCCTTTTTCCGGCATCCGCAAAAACAACAGAATTGTAAGCCCAGCAAAAGGCAGTCAAAAGAGCCATTATTTCGCCATAATAATGCACAA
>CAZWJH010000149.1:0-3181 GCA_964634755.1 uncultured Clostridia bacterium
TTTTCATAAATTTTGCAACACCTATTGTAAATTGAGTCAAAAGAGGCAAAGAGGCGTCAAAATTTTCATAAAACTTTGCGAATCTCGGAATTATATAGACCATAATAAAAGTAAAAACTAATAATGAAAATGTGAATACAAAAGACGGATAAATAAGAGCTCTTTTTATCCTTTTTTTCATCTGCTCTGTTTTTTTAAGATATTCATTATAATCAAATATGACTTTTGGCAAACTCCCGCTTCTTTCTCCCGAACTTAAAATTGAGGAGTAAAGAATACCAAAAATATCGGAAAATTTTTTAACACTTTCGGAAAAAGCTTCCCCTTTTTCAACTTTCGAAATTATCTCATCAAGAATAATTGAAAAATATGGATTTTCAACTTTAGACCTTATAATATAAAGTGACTTTAAAAGAGGTAAACCCGCTCTTAAAAGGGAGTAAAGCTCTCTGTTAAAATTAATAACTTCATTTGAAGAAACTTTTTTTATTTTTGTTATGTATTTAATATTTTCTTCGGAAAATCTTATACTTAAAGGGAAAAGCCCTCTTTCTCTTAAAACAATCTTCGCATCTTCCATGTTTTTTCCCATAATTTTGAAAGAATGAACTCTCCCATCTACAGATATTCCCTTTGATTCATAAATAAACATTACATCAGTCCCCTATATACTCACTGCCATTAAAATAAGGTTTTAGTACTTCAGGAATTTCAACTCTTCCGTCTTTAGTCTGATAATTTTCAAGAATTGCAGCCACTGTTCTTCCAACAGCAAGAGCAGAACCATTTAAAGTATGAACGAATTTATTTTTTTTATCCTTTTTATCTCTATATCTTATTTTTGCCCTTCTTGCCTGAAAATCTTCAAAATTAGAGCAGGAAGATACTT
Source organism: uncultured Clostridia bacterium (assembly GCA_964634755.1). Classification (GTDB taxonomy): domain Bacteria; phylum Acidobacteriota; class Aminicenantia; order JAMOAD01; family JAMOAD01; genus JALXDT01. The sequence continues at coordinate 890 of CAZWJH010000149.1, forward strand.
CAAGATATCTGTTTTGACCCGGCATCCAGACTTCAAGATCATAGGTTTTTGCGGATGAAAACCCAAGATCTCCTGTGCTCAATGCCATAACCCTATAAGGAAGTTCCAAAAGTTCCAATATTTTTGCTGCTTCTTTCGTAAGGGACTCCAGCTCATTGTAAGAATCATCAGGATAAGCATAGGTCATAAGCTCAACTTTGTTAAATTGATGCTGCCTTATTATCCCCCTTACATCTCTTCCGTAAGAACCTGCTTCTGATCTAAAGCAGGGAGTATAAGCAACATACCGTATCGGAAGCTTTTCTTCATCCAAAATTTCATTTCTGTGAAGATTGGTCAGGGGAACCTCAGCTGTGGGGATAAGATACCAATCAATACCTTTAAGCTTAAAAAGATCTTCTTCAAATTTAGGAAGATTTCCTGTGCCATAAAGAGATTCAGCTTTTGCAATAAAGGGAGGAAGTATTTCAGTATAACCATTCTCTATATGAGTTTCAAGCATAAAATTTATTAATGCTCTTTCAAGCTTAGCTCCCAGACCTTTATAGACTACAAATCTTGCTCCGACAATTTTAGAAGCTCTCTCAAAATCCAGAATATCAAGTCTTGTTCCTATATCCCAATGGGGTAAAGGTTCAAAATCAAAATCTTTTATTTTCCCCCACTTTTTTATCTCTTTATTAAAAGTTTCATCTTCCCCTACCGGAACACTTTCATGAGGAATGTTAGGAATCCTGTAAAGGAGATCTTCAAGCTCTTCTCCCCTCCTTTTCAAACTCTCTTCAAGCTCCTTTATTTTCTCTCCTTTACCTTTAATACTGTTAAAAAGTTCGGTTGTGTCCTTCCCCTCTCTTTTGTATTGACCAATAAGTCTTGATACTTTGTTTCTTTCCGCTTTAAGATCATCAAGCTCTTTTTGAATCTTTCTTTTTTCCAAATCAAGAGAAATTATCGCTTCAATATCAATCTCAACTCCCCTTTCTTTCATAGCTCTCTTAACAACTTCGGGATCTTTTCTTATTAATTCAATGGAAATCATACCGCTCTCCTTTAAAACCATTTTCCAAAGTTTTGAAGTCTTCAAGCTTCAAAGCTTCCAAGCTTTTTCTAAAGCTGCCTTGTCTCAAAATAATTTTACCATTGATTAAAGCAACCGAATTTAATTTTCTTTTTTTACCTTTACCCTTCTGTTTAGCTGCTCGGTTGCTCGGCTGCTCGGCTGCTCGGCCTTGTACACTGTGATAAATGTTCAGTTCTTCCCCTCTTTCTACTTTTGACTTATGACTTTTGACTCTTTTATTTTTCATTTTTCAAATTCTCGCCATTTCCTGCAATCTTTTTATTCTCTCCTCAATAGGAGGATGGGTGGAAAAAAGCCGTGAAAGAGATTTTCCGCTAAATGGATTTACTATAAACATATGAGATGTTGTCTCTGTTGCACTTGCCATAGGAATCCTTTTTGAATAGGCATCAAGTTTTGAAAGGGCTGTCGCAAGAGCAAGGGGATCAGATGAAATTTTAGCTCCCTCTTCATCAGCATAATATTCTCTTGATCTTGAAATTGCCATTTGTATTATAAGAGCTGCAATAGGACCTACAATTATAAAAAACAAAAGTCCTATTATCCCTCCTCCATCATCATCATCCCCACCAAATCCGAATAGAGCGGAAAATTGAGCTATTCTTACCAATACCATAATAGCACCGGCTATTGTCGCAGCAACAGCTGAAATTAAAGTATCTCTGTGTTTTACATGGGAAAGCTCGTGTGAAAGCACACCTTTTATCTCCCTCATATCAAGAAGCTTTAAAAGACCGGTAGTCACAGCTACTGCTGCATGTTTAGGGTTCCTTCCCGTTGCAAAGGCATTGGGAGAATCTTCCGGAATTACATAAACTTTTGGCATGGGAAGACCAGCATTTCTTGAAAGCTCTTCCACAATATCATAAAGTTCTGGAGCATCCTCTCTTGTTATTGGCTGAGCATGATATCTGCTGAGAACAATTTTATCGGAAAACCAGTATGCCCCAAAATTCATAAGAGCAGCAAAACCAAGGGCAATTATAAGACCGCTTTTCCCTCCTAAAACACCTCCCAAAAAGATAAAGAATCCAGTCAAAAGTCCCAATAATAAAACTGTTTTTATTTGATTAATCATTCTAAAACCTCCACTTTTCAATATTGAATATTATATCATCTATAAAAAAATTTTTGCAAAAGCAAATAAATAAGTTTCCATTACTGTCCCGAAAAATTTTGTGCTTGAAAAGGGTAATAACATCAAGTATTTC
>CAZWJH010000150.1:0-3082 GCA_964634755.1 uncultured Clostridia bacterium
CAAAATATTTTTTTACCACTATAAAAAAACTTTGTCAAACGATTTTACTAAATTTTGAGTCTTTAAATTATAAGAATTGTTTTCCATTAAAAAAAATCTAACTGAAATATAAAATTTATTATGTTATAATACTCTTTCTTTAAAGATGGAAGTCAATGGAGGTAACTATGAGTGAAGAAAAAAAGAAGGATGAGCTTACGCCCGAAAAATTGGGTAAAACAGTTATAGTCGGAGGACATCCGAGAAGCGGAACCTCCCTTGCATGTCAGCTCCTTGAAAGCGCTGGAGTAAAATTTTTATCTGATATAGGAAAAGATATTTATAATAAAGAGGGGTATTACGAATATTCTCTTGAAAAAGAGTTGTCAAAAAGACTTATAGAGCAGGCAATGACAGAGGAAAACACAAGGGATTTGAATAAAATCGTAAAACTTTTAAATGAGTATGAGGGATGGAGCGGGCTTAAGATTGTGCTTATCCCTGCAATTTTTTATTACAGACATATCGGAAGAAAAAACCTTAAAGCTGTTTTTATTTTCAGAAATCCTGCTGACTCAAAGGCAAGTATGTTAAGAAGAGGAATCTCCCAATTCAAATTAAGCTGGTTTGAGAACAATAATGCAATAATAGCCGCTTATGAAAATATACCCGAAAGTATAGTGATAAGCTATGAAACAATTATGGAGAAAAAGCCATGTGTTGAGAGAGCATTCAGAAAATTAGGATTTAAAATAGATATGAGCAGGATTAAAAGCCTTTACAGAACACAAAAGAATAGCGGAATGATAGTGACAAAAGATGAGATGGCTGTTTACAAAAAGCTAAAAGAACTTGAAAAAAAGAGTTGTAAATAATGGGTAAAAAATTAGTCATAGTAGAATCTCCCTCAAAATCAAAAACCATTAATAAATATTTGGGCAAGGATTTCACAGTTAAAGCATCAAAGGGTCATATAAAGGATCTTCCTAAATCAAAGATGGGAATAGATATTGAAAATAATTTTGAGCCTCAATATCAAATAATAAAAAATAAAAAATCGGTCATAGATGAGATAAAAAAAGCTGCAAAAAAGGCTGACGAAATTTTTCTTGCAACAGACCCTGACAGAGAGGGAGAAGCCATTTCATATCATCTTTATGAAGAGTTAAAAAACATTAACTCAAACATCAAAAGAGTTTTGATGAATGAAATTACCAAAAGAGGAGTTGAAGAGGCATTTAAAAATCCCACAAACATAGATCTTAAAAAAGTGGATTCTCAGATAGCAAGAAGAGTCTTGGACAGACTTGTGGGTTATAAGATTTCTCCTCTTTTATGGAAAAAGGTGAGTGGTGGCCTTTCCGCGGGAAGGGTTCAATCAATTGCCCTTAAAATGATTTGTGATCGTGAAAGGGAGATAAAGGCTTTTGTTCAAAAAGAGTACTGGACAATAAAGGCGGAGCTTTCCAAAAAAGAGCAGGAGCAAAAATTTTCCGCAAAATTGGAGAAAAAGGGAAATAAAAAAATTGAAATTCCCGATGAAAAATCCGCAAAAAAGATTGAAAAAGAGGTAAAGGACTCTCCCTTTATAGTAGATGAGATCAAACTTAAAAAGAAAACTCGAAATCCTTTTCCGCCTTTTATCACCTCATCTTTACAGCAAGCAGCCTTCCAAACTTACAAATTTTCAGTTAAAAAAACAATGATGATTGCTCAAAAGCTTTATGAAGGTATTCCGATTGGAGAAAGAGGTCCGATGGGACTTATAACATATATGAGAACCGATTCTCTCAGAGTCTCCCCCATTGCAATGAATGAGCTAAGAGCTTTTATTGAAAATAAATTCGGTAAGGATTATCTTTCTCCCAAACCGAGAGTTTACAAAAAAAAGAATAAGGCTCAGGATGCCCATGAAGCAATAAGGCCCACGGATATAAAGCTTACTCCCGAAGAGGTAAAACCATTTTTAAGCAATGATGAGTATAAACTTTACAAACTAATCTGGGAAAGATTTTTACAATCTCAGATGGCTTCGGCAAAGATAAATGAGACTGAAGTCTGGATTAAGGCAAAAGATTATCTTTTTAAGGCAAGCGGGCAGATAATAGCTTTTGATGGATTTTTGAAGATAGTGGGCCACAGCAAAGATACTGTTTTACCAAAAATGGAAAAGGGAGAGGAGCTTAAACTTCATGAGCTTGAGCTAAAGCAAAACTTTACCCAACCTTCCCCGAGATACACCGAGGGAACGCTTGTAAAAGCTCTTGAAGAGAAGAATATCGGAAGACCGTCAACATACAGTCAGATTATCTCCACACTTCAAAACAGGGTCTATGTTACAAAGGAAAAGGGATTCTTTCATCCGACAGAGCTCGGGATGTTTGTTGAGGAGCTTTTGGAAAAGAATTTCCCGACACTTATGACATATGATTTTACCGCAAAAATGGAAGAGGAACTTGATAAGATAAGTGAAGGCAAGCTCAAATGGAATGATTCCATAAAGGAGTTTTACTCCATTTTATCGGATGAGCTTGAGAAAGCTTATAAAAATGTGGAATATGTCAGAAGCTCGGGAATTAAAACAGAGAAAAAGTGTCCGAAATGCGGAAGTGAGATGGTGCTTAAAAACGGAAGATACGGGCAGTATTACAAGTGTACCAATACTGATTGCGGATACACTGAATCCTATGTGGGAGCGGTTCAGGAAACAAATGAAAAGTGTCCTCTTTGTGGGGCACCTCTTGTATGGAAAAAGGGAAAATACGGAAGATTTTTGGCATGCTCCAATTATCCCACATGCAAATACATAAAGAAAAATTCGGAAAAGACAAACTACAAATGTCCCAACAAAGACGGCGGAGTTCTTGTAAAGAGAAGATATAAGAAAAGAAGGGGATACTTTTACGGCTGCTCTCTTTATCCCAAGTGCAAATTCATAACAAATGACCAGCCTGTTGATGAAAAGTGTCCCGAATGCGGATGGGATTATCTTTTAAAATCAAAGAAGGAGACTTATTGCCCTGTATGCGGATATAAAAAGGAGAATAAAGAGGAAGAAAAGGATGAAAAGTAAAGAGGTCATAGTCATCGGAGGAGGACTCGC
>CAZWJH010000151.1:0-2811 GCA_964634755.1 uncultured Clostridia bacterium
AATAGCCAATCATTTCACTTTTATCAATACCGAAATCATCCCATAATTTCCACAACGGGCGGGGGTCTCCTGCCCACGGAAGCCTTGCTGTCATACCGTATAGCATTCCTCTGTAAGGATTTCCTCCGTTTTGTAACATCTCTCCCATCAGGCCAAACGGAATACCGGAAATTTCAATGAGCCAATAGTCAGGATTGGAATCATAATCAAAATATTCTCCGAACCACAATCTATCAATAAAAGGAAAGTGTTCAAGATATAGATTTGCACTGCTTGCAAAACCATCTCTCGGATTGTATTGATTGGCAGAATGGACATCTATTATTGCCTCTTTCCCATTCATTTCAAAGACTCTTTTTATTCTTTTCATAATTGTTCTGTCAAAAGCTATGTCATCTATGTAAAGACCATCTATACCAACATTTTTAACAAGCCAGTTTAAGCCTTCTATATAATAATTGTGCCATCTTGATTGCCCATTATTAATAATTGCAGCATCCTCATACTTTGGAACAAACCAGCCTGCAATATAATTGCTACCAAAATGCTCTACAAGCCACGATGGTCCTCCTCCCTTACCCGGGGCAAAGATCTCACCTCCCAATGACTTCAAAGCAAAAATTTCGGGAGCATGATTGGAAAGCTCTCTTACAGTATAGTAAATTTTAACTTTCATTCCTCTTTTGTGGGCTTTGTCAATATATGCTTTCATTTTACGAGGTCTTAAAAACGGGTAATTTATAAAAGGATTTATCTCTGTTGCATGATGAACATTTATAATGTTTGCACCCATCTTTTTTATATAATTAAGAGGTTTGAAAGCGTGAAAGTATCTGTTTTTCCAGTGCTGTTTTGTATTGATTGTTTTAAATGGGGTGATTAAAAGGGAAAAGTAAAAGTGAAGCGTTTCTCCCTTTTTCAATACTCTTTTTCTGCTAAAAAACTTAGCTATGACAGAATCACTTTTTTTAATTAATTCAAAGCCACCTTTACCATTATTGTACCAGGACACAGGCATATTTAGTGGTTTTAAATGATAAAAATTCGTGTTAAGCGGTCTTATGTAATTTTTACCTCTTACGGCAATCTGAAGTCCACCATTTACAGCTCCTATCCACACGGAATCCTGATTCCTGTTTTTATCCCACTTCCATAGGAATTTTTCAGGAGTTTTCCCTCCTTTAAAACCAAGTCCCATCATATACTTTGCTTTATCTTTTTTAAAGATGATTTTTAATAGTACATCATCTATTTTTGTATCTTTTAATGCGGTAAGTTCCACTTTATAATCCATAAAGCCTTCATACTCAGCTTTTCCTTTAACCCTTATTTTTAAAGAATTACTTTTTCCCGAAGTGCTCCACTCAACAACTCCTCTTCTCACCTTTTCCCATTTTAAATTATTATAATTTATCTTTTCTCCCTTTATACAAAAAGCAACAGGTTCTCTTAATATGTTTTCTCCATTCGGTGTGATTTTTGTAAGAGTGTCTGAAAAATAGCTTATTATTGACTCTGGAAAACCTCCCTTGCCAAGAATAATCTTTCTCCCCAAAATACTGATTCTTCTTCCCTCTTTTTTTATGGAGGTGTATGGTTTTACAGGCTCTCCGTCAGAGCCCAATCTTGAGTTAAGCCATCTGAGTCTTGTAAGCTTTTGCGGTTGGTTATCCCCTCTGTTTTCAATCCTCTCATTTTCAATAAAAAGATTGATTTTAACTTTTTTCTCTTCACTGTTTTCAGCTTTGAATTTCAAAAAACCGGAGTAAACCCCGCTTTTCAAATTCTCTTTAATATCAATACCAAACCACAAAGGCAAAACTTTTCCTTTTTTCACTTCAACCTTTTTGCTGAATTTTTTTCCGCTAAGATTAATCCCGTCGGTGTTAAAACATGTTATTCTTTCGGATGAAATAGTATCTTTTTTTCCGATTAAAGGGGAAAATTCTATGTTGATATTCTTTAAATCCTCTTTAATAGGAAAAACAGCAATCTGAAAAGTCAGATATTCTCCTTTTAAAGCTTTAAGTGATATGCTGTAACTCAGACCTCTTTTAATCCATCTATATGGGAGATGATCAAACATTCTTATAATATTATCCCTTTTCTCAGGAAAAAGGAGGTAAGAGTTATTTTTATATCTTTTTATAAGTTTTTCTGTTTCCTTCTTGGAAGCAATTCTTTCAAGCTCTGTAAATGAATTAAAATCATTGGATGACTCGATTTTTAAAAATTTTGCTTTTTCAATTTTAGAGATTTCATTTTTTCCCAAAGAAGAGTATTTTTTGTACCATTCTGACTCAAAAGGTTTTCTCTCCTTCAGATATACTGTTTTGGGGTAATTTTTGGAGCCTTCGTATTTATAGGGAAGATAATATATGTAATATTTGGCGGGAACAGAGTATGGCTTAAATACTATAATGCCGTAAATCGGGTTTACTTTAATCCTTACGACTTCATTTATTATTGTGCCCGTCTTTGAATCCACAACAATAATTCTTTTTTTCTCAGGGTTTTTATCTCTTCTCCTCCACTCAATCTTTGCAACCACAGCTTCGGCTTTTTTATCCACATAAACAACAGCTCTGTGATTTCCGAATTTAAGATTATCCCATCTTTTCATAATCATTTCTTCGGAGTGTGCATTGATATAAAGAGTAAGAGAAAGAATAAAAAATATAGTAATTTTGATTTTTTTCATATTTCACCTCTTTTTTCAATTGAATAATATATTTTATCCGATAGTTAATAAAATAAGAAATTTTTTATAAGTTTTCTTTTTATAGCCCTCCTCCACTAACCATTGACTTT
>CAZWJH010000152.1:0-2742 GCA_964634755.1 uncultured Clostridia bacterium
AACTTGCAAAAGCATCCGCATTCATATCCCTGTAAATCCACTTTACAACAAATGTGTTTGCTTTGTAATAATACATATCTCCCTGAAGTTTGGGTGATCTGAATGATTTAAAATAGAGTTTTCCGTTTTTCTCTTTAATCTCAATTGTTCCGAACCATCTGTCTCTGTAAATGCCTTCATAATTTTTTAAATTAATCTTTTTGTTTTTATTCTTTTCAACGGTTTCCCATACCTTCCTAACCACCTCTTTTGCATGAGAGCTTTTTTTCGATGTCCTTTCTTTGTAAACTTTTATCCAATCTTTATATTTTAACTTGAGAAAACTGTCTGTTATTATTTTTGAAATTGCTGAAAAAAGTGCGCTTCCTCCCGGACTTGTGTTTGTCAAAATTACCATACCAAAGTTTATATCCGGAATTATAATTGTTTTTGAAAGAAAACCGGGAAGTCCTCCCGTGTGAGTTACTATCATATTTCCCTTTGCATCATAGAGCATCCATCCGAGCCCGTATCCCATAAAGTGAGTATTGTATCTTTTATCCGACCACCTCACGGGCATAATAGTATGAATTGTCCACATTTTTTTGTGATTTTTTAATGAAAAGAGCTTTTTCCCGTTTCCATATTTTCCCGCGTTAAGCTGAAGCTTTAGCCATTTTGCAAGATCATTAACACAGGAATATATGCCACCTGCCGCTCCATTGAGTTTTTTGGGAGAAAATGTGTAATGTTGGATTGGGATTAGTTTTCCGCTATCTTTTGAATGGGGAGTTGCAAAAAGCGTTTTATCCTTTACTTCGTAAAAGTTTGCATAACTGTTGTTCATCCCAAGAGGTTTGAAAATCCTCTCCTTTACAAACTCTTCCCAGCTCTTACCGCTTACCCTTTTAATCACCTCTCCTGCTACCATATATAAAAGATTATCATAATCAAATTTTGTTCTGAACTGTGATACTGGTTTGAAGTATTGAAAAACCTTTACAATATCATCAATTGTAAAATTACTTCCGTCAGGGAAAAACATAAGATCTCCTGCTCCGAGCCCAAGCCCGCTTCTGTGGGTTAAAAGATCCTCTATTATAAAGTTTTCCGTTACATAGGGGGAGTACATTCTGAATTCTGGAATAATGTCTTTAACCTTTGTTTTCCATGAGAGCTTCCCTTCGTCAACCAAAATTGAAAGAGCCGCTGTTGTAAATGCCTTACTATTAGAAGCTATGGCAAAGAGGGTGTTTTTATCAACAGAGTTATTTTTGCCCAAGGTTTTATAGCCATATCCTTTAATGTGATAAATTTTGTTATCCTTTACGACTACGATTGCGACTCCGACAACATCAAACTTTTTCATCGCTCTTTTGACAAGTTTGTCAATCTTTTTAGGGGAGATGTAAGCTGAAAGAGAGCTTGAAAGTGTTATCAATAAAATTAAAACAAATAAGAAAATAACAAAAATTCTTACTTTTTTAAGATTTTCGCTTCTTAATTTTCTCATTCTTTTCTCCTTTTTTTTATTTTTGATTATAAAAGAATAATTTATTCTCTGTCAATTTATCTTTATCCGCCCTAAAAATCGAATAACAACTGAAAAAACGATTTTTTTTGTTTGCTAATTATACGATTAATTAATTTGCGTGTCTTTGTAAAATATAGATGTATTGATAATATTTTAATAATGTGTTAAATTAATAATCTGATAAGTTTTTTAAAAGCATTTTTAAGAAATGAAAAATGTTAAAAAGATTAAGTAAATATTCAATAATTGCGATTTCTTATATTTTTATAATCCGCCTTTTCGGAACAGTTTTTGGAAAGAATTTTTCTTCAAATGTGTATTTTGCAGCTTTTACGGAATTTTTGTTTATTTTATCGGTTTTAATCCTTGGTCTGTTTTTCTATTATTTTACTAAAGAATATGCGGAAAAAATTGATTCTCCTTTCAAAGTAATTTCTTTTTTGCCCGTATTTGGATACACTTTGTTATTGATTACTCATTTTATAAGATTTTTAAATATTTTAATTAAAACTTTTAATTTCCCTCTAATTGGAAACTTAGTTTTTTTTATTATTCCTTCGCTAATTAATCCCATCTTTCTTTTGATATTTTTTATGTATTTTTACTTTAAAATTAAAGACAAAGATACTTTACTTAAAAGATCAGTCCTTTTTGCTGCCATAGGTGTTTTTTTGTTTGTTTTTCTTTTTCTTGCATACGGGTTTTTTACTTTAAAAAGTTATAAATTTAGCTTATTTTTTCCGGCTTCATTCCTTATTTTTATCATTCAATACATAACATATTTTAACTTTTTTTATGAATTTCAAAAGAAACTTGAGTGATATGTTATAGAACGATTTGTTTAAAAATAGAAAAAAAGTTAATAATTAGTTAAATCTTAAGTGTGTTCTATCCTGAAATTCTAAAAAATTTGCCTGTAGGCAAAAAATTAGCTAAAATTTTTGCTTTAAGGGAAAAATGTTTGATTTTATTTTGTTTAAGATAGGGATATGAGTATCTAAATTGAAATAGATCAGTTAAATGTTATAGTGATATTTTTTAAAGATTATTTAACAAAAATATAATAAAGCATAGAAGAGCTAAATTTATTGAGATTATCCAGACATAGTAAAGATAACCAGTTTTCCCATTTTCAGACTTTGTAATTATTTTGTATTCATTAAGGTTTTTAAAAATAAAAAGATTAATAAATATAAAATTTCCTCCCTCTTTGCCTTTTTCTTTGAGAA
>CAZWJH010000153.1:0-2616 GCA_964634755.1 uncultured Clostridia bacterium
ATTAAAACCACCATGACCCTACCTCCTGTGAAGCTGAAAACTTATTAATAATTAAGATAAGATAGGAGGTAAGGAAATGTTAAAGGAAATAGCTAAGAAAAAAATAGTTTTTGTTTTATTGATAATTTTCATGGTTACGATAGCAAATACAGCAGTATATGCGAAAACATGCTTGGGGGCACTTGAAGATTGTCTTATAGCAGCTGGTGTTTCCGGAATAGCAGCTCTTCTTGGAGGTGCCAGTGCATTTGGTGCAATGGCTGCGTATGCTGCGTTTTGTGGTGTTGGTTTCTCCTTTTGCATTCTTTATAGTAAATAAGTGATGAGAGAGGGGATTTTGATAAAAAAAAGAATAACAAGTGTTTTTTTAATTGTTTTGTTGTCCTTTATGTTTTTCGTAGTTTCTCCGCAAAAATCCTTTGCAAAGAAAAAGGAAAAAGCTGCGAAGATATGTTCTCCGATTGTATTGATGATTGGTTTGGTTTAGGAGCTGTTGGTTTTGCGTATTGTTCAATTGGGTATGCTTTTTGCCGTTTATATATGAAACCGGAAAAGTGAGAATATAATGAAAATATGGGAGTGGAGGGAAAGGGAAACATGTTTTTTAAATGCTGAAAAAAATTAAGAGAGAGGGAAAATGAAAAGAAGATATTTATTATTTATCATTTTAATAGTAATAATTTTTGTAGTTAATGTTAAAAGTAAAGAGCTTAAAATAACTTTAAAAAAAGTGAGGAACATAGGTTCTTGTGAAAAAGGTGAATTATACAGATGGATAGATCTTACGTTTGATGAGAATGATAATATTTATGTAACCGATATGTTGGATTATAGTATAAAGAAATATGATTTTAATGGGAATTTCATAAAAAAAGTGGGAAGAAAAGGTAGTGGACCAGGAGAATTTTATTCCCCTGGATTAATAGCATACAGTAATGGAAAGATATATGTAACGCAACAGATGTTTCCGGGAATACAAGTTTTCGATAAAGATCTTAATTTTAAATACAAAATTAAGACAAACATACCGATAATGTCTTTCAGAACCTCTCCTGAAGGGAAGCTTTATCTTTTATCTCCGGGGATAAGTGAAAATGATATTATGAAAATAAATAATCCGGAAAACAAACATTTGAGGATTAATGTTAAGTATAAATCTTTTTCTTTTTTAAATCTTGGTGTTTTTAATATTGACAAAAATAATAATCTTATCAGGATTTATTTTGGAAAAAACAAAATAATCAAGTATGATAGCTCAGGTAAAAAGTTGTGGGTAAAAAGTATTCCATTTTTGAAAAAAGAAGGTGCAAAATTAAAGATTAGAAATCATTCTGTTAGTATGTTTAAAGAGTATATCTTAATAGATATTGCTATTGATACCGAAGGTTTGATTTATGTTCTTGGAGGGGATTATAGTGGTAAAAAAGAAGTTTATATCTTAAATCATAAGGGAGATTATTTAACTAAAGTAAAACTGGCAGAAAGCTCTCATAGAATAGTAATAAGATATAATTTTCTCTTTTCAAGAGGAAAAGGAGGAGAAGCAATAAATGTTTATAAAATCATTAAAAATAAATAGTTTAAGAAATATGTATTTGATAATAATAATATTATTATTATTATCTTCCTTTTCTTTTTCATTAGATATACATATAAACAAAGAAATTAAGGTTTTTCTTTTAATTGATGTAAATGAATTTTATTGTGGAAGCTGTATTCTTCGTTTTGGTCAGGTTGTAGATATAATAAACAGAAAGAAGATAGGTGAAAATACAGTCGGAATTCTTGTATCAGATGAGAAAAATAGTCCTGAAAAATTAACAAAAATTATCAGAGGAATTAAAGCCGGAAATAATATAAAATTTCCGATTTTAATTGATAAAACAAACAGCTTTGTTTTTTTAAAAAATAGTTACGATATTCTGTTAATTGATAAAATCAAAGGTGTTGTTACAGGATATAAATATTCGGAATTTATAAAGGGGATGAATAAATGGAAAGGATATTAATTAGCATTGTATTCTATTCTTTAATTTGTTTGGTAGGAGTAATTAGTAAGTATTCTAAGATTAAAAAAGAAGGGAAAATTTATTTGAAAGGATTCTCAATATTTTTTAGAGATGACTGGCTGCGGATTTTGTTGTTTATTTGTTTTTTTATTGTTTTAATATTGATTTCTGTTTTTGCTCTTAATTATTATGAAATTATACTTTTAGTAATCTTTATAATTTTATTTAGTTTTATTTTACCTTTTAATTACTATCTTACGGAATGGGGGGTTATAACAAGCCTATATTTCCCAATTAATACGGTAGGGATGAAGTATATTTCTAAAACGGATATAAAGGATATTGTAGTTGAGGATATTGATAATAAAAAGATGGTTACAATAATTCTCAACAAGAAAAATAAAAAAATATTAATAAAAGCTTCAAGTGACAAAGAAAAGATAATTCAAGAATGGGTTGATAAAATGAAAAATTAGCTATTTTTTTATAAAAGGGTTTTCCTGTGTAATCTTTTAAAAAAGATATTCTGTAAATAGAAGGAGAAGTGAATAAGATTGTCTTTTATATTTTCAAAAAAATATATGAGAATTTTTTGAAAAGAGGAAAA
>CAZWJH010000154.1:0-2600 GCA_964634755.1 uncultured Clostridia bacterium
TAATTCCTGAAAAAGAGCTTGTTATTGTGAGACTTGGCTATGAGACAGATGAGCGAAATGATGAGTGGAAAGAAGCGGAGTTTTTGAGCATTGTTTTGAATGCAATGCTTTAGCAACAAAAACTTAGGACAAAAAGAGAGCTTTGGTTTTATTGAGTTATTCTTACTCTTTTAAGTCTCTTATTATTTGATTCATTGCTTTCTCTTATAGTATTAGTATAATCAACGAAAAAGGCAATGTAACGATATCCCGGATTAATGCTTGTGGGCACAGTATAGTTAATTGTCCATTTGATGGTTCTACTTTCATGTGCTCTTAAGGAATTTATAAGATATCGACCAATATAGTGAGCTCCTGAAAGTGATGATGAGTTATTCGCGAGATACAGAGAAACATAAAAACTACCGGCATTTTTACCCCCCGTGTTTGCGACTGTAAATGTTACCTGTGATATTTTATCCCCTATTTTTGCACTTGCAGGAGCTGAAAGATAAGAAAAAGTCAGATCAGGTAATAGAGCCTGGAGTGTTCTTAGTGTTTTAAAACGTTTATTATTTGCTTCATTACTTTCCGCTACTTTATTATCCGGGTCAACAAAGATGGCAAGATAATGATATGCTGGATTAATGCTTACGGGAACAGTATAATTATTTGCCATGGTATAAGTCTTTCTTTGATGTGGTGATAGTGAATTTATTAAAAATCTGCCTATATATGTTGCTCCTGAAAGTGAGGGGGTGTGAGTTTTGGTAATGTAGAGATGAACATAGAAATTTCTTGCGGTTTTGCCTCCATTGTTTGAGATTGAAAATGATACTCGTGATATCTTTTCCCCGGCTCTTACACTTACAGGTGCTGAAAGATAAGATGGAACAAGATCCGGTAGTGAAGGTTGGAATATTCTTACTCTTTTAAAGCGTTTGTTATTTGTTTCATTACCTTCCGCTACTCTATTGTTTGAGTCAATAAAGATGGCAAGATAACGGTATCCATGAGGAACGCTTTCTGGGACAGTATAGTTAATTGCCCATCTGATGGTTCTACTTTTATGTGCTCCAAGTGAATTTATAAGATATCGACCAATATAGTGTGCTCCTGAAAGTGATGTTGTGTTATTTGCAATATAAAGAGAAACATAAAAGCTTCCGGCAGCTTTATCTCCTATGTTTGCGACTCTGAAAGTCACATAAAATATTTTCTCCCCGATTCGTAAATTTGTGGGGACTGAAAGAGAAAAGGGAACAAGATCCGGTAATGAAGGCTGTAGTATTCTCAGTGTTTTAAAACGCTGGTTATTTGCTTCATTACTTTCTGGTATTCTATTGGATGAGTCCACGACGAGAGCAAGGTAATGGTATCCTGGATTGACTTTTGTCGGGATAGTATAGTTAATTGACCATGAGTAAGTGTTTCTTTGATGTGGGTTTAATGAGCTTATGAAAAATTTACCTACATATATGGCTCCTGAAAGTGAAGTAGAATGACTTTTGGTAATGTATAAAGAAACATAAAAGTTTTTTGCGATTTCACCTCCATCATTTAAAATTGAAAATGTTACCCGAGATATTTTCTCTCCGGCTCTTACACTTTCAGGTCCTGAGAGGGAAAAAGGAACAAGATCTGGCTTTAGGGCAAATGTAATTTGTGCTAATAAAAACAAAAAAGAGCTCCAAATTAAAAGTCTCTTTTTCATAATAAGACCTCCTTTGAATGTGTAATAATATTTTCTACAAAAACTATGCCAATTTTTATTTGTTTTTGAGATATTGCTATTCTTTGTGTAAGTAAATTTTCCTTCTTTAAAAAATCGACAAATTTGTCCAAATTATTACAATTTTGTGAGGTGTGGAATGATTTTTTTTATCAAATGGTAGAGAATTACCGTAATATAAGAGGTTAAAGATTTTTTACTTTATGGAACAAATTTTGTATATTTGTTTTATAAAAATGAAAATAAGATTGATAACTCTCATTATTGTGTTGTTTTTCCTTGTTTCCTGCAAAAACACGCCTACTGATTCAAATGATGAAAGTGAAAATAATAATCAAATTGTTAAGACTTACTATGTCTCCCCTTCGGGAAATGATTCCAATGATGGGTCGGAAAACTTACCATGGAGGACAATTCAGCATGCGATTGATAATGTGAAGGCAGGAGAAAAGATTTTAGTAAAAAACGGAACATACAAAGAAAAAATATACATTGACAAAAGAGGAGAGGAAGACAATTTCATTTTGATAGAGGGTGAAGATAGAGATAAAACAATTATTGAGGGAAGCTCTGTTGAAAGGGACACTATTTTTTTTGAAAATGCTGAGTATGTAAAATTCTCAAATCTTAAAATAATAAATTCTCAAAGGGCGGGAATTAGGCTGAGTTATTCAAATCACATTGAACTTTCAGACCTTAAAATTTCCAATTGTGGCAAATGGGGAATTTTCACTGATTTTTCAGATTATACAATTGTTGAAAACTGTGAAGTAAGCGGTTCAAAGGAAGAGCACGGGATATACATATCAAACAGCTCTGATAATGCAAAGATTAAAGGCAACAGGGTTTTTAATAATTATGCCTGCGGGATTCAGATAAATGCTGACCC
>CAZWJH010000155.1:0-2594 GCA_964634755.1 uncultured Clostridia bacterium
CCTATATCCCTCTTGACTTTTCAGACAACATCTGCTCGGCTCTTTATCGCCAGCTTCCATCTCCATATCTCTTTCACAGGATAGTTCTTTGTCTTTACCGAATAAAAGTATCCGCTATCCCTGTCATAATACACAGGTGTTCCGTATCTGATTTTAATATTACCATAATAATATTTTCCGTCTCTGCTCAACACATAAAGATAATCACTCAAATCCGTATCCCTTCCCCTGTCAATCGTATTTCTCCCAACTGCTATGTATAAATACCTCTTTCCCTCAAATATCCCGTTAACACTTGCTATATCGTATATGCCTCTTTGAAGCTTATCCAAATTCTTCCATGCTTTCTGTACTCCGAAATACTCATCCATATTTATCTTTATTTCCGAAACTTTTCCCGAATCACCATATCTGTAAATCCTTATGAAATTATCCTTAGGATATGTGAAACTTATGTAAAAACACTTATCTCCGAGTGAAAACACTGTATCATCCATAACAGCAACCTCTTCAATCTCATCCCTAAGGCTCTGAACCCTTGTAAAATAATATCTCACTTTGCCTTTTTCCCACACCTCAACAGCAGGCTCGCCCCTCTTGTATCTTTTTTTATGAAAATATATTTTATCCCCTCTCTTTATTATGTCTTTTGGAAATATCAGCCCTCTGTGTCTGAGCTTTTTGATTATTTTAAAGTCTTTGTTGAGAATATAGTAATACGGAAATGTTTTTTTCCATGCTCCCATTATTCCGATTATGTCATCTTTCCAGGAGCTAATATAATTAAAAACTGTATCTTTAACTTCATCTATTCCTTCTCCCTTTTTATATAAAAGAATGGAACAACCTGAGCTTCTCTTTCCAAAATTAATCGTATTTTTTAAAAAATAGACTCTATTTTTTACTTTAAACGGATAACTAATTCTACTCCTTCCTTCATTTGAATAATATATCTTTTCCCTGTTTTTCAAGGAAAATTCTCTTTCTTTCAATACAGTTTGTATATTCTTATAAATTAAATCTTTTTCTTCTTGTTTTATCTCTATATTTTTCAAAAGATTTTCCAGAATATCTCTGTGAAAACTTATTGCCATTGAAATTTCATAATTTCTGTAATTATAAGAAGAGTGATTGGCTTGAGCTAATGTTTTATCTATATTTGAGCTAACAACAAGTTTATAAATAAAATTCTCATCAATTGCTCCAAAAAAAAACATATTAAATAATATAAAGTTAATAAGAATAAAACCGATTTTCCTTTTCATTTTATTCCCTCTATCTTGAAAATATGAAGTTTTTCAATATCATCATTAAAGTTTTTTGCATAAAGGTAGTCGCCTGAAACCCTGAATATTCTCATCCCCTCATCTATGATTATTTTATTAACAACCTTGCCATCAGAGGCATTAACTACCAAAAGATAATCTTTTCTCTTCATTTCTCTCTTTTTTTTATAATCTCCTACTATATAATGAGTTAAAATATATTTGTCTTTGTACCAATGTATTGAATCAACTAAAATATTTCGCCACTTTTTAGGATATTTCAAAGGAAATTCTAGTAAAAACTTTGGCAACTTGTATCCCTTTAGCAGCTCTATGGAATGTTTCCTCAAAAATTTACCTTTGCTACTATAATAATAAAAAACAAGTTTCTTTCCGGGATACTTAAACACACTTACTATCTCCTTCCTTTTCTTGCTATATCCGGTTTCTAAAATCGTATAACCTAATAACATTGCTAATTCCATTTTGTCTTTTTTCCCTTTTTTATAGTAATCTGGAAAATGGTTAAAAAACTCACAAACCGGCTTTATCCCCGATTCATTAATTTTTGCCGCTAATATTCTTTTATCATAATCTGCTCTATCAGGATTTAAACTTAAACTTTTTACAAAATAAAAAAGTCCATTCATGTAAAATATATTACTATAAGCCTCTCCCTTTTTTAATTTTATAAATTGCGCTTTTCCTTTAAGCTCTTTTCCGTAAATTGTTATTCTTCTACTGCGAAGATCATAGGCGTAAACTTTATCGTCCCCCAAGCAAAGCTCATCAACTGAAAGAAATTCTCCCGGTCCCTGCCCACATCTTCCGGTTTCAGCTATGAATTTTCCGTCTTGTGAATATTTCCTTATAAAACAGCCTTTGAAATCAGGCACATAAATGTTGCCATAGTCATCTACCTCAACCTCATCAATACGAAAAAACTCATAATGAGGTTTGTCCGAACCTATTGTCATTACCTTTTTTAAGGTAATACTTGCTTTTAACACATTACAAAAAAGAACAAATAAAAAAATAAGACAAAAAACAATTAACTCTTTTTTCCGCATAATTTCCTCCTTCAAAAAATAAGGTGCAAGGAGGCAACTATATAGTTGCCTCCTTGTTTCTCTTAATAATCTAATTACCCTACCTGTTTAAACATTTATAATAATTCTCATGACACGCATCCATACAAGCAGGGTTTGCATGACAATAATCCAAAACACACCATGTTAAATATTCATTACAATCAGATGGAACCGCCTCCAAACTCTTCACCACAAACAAAACACTCCCTAACACTATCAAACTTATAATTAAAACAGA
>CAZWJH010000156.1:0-2574 GCA_964634755.1 uncultured Clostridia bacterium
CACCAATTAATTTTCCTTTCTTCTTATCAAAACCCCACTTAAGTTTGTAATAATTTTTAAGGTTCTGATTTACAGAATCCCCCTCATAAATTACTTTTAATTTAATCTTGCTTTTTCCAATCTTCTCATCACTTCCACCGAAAATCTTCTGTTCTTCTTGAAAAAGAGTCTTAATATCACTTTCATATCTTGAAGCACGCCACCAGAATCTCATCATCCCTTTAAACTCGGATGCTCTTATTTCTGGCTTATTTTGGTTAGCTCCATACATAAAAAGAGGGGTTATTGTTTTGAGCTTGAAAATTGCTTTATACAAATTTAACCTCCTCGAGAGAATTTCTAATATCATTTAATAAACCCTCATAAGCTTCATTATACCTTCTTAATGAATCATCTCTTCTTTTGGGATTATTTTCAAGATATTTATAGGGGAGATAAATAATATAACCTCTGTACCTATTATCTTCTTTTCTTACTTTTAGAAAAAGCGATTTCGCATGCCTTTCAAGAAATGCTCTATTTCTTCCTCTATCCATAATGGGTGCTGAAATGTATTGTCTTTTGTAAAATTGATGTTTTTTTTCAAGAGAAAGTCTTGCTGATCTATAAAGTTTTCCGATTTCAGAAAGAGCTGAATGCCAATAATCATAAGTTTTTTTCGTCCTGTAAATTTTACTTTCTTTTGAGAAAGAAGTGTATGGATTTAGAGGTTTCTCTAATGCCTGCTCAATATCCTCGCTAAAATCATAATTAAATTCTCCATCAATTATTTCAAATCCGCCAAAGCCATTTCTTGATTTTGCTCCGATGTTCCCAAATCTTTCAAGTAAATAAAAGGCTTTTAAAGCTTCCCTATAGGAATTCTCATCAAAAGATGAAATAACTATTTTAAATTCACTCTCTGTAGCTATGTAATCTGATACAACCATTCGCTTTTTCTCTTTAGAATATGATGAAGGACCATAAGCAAGATAATCAAGGATATTAATTTTAAAATTTTTACCCTTAACAGGCACCATATGTTTAGGTAAATCCGAATTACTCCTTTTATTACTAATAATTTCGATTTTTACATTTACCTTACTTTTACCGTTGTCAGATGAGCCAAAAATTTCATTTTCCTTATCAAGAAGTCTTTCGCTCTCTTGTATCCCTGAAACTGTTCTCCACCAGAAACGCAAAAGACCTTTTAATGACTGTGCTCTTAGCTCCTCCGTTTTTTTGTTAGTTCCAAAATTAAAAAGAGGTGTTATTATTTTTATTTCAAACTCCGTTTTTTTCATAATTTTCCTCCTCGGTGAGAAGTTTTTTAAGATTATTTATAGCGTTATCAATTACACTTTCCAAATTATCAATATCTATTTCCTTTCTAAAGCCTCCATGATTAAGATAGTTTCTAATTTCATTAAAATTTTTGTAAATTTCTTTTATTATCTCTTTTTCATAGGTATTAAGTTGCTCTAAAACTTCAGATATTCTTTTCTTTTGCTCATCGCTACCTTTCCACTTAGAATCATCATTTTCAATTTCTTTTGCAATAATATAGCAAGTTTTGCTATATGTATCTCTCTTGTGGGGATTTAAAATACACTCATCTTGAGTATAAAACTTATGCTTTAAACATAAATGAGTCAATAATATCTCTATTATCAATGTGATTGTTTGAACATACTGTTTTTTCCCTTTTAAAAATTCTATTCCTTTAAATATATTGGAAATATTTCCCTTTTTATATTTTTTCAGCTCTCTTATTATTTCATTCTTTAAATTCTCTTCTATCTTCGCTAAATCATTATTATTCACTATTTTTTCTTTTTCAAGAGCGTCTTTTAACCCCAGTATCTCATCTCCATAAAACATCTTTTTACCGTTTCCAAGTATAAATATTTTTTCAAATTTTAAAAGCAAATTTCCAATGTTCTCTCCAAAAAGATTTTTCAACTTTGTAACTCTTCCATAAAGCTTAAAATCTTCAACCCCTTCTGAGAATTCTTCTAAAAATAAAAGCGGTTTTAAATCAATAATAGGTGCAATTCGTTTCTCAATTGGGATTTTCTCAATTTCTCTTATCTTCCCCAGTTCTTCAAATGCCCCGTAAAAAAGATGTTTTATTTTCACATTTTTTATTTTCCCGAGATATTTAAAAGCGGTTAGTGAAACAAAAGGTATAGATCTGAATGAGTGAGTTACATCAACGATTAATTCAGAATTCTCAGGGATTTCTTCAATTATTTTTACAAATAATTTATTAACAAAGCTTTGTGTATTTATTTTGCCATCAAAATGTAAAATATTTTCAATATCAACTTCTTTTATCTTTTCACTTTCTATCTCCAACTCCTCAAGAATTGTCTTTAGTCCTTTAACTCCCTCTGAAAATTCTTTTTTATGTTTGTAGTTTTCATTATTTTCCCAATTATTTTCACGCGCATCTTTGCTTAAAAAGAAAATATATTCATTAATCTCATCTTTGAAAAATGAAATATCAGCTTCTTGGACGAACTTCGTTACTTTAGATACTTTCCCATTATACTCATACCTTCCAGCTAAATAAGGGTTATCTCCCAAAAAACT
>CAZWJH010000157.1:0-2555 GCA_964634755.1 uncultured Clostridia bacterium
AGGAGGAGAAATGAGGAAAAAACTAATGTTGATAGTTTTTTTAATTGTATTCCTAACTTTCTCGTTTTCAGCTACTTTGAAAAAAGTAGAGTTGGCTCAAGCAAAAAATGCAGCAAAAGTTTGGTTAAATCAACAAATACGTTCTTTAGAAAAAATTGGTATTCAGGGAGTAAGGTGGCAAATTGTTTCTGTTGAAGAAATAAAGGAAAAGGGTATAACAATAGGATATAACTTTAACCTTTATCCTTACGGTCATGTGTTCTTCTCTGCTTATCAATTTTTACCCCCTGTAAAATTATACTCATACTCAAGTCCTATTGAAAATAGTAATTTTTTACCTTTAATAAAGAAAATGTACTATAAAATGATAAAGGAGGCAGAACGGCTTCCACAGAAAAAATTAGAAATTCTTACAAAAGAAAACTTAACAAGTTGGAAAGAATATATAGTCAAAAAGAAAGAAGATTTAATAGTAAAAAAGACAGGTAAATTAACAACGGTTATTAAGGGCCCTCTTTTACAAACAAAATGGGATCAAAGTAATCCTTATAATAAATATGCTCCTGTTATTGAAGGGACAAAAGCTCCTGCAGGGTGCGTCGCGACTTCGTTCGCACAAATAATGAAATATTGGAATTATCCTCCTAAAGGTCAGGGATCACACTCATATGTTACAGAAACTCGTCAAATACAACTCTCTGCTAATTTTAATCATTCTTATTATTGGCAAAACATGCCTAATTCCATAAATGCATTTAGCCCCTCCTCGCAAGTTGATGCTATTTCAAAATTACTTTTTGATGTAGGAGTAGCTGTAAACATGGATTATGATAAAGAGGCTTCAGGAGCTTATCCTTCTTACATGGTAAAAAGAATGCCAATGTTTTTCAAATATTCAACAAATATAAAATATGACGAATATTATAATTATAAAGACATACATCAATGGTTTAATATTATAAGAAATGAAATAGATGCAAAAATTCCAAGACCTGTAAATCTGGCAATATACTCTATAGATGATTCAGGACATTCAGTTGTGGTAGATGGATATAAAATAGATGGAGCAAATAAATACTTTCATGTAAATATGGGATGGAGTGGCCGGTATGATGGATATTACAGACCAAATAATATTTACATATTTAATAAAATAGAATATGAAAGTGCTATTATCAATATATATCCCTCGGAATTACCAAACGCGCCCAAACCACCTCTCGGAATCAGTGTAACACGAACCACCAGAAATTTTCTCCTTTATAATTTATACTATGATATTATTACATGGAAAGCAAGTCCAACAGGAGATTCCAATATTTCCGAATACAGAGTTTATGAAAGAAGTTATAAGGGAGATGAATTCAGTGAAATAATGATTGCAGTAATAAATGTGACTCAACCCAAATATATAATAATACCAAAAGGTATTATTAGTAAGAAAGCAGCTTATACCGTTACTGCCGTTGGCAAAAATGGGGCTGAAAGTATAAAACCAAATTTTGTGATAGTTCAATAGGAGGCAAACATGAGAAAAATTAAAGTACTTTTATTTTTGGCATTACTCGGGATTCTATTAACCTATGCTTATTCTGATGTGGAAATAAATTTTATTTATGGAATAACAAAACCAAATCTGGGAGACCTTGAATATCTTTATTCAGCTCAAAATGATGAACTTAATAATTTGAAAAATCAGGGTTTTACTGCAAAAACCGATTATAATTTCAGTTCCCCTGATTACTTTAGAAACTTCGGAGGAGAGATAAAATTTTCCATTTCTTCTTCACTTTGGTTAGGAATAGAGTACACAAAGACCAAATTAAATCATGTTCAAGGAGATAACTGGGTATTTGAAAAAAGTGAAGCTGGTATTTTAGAATCAATTTCCGGAAATATAGATAATTTTTCGACAGATTATGATATAAATATATTTGGACTAAACCTTTATTGGAAATTTCCGCTTTCCTCATTATTAGAGCTTGAAGCAGGAGTAGGTGTTTCTTATATAAAACTGAAAGATGATAATAATTACACGGTAACAATAAATAGCAATATCACTTTTGGAGAAGAATACGTAAACAATGAAATTAAAATTTCTCAAGCATGGGATTTAGAGTCAAATACCTTCGGAGGGAAAGCAGGTTTAAGACTAAACGTAAACATAAAAAAATCAACAGGGCTTTTCTTAGGTGTCTATTATTCCTACTATTCTCCCAAAGAATTATCTGGTAACTTTAGATACACAACAACTTCTAAGTATACTTCATCCTTTGATAGCACTGAACATAGCAACAGTTCAACCTACCTAGGAAATGGAGTCTACCACATCATAGTAAGAGAAGGAAGTGGTTCAAATATGACATATATGAGGCCTATTTTTAATCCTTCCCCTCCCGGGGACGAAACAGATCAAGGAATAGCAAAAACAAATTTTTCAGGGACAAAAGCAGTTATAGGAGTCTTTTTTAGATTCTAATAGGCTACTCAGCTCCTTCTGTGTTACTAATATAAAACATGTCATATAAAAATACAACAAAAAATGTCACATTTTT